>NZ_JBLZMW010000006.1:0-204316 GCF_048553275.1 Pacificoceanicola niger
GCTGCTCAGCAGCCTGCCAAAGGTCGACTGGTTGCTCGGGGATCGTGGCTATGACGCCGACTGGTTCAGGGACGCGTCAAAAGACAAAGAGATACGGGCCTGCATCCCTGGCAGAAAGCAACGCAAGACGCCGGTCAAATACGACAAGCGCCGATACAAACGACGCAACCGCATCGAGATCATGTTCGGCAGGCTCAAGGACTGGCGGCGTGTGGCGACACGCTATGATCGTTGTCCCAGGGTCTTCCTCTCAGCCATCGCTCTGGCCGCAACCGTCATCTATTGGTTTTGAATCCTGACCCTAGCCAGCCTGAAAAATGAAACCGGAGACATACGATGACAGAGACATACGACGCCCGGGACCGAATCTGGCTTTGCCAGGCCTCCAATGAATCGATGCTGAGGAAGGCCTGGAACGATCCAAAGCAAGAAGACATCAAACTTCCGCTGCTCGATCCCCAGCTCTACGCGCTCGGCGACAAAATGGCGCGGTCCGAGCCTATTAATGCCGCAGAGATCCCCGACTGGTTCTACGAGCCAACGAAATCCAAGCCGTTGGTGCGACCGAATCATGCGCACCTGTTCTATGCAAATGCCTTTGGCTTCATCTCGCCGCAAGTAAAGGCGGTTTTCGACCGTCATGATATGGGCGACAACCTCATCAAGTCGGTCACCCTGTTTCAAAATGACCGCAAGACGCCCGCTCATGAAGGGTTCTGCGTGCTCTATGTGTGCCAGCTGAAAAACACCTTTCTTCCAGAGCACTCTCCGAATGCGCGGCAGCCATATGGCCCGGATTTCGACGTTTGGGATCCGCCGGTCGTGTTGGAGGGGGACAATCGGATGAGCTTGAGTGAAAAGGCCCTGCAAGGGGCGGATTTGTGGGTCGAGCAAAGGGTTTTCAGGACTGTTGTGTTCCTGAGCGATCGCCTCGTTGCCAACCTGCGCGCCGAAGGCCTCGTTAACGAATATTGGGGGCTTCGCGCCTGTCCTGTCGTAGCAGTCTGATTTTCCATATTCATCTAAATATTACAGGGCCGGGCCAAAACGCATTGGTCAAAAAACGGCCATTTCAGCCGCCTTCAAATGGAAAAAACGTGAGAGCCAACTTATCATGACTTTCGCGAAAACTTCCCTTGGGTGCAGCAAGCCAGTTTGCGTAAGCTGATCCAGCCTGTCTGACGTCAGTACCCGTGGGACACTGGCAACGGATTTGGCACTTCTGCCGATTGGGCATGTGCTTGAGAAGTATATTCACAACACAATGCAAGAAGGGAAGTTCCGCTTTCGCGTCGCGCCACGTTCAGCCGTCGATATTCTGCGCCAGCGAACGGGAGTTTTTCCACGGAGTCGGCGGGAAGCGGAATTTTGCTGCGGGTGCGAAATCGGCATGGAACATTCCGTGAAGCGGACCTTGGCGCGCGAACCGTCCAAAATCCCCGCGGGGCGTCTTGAGAGTATCTGGGGCGTTTTGCGTTAGTTGAGGGTATATTCGAAGCCACCTCGACTGAAGCCCTCGCCAACCTGACTTTGGCAGAACGGGTCATCATGAGGAGAGGACGGACCAGAGAAATTCCGAGCCACGCCCGACCACACCGCCGCGCGTCATGTCCCGGTTGCAAATGCCGCAAGCCGCACAGGTGTTCACAGGATCATTCAGGCCGCACATTGCCCGAACAGTGGTCGCGTCTCGGGAGGCTGCACTGACCGCAAGGTCTGGCCTCCACGCAATCTCCACGCAATCTCGGAGGTTCCTCCATCGCCCGATGCTATTTGGCGGCGGTATGACTGCAACGGGACGCAACATGACACGCCGCAAGATTCTGATCGCCGCCTGCATCGGCCTGATGGGCGGAGCGCTGGCCATCTTCCAGTTCGACAACCTCCCCCATTCGGCCGTGGCGGAAGAACCCGCGGGGGAAACGACGGTCCACTTGACGGTGCGCCCGGTCGAATCCGAACGGATCGTGCTGTCGTCCGACTATGCAGGCCGCGTCTCTGCCCATCGACGGGTTGAAATTCGTCCGCAAGTCGGGGAGCTGATCCTCGAGCGGCACGTCGCGGAAAGCGCCAAGGTTGCGGCTGGGGACGTTCTGTTCCGCATCGACCCTGCGCCGCTGCAGGCCGACCTCGACGTGGCAGAGGCGGCCCTTTTGCGCGCCGAAATCGCCGAGGCCCAGGCAAAGCGCGCGGTCGAGCGTTCGGATTCCCTGCTGACGCGGAACACCGTCAGCCGACAGAGCAACGACACTGCCCACAATGACCTGCAAATCGCAAAGGCGGGCGTTGCCGAAGCCCGCGCCGTGGTGGAGCGCAAGCGTCTCGACCTCGATTTTGCGACGCTGCGCGCGCCCATCGACGGCTACGTCGCGGCCGGGCTCGCCGAGATCGGCGGGCTGGTCACGGTCAGAGGCGACAAGCCCCTCGCGGTGGTGCAGGATCTCGATACGGTGACAATCGACCTTCGGCTGCCGGTGGAAGACCTCGACGCGGTGATGATCGCCGCGGAAGAAGGGCTGGGGGCGGTCACGGTGCTGAGGGACCGGGACGGCGCGCGTCCCCTGACCGGCGCGCTGAAATCCTCTGACGTCATCGTCGATCAGGGCACCGGGTATGTCGGCGTTCGAATCGAGGCCGCAAACCCCGACCTGGCCCTGCTTCCGGGGATGTTCGTGCGTGCAACTCTGCCGCATGGCGTCATCCCGTGCGCTCTCCTGGTGCCGGAGGATGCCGTCCTGCGCACCGGTGACGGCGGCGCGCAAATTGTTGTCGTCTCGCCCGACGGTCTGGCTGCGCGTCGCGATGTGCGGCTGGGCGAACGCGTCGGCAATCGCGTCATCGTCGCGTCCGGACTGAAGCCGGGCGAGAACGTTGCGGTGCGGGGGCAGGAGCGCGTCCCGGACGGAGTGACAGTTCCGGCCACGACGCGCCCCGGCGCCCCCTCTCAACCTGACACATCCTCCTGAAAAGCGAACAAAAATGGCCCAGTTTTTTATCCTGCGCCCGGTCTTTGCCTGGGTCATCGCGATCTTCATCGCGCTTGCCGGGATCGTCGCGATCCCGCAACTGCCGGTCGCCCGGTTTCCCGACATTGCGCCGCCCAGCGTCAGCATCTTCACGACCTACGCCGGGGCCGATGCGACCACCGTCAGCAACAGCGTGGTGCGGCCCATCGAAAAGGAACTCTCCAGCGTCAAGAACGTGCTGTATTACGAGTCCAGCGTGGACTCGACGGGCGGCGCAAACATTACCGTCACCTTCAAGCCCGGGACGAACACTGAGCTGGCGCAGGTAGAGGTACAGAACCGGCTGAAGAACGCGGAGGCCCTGTTGCCCGAACCGGTGCGCCGCGCAGGCATCGGTGTCGAGGCGGCGGAATCGGGTTTTCTGATGGTCATCACGCTCAAGTCGCGGACCGGCGCGACCGATGAACTGAGCCTTGGCGAATACCTGACCCGAAACCTTGGCGAGGAGTTGAAACGCGTGCCCGGTGTCGGGCGGGTGCAGCAGTTCGGATCGGATCGGGCGCTGCGGGTCTGGGTCGATGCGGCAAAGCTTTCGGCCTATGGGCTGACGATGAGCGACGTGACCGACGCCATCGCGCGCGAGAATGCGCAGGCCGCGCCCGGGCGCATCGGCGATGGCCCGACTGTGCCGGGCACGCGGATCTCGACGCCGCTCACCATCCAGGGACAGCTGACGTCGCCCGAGGCCTTTGCCACGATCCCGCTGCGGGCCACGACCGACGGTGCGCGTCTGATTCTGGGTGATGTCGCGCGGCTGGAACTGGCGGCGCAGACCACGGCCTTCAGCGTCAGCAGCAATGGAAAGGCGGCAGCCTCCGCTGCGATCCAGATGACGCCTGGTGGCAATGCCGTCCGGACCGCCGCCGCCATCGAGGCGCGGCTGGAGGCGTTGCGCCCCGCCATGCCCGAGGACATGGAGATCTCGATTTCTTACAACACCGCGCCCTTCGTGAAAGTGTCGATCTCAAAGGTGATCCAGACCCTGGTCGAGGCGATGGCGCTGGTCTTTGCGGTAATGCTGCTGTTCCTGCAAAACGTCCGGTACACGCTGATCCCGGCCATCGTCGCGCCGATCGCGCTGCTGGGCACCTTTGCCGTGATGTGGATGGCGGGGTTCTCGATCAACGTCCTGACGATGTTCGGCATGGTGCTGGCCATCGGCATCATCGTGGACGACGCCATCGTCGTGGTCGAATCCGTCGAGCGGATCATGATGCGGCAGGCTCTGCCGCCGAAGGAGGCTACACAACAGGCGATGCGCGAGATCACCGGCGCCGTTATCGGCACGACGCTTGTGTTGGCCGCCGTTTTCATTCCACTGGGTCTGGCCAGTGGATCGGTCGGCGCGATCTACAGGCAGTTCGCGCTGTCGATGGCGGTGTCGATCCTGATTTCATCCGTCCTTGCGCTGACGCTGACGCCCGCGCTCTGCGCCACGGTGCTGCGTCCCGTCGCGGGCCATGGCAGGGCCGGTGGTTTCTTTGGCGTGTTCAACCGCGGTTTCGACGCGGTGACAGGGGCCTACACCGGCTGGGTAGGCTGGACCCTGCGGCGCGGCGGGCGGATGATCGTGCTCTACCTCGTGCTTGTCGCGGTCATGGGGCTCGTTTTCACACGGATCCCGACCTCCTTCGTCCCCGACGAGGATCAGGGCAACTTCATGGCCATGTTCGAACTGCCCGCCGGCGCGACGGCGGAGCGCACGCGCGACGTGATCGCCGCCTACGAGGCGCACACCGCGACCCGCCCCGACATCGTCGAGAACACGGTGATCCTCGGGTTCGGATTCTCGGGTTCGGGGCCGAATGCTGCCCAGGCCTTCACCAGCATGAAGGACTGGGATAAGCGCACGACCAGCGTGGACGAGGAGATCGCCGCGGCGGAGGCCGCAATGGCGGAAATACCCGAAGGAACAGCCATGATCATGAAACCCCCGGCAATCGAGTCGCTGGGCACGACATCGGGTTTTTCGCTGCGGCTGGAGGATCGCGCCAATGCCGGCCCTGCCGCGCTGAAGGCGGCCGAAGATCAGCTGATCGCCGCGGCGGAGGCCAGCCCGCTGTTGTCTTCAGTGATGAGCGAGGGCCTGCCCGCCGGCATGGCCATCGCGCTCCGGATCGACCGCGAGAAGGCGCAGGCGCTGGGGTTGGCGTTCGACGCGATCACCGACGCCATCGGGACCGCTGTCGGATCGACCTATGTGAACGATTTCCCCTATCGGGGGCGGATGCAGCAGGTCATCGTGCAGGCCGAAGCCGCCGCGCGCATGCATGTGGAGGACGTGCTGCGGCTCGAGGTGCGCAATGCCCAAGGCGGTATGGTGCCACTGTCGGAGGTCATCACCCCGGTCTGGGAAAACACGCCCTCGCAACTCGACCGTTACAACGGCTACCCGGCCGCGCGCATCTCTGGCGAGGCGGCAAGCGGCGTGTCGAGCGGCGCGGCCATGGCCGAGATGGAGCGTCTGGCCTTCGCACTGCCGCAGGGGTTCGCCGTGGAATGGACCGGACAGTCGCTGCAGGAAAAGCAATCGGCCAGCCAGGCGCCGATGCTGATGGCGGCCTCCATGCTGATCGTGTTCCTCGTTCTGGCAGCCCTCTACGAAAGCTGGTCGGTGCCCGTGGCGGTGATGTTGGTGGTGCCTTTGGGTGTCCTCGGCGCCGTGACCGCCGTGCTGCTGCGCGGCACGGACAACGACGTGTTCTTCAAGGTCGGCCTCGTTACGATCATCGGACTGTCTGCCAAAAACGCGATCCTCATGGTCGAATACGCCCGCCATCTGCGCGAGGACGGCATGGGACTGCATCGCGCCATCCTGCAGGCCGCGCGCCTGCGTCTGCGCCCGATCGTCATGACCTCGCTGGCCTTCATCCTCGGGGTCGTGCCGCTGGTGATCGCCCGGGGCGCGGCATCCGAGATCCAGAATGCCATCGGCACCGGCGTCTTCGGCGGCATGATCTCCGCCACGGTGCTGGGCGTTTTCTTCGTCCCCTTGCTCTATGTTGGCGTCAGCCGCCTGACCCGTCCGACAGCCCAACCCGCGTTGAAGAAGGCCCCCGCATGACCGATGCCCTGATACTGATCGTCGAGGACGAACCCGAGATCGCCGAGATCCTCGAAAGCTATTTTGCGCGCGAAGGGTTTCGCGTGATCTGCGCCCGCGACGGCACCACGGGCCTTGCGCATCACCAGCGCCTGCGGCCCGACCTGGTGGTGCTGGACATCAAGCTGCCGGGACAGGACGGCTTCGAGGTGCTTGCCGCGATACGGCGGCGGGGCGAGACACCGGTCATCATGGTCACGGCGCTGGCCGAGGATCTGGACAAGCTGCAGGCGTTGCGGATCGGGGCCGACGACTATGTGGTCAAACCGTTCAACCCGCATGAGGTTGTGGCCCGCGCCCGCGCCGTCTTGCGCCGTACGATGGGACAGAGGCGGGACAGCCTGCTGCGGGTTGGCCCCTTGACGGTCGATCCCGATGCCTACCGCGCCACGCTCGACGGCAGCGCCGGGCCTGTCGTGCTCGACCTGACGCCCACGGAGTTCCGCATCCTCGCCCATATGGCGCGGTTTCCGGGCCGGGCCTTCAGCCGGACCGACCTTGTCGATGCCTGCCTGCCCGAAGGGTCGGCCCTCGACCGCACCGTCGACAGCCACGTCAGCAACCTGCGCCGCAAGCTGGGGGCTGCGGGCGCGGACAGTCTGCTGACCGGCGTGCGCGGGATCGGCTACCGTCTGGATGTGCCCCATGGCGGCTAACCTCAACGCGCGCATCTCGCGCACCATCATCGCGCTGACGCTCGTCGCGGCGCTGGTCGTGTCGCTGGGATTGATGGCCTATTTCCTGTTCATCTACGATTGGATCTACCCCACCGAAGCGCCGGACGCGACGGGCTGGCGCACGGCGGATACCGTCATGGTGCTGACCGTTCTGACCTTCGGCCTCGTCACCGCCGCGTTGATCGGTTGGCGTCTGGCCGGACGGGTCATCGCGCCGCTGAAATCGGTCGGTATGGCGGCGCGGCGGATTGCGCAGGGGGATTTCTCTGCCCGTGCCGACGTGCCAGACGACAGTTTCCGCGAAGCGGCGGACCTGCTGGCGGATTTCAACGCCATGGCCGAACGACTGGAGCGGGCCGAGGCCGAACTGGCCTATTCCAATTCGGCCATCGCGCATGAATTGCGCACACCGCTGACCATCCTGCGCGGGCGGCTTCAGGGGTTGTCCGATGGCGTCTTCGATCCGACGCAGGAGACCTTCGACCGGCTGATCGCCCATGTCGATCACCTCTCGTCCATCGTCGAGGAGCTGCGCACGCTCGCGCTCGGCAACGCCGGTCGGCTGGAGCTGTCCCATGCCAGCCTCGACCTTGCGGAGGAGGTCGCGGCGGCCCTGAACGGCATGGAGGCGGAACTGGCCGGGGCGGGCATCAACGTGACCCGCGCACTGGCCCCGGCGCGCGTCACGGCGGACAGGACACGCCTGCGCCAGGCCTTCGTTGCGGTGCTGGAGAACTGCCGCCGCTACGCGCCGCAGGCCCGTGTTCACATCGAGACCCGGATTGAAGGAAACCATGTGATCTTTCGCTGTTCCGACAACGGGCCAGGCCTGCCCCCCGAGGATCGGGCCCGCGCCTTCGGCCGGTTCTGGCGGGCCGACGGCTCGCGCGGGCGCAGCCACGGCGGTTCGGGGCTTGGCTTGTCCATCCTGCGCGCCATCGCCCGCGCCCATGGCGGCGAGGCAAGGCTGCTGCCGAACCACCCGACCGGCCTCACCGTTGAAGTCCGGCTGCCCGCAAAGACCGACGAGACTGGAATGATCGATGACTGACGATCCCGAAACCTACGGCGACCTGGCCGCACGGCATGTCTCGCTGCGGCGGGTCCTTCAACTCTTTGCTCCCTACAGGGCGCGGATCGGGGGCGTTGTTGCGTTGATGATCCTGTCGTCGGCCATCGGGCTGGCCGGGCCCTTCCTTCTGCGCGCGATCATCGATGTGGCCCTGCCGCTGCAGGATCTTTCGCTGCTGCTCTGGCTGGCGGGCGGCATGATCGCGGCCGCGCTGGCCTCCGCCGGGATCGGCGCGCTCCAGGTCGTGCTGAGCACCCGCATCGGGCAGGCCATCCTGCACGACCTGCGGGTCCGCCTTTATGCCCATCTGCAGACGCTTTCGTTGCGGTTCTTCACCGGCACACGCACCGGCGAGGTGCAGTCCCGCATCGCGGGCGACATCGCCGGGCTGCAATCGCTGATGACCGAGACCGCGAACGAACTGGGCCGTTCGCTCAGCGCGGTGGTGATGACGGCTGTGGCGATCGTGGTGCTGGACTGGCGGCTGGCCCTCTTCGTGCTGCTCATCGTGCCGGGGACCGTGCTGATCAGCGCGCGCGTCGCCCGTCTGCGCGAGGCGCTGACCTTCCAGCAGCAGGCCCGCGCCGCCGACATGTCCGCCGCGGTCGAGCAGACACTGTCCGCTCCCGGCATCATCCTTGCCCGAACCATGGGGCGCGGCAGTTTCCTGACCCAGCATTTCGCCCGCATCTCGCGCGACCTGGCACAGCTTGAGGTCCGCTCGCATACTGCAGGCGAATGGCAGTGGTCGCTGATCGGCTTTGCCCTTGCGACACTGCCCGCCCTGACGCTGGTGGCGGGTGGGCTCTTGATGCAGACGGGCAATCCGGCCAGCATCGGCACGCTCGTGGCGATGATCGCCCTGCAGGAACAACTCCTCTGGCCCTTAGAGCAGTTGCTCGAGGTCGGCCGCGACACGCGAAAGACCCGCGCGCTCTTTGCCCGTGTCTTCGAATACATGGACAAGCCGGTGGAGATCACCGAGCGCACCGATGCCGTCACCATCCCACGGGCCGACATGCGCGGCGAGGTCGAACTCGACCACGTCCAGTTCGCCTATGCAAAGGGGCACGGCCCCGCGGTGCAGGAGGTGCGCCTGACCATCCCCGCGGGCAGCCATGTCGCCATCGTCGGCCCGACAGGGTCGGGCAAGACGACGCTCGGATACCTGCTGGCGCGGCTCTACGATGTCGATGGCGGCGCGATCCGCTTCGACGGTGTGGACCTGCGCGACCTCAGCTTCGACACGCTCTCGAGGATGCTTGGGGTGGTCTCGCAGGAGCCCTACCTGCTGAACGCCTCTGTGGCCGAAAACCTGCGCTTCGCCCACCCCGAGGCGACCATGGCCGAGCTCATAGCGGCCGCGAAGGTGTCGCAGATCCACGACCATATTGCGGCATTGCCCGCAGGCTACGAGACACTGGTCGGCGAAGGCGGCTCCCGTTTCTCTGGCGGCGAGAGGCAGCGTCTGGCGCTGGCCCGCACGATCCTGCGCGACCCTCCGATCCTGCTGCTGGACGAGGCAACGAGCGCGCTCGACACGCGAACGGAACGCGCGATGTCGCAGGCGCTGGACAGGCTGTCGAAGGGTCGCACGACCATCACCATCGCACACCGGCTCTCGACCATCCGCGAGGCCGACCTTATCGTCGTGATGCAGAACGGGCGGGTGGTTGAGACCGGCACCCACGCCGCGCTGGCAGCGAAAGGCGGCGTCTATGCCGGGCTTCTGGCCGGCGCGTGACGACCTGATCTCAGCGCGGCACGGCGCGTCGCGGACAGCAGGAGCAACGCCCGCTCGGGGAGACATAGAACGTCAGATTTTGCGCACGGATGACCACGGACCGTTCAAAATGCCGCAGCCTGCATGATTGACCGGTTCGGGGAAGCGCAGTGCGGCGCTGCCGATGGCCATGGATGACCGGAACGGGCCGCTCGCTGCGTGTCCGGCAGCCTTAGACGCGGAGCGTACGAATGGCAGTTTAGAGCGGCAGGGCGACCCTAAGATGACTAACAAGCTGCTGAAAAGGTTTCAGAAGCGCACTTCTCGTCTTGTTCGTCGGTCCCCAACGCGATCCATTTTCGTCAACTCGACGAGAGAGCCCGAGAGTTGACGCTCTTACGCGTCGAAACTGATCTGACTGGAGTTTTTCAGCAGTCTGCTAAACTTAACTGTCATCATCATGTGTTGGCAGCTTCAGTGTCTTATCCGCCGAATCCTTGAGCTGTTCATTCAGAAACACGGCCGGATCCTCTCCGAGTGCTCTAATCCATTCCCAGGTTTCGATGATATCGAGACGGCGTTCACATAGGTCAACTTTTGCAATGTAGGAGCGATTGCGCATGAGCAAATTGGAGAGTTGCGTCTGTGAAAGACCCCTCGAGTGACGGAGGCCTACGAGCGTTCGGATCATCACCAAAAATCTCAGCTTCTTCGATGGGGCCAGGTCTTCGGCGACGCAGAGATGACAACCGCCCTGCTGGACCGGCTCACTCACCGCTGCCACATTCGGGAAACCGGCAACGACGGTTACCGCTTCAAGGCCAGTTCAGAAGCCGCAAAGAAATAGCGAAAGGAGACGCCTGCATTGACCACAACGTGACCGCTGAGACATAATTAGGGTTGGTCAAATCTCGGTGAAAATACCGGGTCACTTCTCAGCGGAAATCAACAAACTGAAAATCAGGAAGCCGTTGGCAACGGTTCTGGTCGGTGGAGAAGGTATCCCTGAACGTAGTCCACACCGAGCGCGCGGATGTCGTTCAGAACCTCATCGGTTTCGACGGACTCCGCGATAGTCTTCGCACCGATCTCGTGGGCCAGATCCACGAAGCATGAGAGCGCCAGTCGCGTAACCCGGCTGGTGCAGATGTCTCGCACGAAGGCACCGTCGAGCTTCAGGTAATCGACGGTCAGCACGTGCAGGTGGCGGATCGAGGACATGCCGGCGCCGAAATCGTCGAGTGCGATCTTTGCCCCTTTCTCGCGGACATGGCGGGCAAAGAGCGCCACGCGCTCGGTGTTGTGCAACGCCACGGTCTCCGTAATTTCGAGGCAGAGATGCGCCGCCACCTTCGGGCCCGCCTCCGACAGGATGTCCAGCGCCGCGCGGCAAAACGCCTCGTCACCGACCGAGGCGCCAGAGACGTTGACACACATAGTTGTCGCGCGCCCGAAGGGACAGTCCGCCACCAGCGTGACCGCTTTGCGCAACATCCACAGGTCGAGGCCGGAAATGAGACCGGAGCGCTCGGCGACGGGGATGAAGTCACCGGCGCCGATGGGGCGACCGTCGTGGGAAGTAAGGCGCGCCAGGAGTTCCACCATGGGAAAGTCGGTCCCGGTCAGGCTTCGGACCTGCTGAAAATGCACGTCGACCTTGTCCTCTGCGATAGCGGTTTCGAGAAGTGCATAGACATCGTCATCCGCAGAGCGCACGATCAGTTCCGCTTCACTCAGTTCCCCGGCAAAAACCACCTGTCCGCGGCCCAATTGTTTCGCACGGTAGCAGGCCGCATCTGCCGCGCGCATGGCCTCGCCGCGGTTGCCGAAAGAGCGGGTCAGGGAAACGACCCCAATGCTCATGCCCAATAGACGCGCGGAGGGTGCCAGCGCGTGATGCTCCGCAAGATGCGCGACGTCCGTGCAGACCGCCTCAAGGCGCCGCCGCAGCGCGTTCTCGTCGTCGGCGGTTGCAATAAGCGCGAATTCATCCCCGCCAAGCCTCGCCACAACGCGGGCGTCGGCGAAACTGGTCTGCAGGATGCGAGCGGTGTCGCGCAGGATGATATCTCCCATGGCATGGCCATGGATGTCATTGATCTGCTTGAACACGTCGAGATCGCAAAAGATCAGGAAATTGTCTTCCCGCGTCCCCGGAGATTGGGACAGAAGGCTTGAGAGCGAAGCGGTAAACCAGCGACGGTTTGGCAGGCCGGTTGTGTGGTCCAGCGTTGCCTGTTCTTCCATCCGACGCTTGGTTTCGCGCTGCTCGGACACGTCCCGGAACACCATGATCGCTCCCAGCAGGTCACCTCCGTCAGACAGGATCGGGGCCACGCTATCATCAACGGCGATCAATTTTCCCTGCGGGTTGACCAGAGTGGCGTTGGCTTCGAGGTTCACGTTTGCCCGCGTGGACAGACAGGCTGCGATCGGGTCGTCGCAGGATTTCCCGGTCACCTCGTTGATGACGCGGAACACGGTATCGGAGACGCGGCCGCGGGCTTTGTCGAGCTTGATGCCAGTCAATTGTTCTGCGACGGGGTTCATCCACAGCACCCGGCCTGCGGGATCGGCCGTGATCACGCCGTCCCCTATGCTTCTCAGGCTGGTCTGCAGCCAGCTGCGTTCCCGTTCGAGACGACTGGTCATGGTATGCATTGGCGTCTGATCCCAGCAGGCGCCGATGAGCCGCGCGGCGTCCTCGCCCGGCTGTTCATGGATCTGAGCGGTGACGCGAAAAGCCTTTGTCTGGCCTTGATGGCGCGTGAGAACCGGCACGTCGAGCGGTTCTCCGTGGCGCAGGGTACGGTTGATCGCCGCGTGCAGGATCGTGCCCGATTCATCTTCGAGGATGGCCAGCCAATCGCGGAGGGTCGCGGGCGCGGTGCCATTCGAAGAAAAGTGCTCGGTCATGCGCGCGTCGAAACGGAGGTCGCCGGTTACGATATCGGCTTCCCAGACCCCGATACCCCCGAACCGCACTGCCAGCGACAGCCGCTCCGTCGTCCGTGCGAGCGCATCCCTTTGCAGTTTGCGGTCCGTGATGTCCTGCACCGCCCCGCTCAGCCGAACGGGGGTGCCGTTCTCCGTGACCACCTCCGCAATCGTTCGGATCCAGATTTGTGAGCGCCCGCGTGGCACAAAAGGAAGTTCGAGGTCCCAACCCGTTCCGTTTTCAATGGCCTGGTCCACTGCAGCTCTCAAGGTCTCCCTTGCCGCTTCGGGATAGAAGGCATAGGCTTCATCGAGCGACTGCGGCACGAAGTCCGCAGCGACGTTGTGCAACCGGCAGGTCTCCGGGCTCCAGTAAATGGCCCCGTCACGCATATCCACTTCCCAGCCGCCGAAGCCAGCCAGGCGCGAGGCCTTGTCGAGCGTTTCCTCCGCCCGGCGCAACATGGTCCTTCCGGCGATGTCCTCCGTGATGTCGACGAAGATGCCGTGCAGCCACTCTGCCTGACCATCGGTGTCGCGCGAGGTCACCTTTCCCGTGATCCGCACCCAAACCAACCCGCCATTGCGATGTCTCAGCCGGACGCGCCCTTCATAGCTTTCCAACGCGCCAGAAAGATGGGCTTCGATCGTGGAACGTTCGCGTTCCAGATCAGCGGGGTGGCACAAGGCTCTCCATGTTTCCACTGTGATCGGAGCAAGTTCTTCGGTCTCGTATCCGGCAATCTGTGCCCAGCGATCGTTTACAATCAGTTCCTTCGTCTGAGCATTGAAGGCCCAGAGCGCGGCACCGGTGCCTTCCAGCAACGCGCCGAGGCGCTCGCGTTTTTGCCGCAACCGGTCTTCGAGGTCGATCAGGAAGTCGACGTTCTTGAACACAGCCTCAACGAGCCCGGTGTCGAGTTGATCGATCGATGCGAGCGCCAGAAAGCCCGTCCCGTCGGAACGTTTGAAGTTCAAGCGAAGGTTTTCCAGCCTGCCGCGCAGGGGTAAACGGGAAATCACTTCCGTGGCCCAGACGGCGGCGGATTCTTCTGTGAGGAATGTGTCGAGCTTCTGGCCACACAGGTTCATATCCTGCGCGCCTATATCTGCCACGAAGCGGTGGCTGAAGGCGAGAATCGATCCATCCGTGTCGCAGGTCACGAACATTGCGGGAATCGCCGCGAGTTCTGAAATGAAAGATTTTTCTCTCGTTACGGCCTTCATTTCGGATGCGCCCTACCAACTACGCTATCGGCAAGGTTTAATTCACTATGGTTAATAAAGATTAAATCCAGGTGTATATTTGGCCTCGGACCCTGAACCCCATCCAAGCGTCCCTCCCGACGAGCGGCCTGTCGCGCACGGCAACGCCGACCGCAGAGCTTTCGGGCGTGAGTTTTCGCAGACCGCAGGCACGGCCGTGTTCCATGGCTTTTGCCAAATGGGTTTCGAATGCCATCGGCGCAGGGGCGGTCACGTCAGTTCACGTAAACTTTGGGGTTGTTTGGTGAATATGCGGGCTATCGTTCAATGATATCGGGGTATCGCGAAGAGCCCGTCTCGTTTGGTTTCTCCGGATTGATGGGGGGCTCACATCCGACAGGAGGCATTCAGATGAATTCGAACTTTTTCACGCGCAGGGCCGTCCTTGCCACGGGCGCGGGGGCTGTATTCGCCGGAGTATCCGGCCTGATGGTGCCTGCGCGCGCGCAGGGGCTTGCGCCGACGCCCTCAATGCGGGGCGGGTCCAACAACTACCGACCGGGCGCGCCGATCGTAGAGAGGATCGGGGGCGGAGGATTCTGGATGACGGGCACCGTGCGCCGAGCGGGCGATGGCGCGCCACTGGCCGGGCAACGCATTCAGGTCTGGGCCCATACCACGGAAGGCCACGAGCGTGATCCGCACAGCCATGGCGCCACGCTGACTGACGTAAATGGCGTGTTCCGCCTTGAGATGCCGCAGATCGTCCCGGCCTTCGGCCAACCGCACGGGCATCTTGCCTATGACAGCGATGACTTTGATACTGTGTTTCTGCGCCCGGTCATGTCGCGCAGCAAAGATACGAGCCTAGAGGCACATTTCGTCCTTCGGCCGGTCTGATCAAGGCGGGGAGAGCATGGGCCGGGTGCGCACGATAGGACTTTGGGGCGTGCTTGCTGTGGCAATTGCCGTGCCCATCGCGGCAGCGGCGGCCAGCCCCCTGCTGGCTTGGCGTGATCCTGTCTACGTTGCCGCCGGATTTGCCGGAATTATTGCCATGGCAGGTTTGCTTGTCCAACCGCTGCTTGCGGGTGGGGTGATGCCGGGTCTGTCCTTGCGCGGTGCGCGGCGGGTCCACCGCGTGATGGGTGGCTTTCTTGTCGTGGCGGTGGTGGCCCATGTCGGGGGACTTTGGATCACCAGCCCACCGGACGTGATCGACGCCTTGTTGTTCGCCTCCCCCTCGCCATTCTCGGCCTGGGGAGTGATTGCCATGTGGGCACTCTTTGCCACCGCGCTGCTGGCCGCGTTCCGCGGGCGGCTGTTATTTAGGACGTGGCGGTTTGGTCATGTGGTCCTTGCCGTGGTGATCGCCGCAGGCACCGTGATCCACGCGGTGCAGATCGAAGGTACGATGGAGACGGTCTCAAAGGCCGTGCTCTGTGCGCTGATACTGGCGGCAACGCTCAAGGTTATCCTTGACCTTGGCCTTTTTGCATGGCGGCGCAAATCGCGGTGAGCGAGCTGCGGTAACGGGCGCCCAGCCATCGGCGGTCTTTGCGCGATCGGCTGATCTTGCTTTGGGGCTGTCGAACGCCGCGCTCTTTGCGGGTCGCGGGGTTTGACGGTCGGGTCACATCGTTGCGGCCTGTGTATCTGCTTTCCAATGCGAACCAGACGGAGTAGGCATCCAAATCCTTGAAGATTTGGGGCAGATCATGGCGCAAAATGCCACCATTTATAAAGTCGAACTATCGGTCTCGGACATGGATCGTCACTATTACGAGACCCACAAGCTGACCGTGGCCAAGCATCCTTCGGAGACGGATCAACGGCTGATGGTGCGCATCCTGGCGTTTGCGCTCAATGCGCATGAACACTTGGAAATGACCAAGGGCATTTCGACCGATGACGAGCCAGACATTTGGCAGAAAAGCCTGAGCGGGGATCTCGATGTCTGGGTTGCCCTCGGGCTTCCGAGCGAGAAGGTTATCCGTCAATCCTGCAACAAGGCGGAAAAGGTGATTGTCTACCCCTACGGCGGCAGAACCGCCGAAATGTGGTGGGAAAAGGTCAAGAACAGCACCACCCGTTTTGACAATCTACACGTGGTCAGCATTTCCGAGGCCGACACCGATGCACTGGCAAAACTGGCAAACCGCGCGATGAAGCTGCAGGTGAATATTCAGGACGGCGATGTGATGGTCAGCGTCGATGACAGCATCGTTTACGTGACCCCCGTTGAATGGAAGGGGGCGGCGTAGCGCGCCCTCGCAAGTCCCGGATCGAAGCGCTTCTGCCCCGGCCGCCCTGTCATGTGGCTATGACGGGGCTGCGCTCCCAAACCCAATAGAGAGCGAAATCCTCAAGACCGAAAGCGGCGGGAGGTTGTGGCCCGCGACGCTCCACGGGGTTGCTCAAGCCACAGTGAACATCAGATTACCATTTGCGATGATGGCGGAACCATCGGCCTTGATGCGTTCGCGACCGTCAAAAACGCCCTTCAGATCTTCGCGGTACAGATCGTGGTGACGCCTGAAAATTCCGGCCCCCCTGCCGGGCATCGGCCCGCTCGTGCGTGTCATCCGCCTTGTCTCCGCTCTTCGAGGAAACCGAGCGGATCGCTGTCCCGGCTGGCAATGTCGAGATTGTCGCCAACCTTCCAGCGGTCGAAATCTGGCACCAGCCCCAAGCCTTTGTGCGCAATCGGCGCGTCGATGTCGGCGCGCACCGAGCTATCAGGCGCCGAACGCAGGCTTGTCGTTGCGCTTTGCAAACCAGGTGTCGTCCGGCGCGAACAGTTCGCCCAAAAGATCGTCGCGCTCCGGGCATGTCGACCAATTGGGCAGCCCTATGAACGTGTATCAAGCCCTCACCGACAAATTCGTCGCGAGGGTCATCGTCGTCCCCCGAGTGAATGTCATGGTCGGACGTGCGTCGACCGAAGTCCGTCTTCGCGAAGCGTGCCTCCTCGCGCGCGATGCGATTGGGGCCGCCCGGCTGTTGTTGGCCGAGCGCCCCAACCAAGGTTGATCAGCCAAGCAAGGCCAGGACCTCTTTCGCCGCGCTGGCAGAGGAGGCCGGGTTCTGGCCGGTGACCAGCTTGCCGTCACGCAGGACAAAATCGGCCCAGTCGTCGCCGCGCTCGAACTGACCGCCATTGGCTTTCAACATGTCCTCGACAAGGAACGGCACGACGTTTGTCAGGCCAACCGCGTCTTCTTCCGAGTTCGTGAACCCCGTGACACGGCGTCCCGACATCAGCGATGCGCCATCGGCACCCAGGGTATGGCGGAACACGGCAGGCGCATGGCAGACGGCGCCAACAGGCCGGTCGGCCGCGGCGAAGGCCTCGATCAAACGCTTGCTGTCGGCGTCCTCTGCCAGATCCCAAAGCGGGCCGTGCCCGCCGGGATAAAAGATCGCGTCAAAGCCGCTTTCCGTCACATCGGCCAGTTGGAGCGTCGTGGCGAGGTGCCGCTGCGCGTCCGCATCGTCCTTGAAACGGCGGGTGTCGTCGGTTTGTGTGTCTTCGTTGTCACTGGACGGGTCGATCGGGGGCTGCCCGCCCTTGGGAGAGGCCAGCGTGATATCCGCGCCCGCGTATTTGAAAACGTAGTAGGGGGCCGCGAATTCTTCGAGCCAGAAGCCGGTCTTGTTGCCGGTATCGCCCAGTTGATCGTGCGATGTCAGTACCATCAGGATTTTCACAGCTGTGCCTTTCAGTCTTGGGCAACGCGGATGACCCGCTTGCCGAAATTCTCGCCTTTCAGAAGCCCGATGAAGGCGTCCGGGGCGTTTTCCAAACCGTCGATGATTTCTTCGCGGTATTTGATTTTGCCTGCGTCGATCCAGTCCGACATTTCCTTGGCGAACTCGGGGTAGAGATGTCCGAAATCGTCAAAAATGATGAATCCCTGAACCTTGACCCGCTTGCGCAGGATCTGACCCATCAGCCAGTTCATGCGGTCGGGGCCGCCGGGCAATTCCGTTGCGTTGTACTGCGAGACAAGACCGCAGACGGGCATCCGTGCGTTGGCGTTCAGCAGCGGGATCACCGCATCAAGCACCTTGCCGCCCACGTTTTCGAAATAGACATCAATCCCGTCCGGGCTCGCCGCGGCCAGTTGCTCGGCGAAGTCGTCCGCCCTGTGATCGATGCAGGCGTCAAAGCCCAACTCACGCATTGCATAGTCGCATTTGTCCGCTCCGCCGGCGACACCGACCACACGGCAGCCGAGCAGCTTGCCGATCTGGCCAACGGTCGCGCCAACCGGGCCGGTTGCGGCGGCCACCACGATGGTCTCGCCGGGCTTCGGTGCGCCGATCCGTGTCAGGCCAGCCCACGCCGTGAAGCCGGGCATGCCGAGAACGCCGAGTGCCCAGGACGGATGCTCCGGAGATTTGCCGAGGTTCGTCACACCCGCGCCGTCCGAGACCGCGTAGTCCTGCCACCCATTGAAGCTGAGCACGTAATCGCCAACAGCAAAGCCCTCGATATCGGACGTGACGACCTTTGCGACCGTGCCGCCGACCATCACATCGCCGATCTCAACGGGGGCTGCGTAGGACGGCGCATCGCTCATCCGGCCGCGCATGTAGGGATCAAGTGACAGGAAGGTCGTGCGAAGCAGCATTTGCCCCGCACCGGCGCTTGGAATGGACGTTTCGGTCAGGGCCAATGTGTCTTTTGTCGGCTCGCCTTTGGGCCGTTCGGCGAGTACGAGTTGTCGGTTGGTCTGTGTCATGGTCTTTCTCTTCTTTGGGGCGGCATGCGGTATGCGCCGCGCTGTTGCGGTTATTGTCTTTTTGCGTCAACGGTGAAAATAGACCGGTCGTCTAAAAATCACCCGTGACGATGGATCAGGCGTTCGCCTTTATGTCTTAGGAGGTTACGGGGCGGGTATCGCCGTTCTGGTGGCTTTCATGGCCGCTTTCAGCGGGGCGGCATCGTGCGAGAGACCGGCAATCAGGCTGGCCCCCAGCCATTGGTGGTAAATCGATTGAGCGAGGCCGTGCGGATCGTCCAGGGGCGCGATCGAACCGTCAGCGAGGCCCTCTTCGAGGGTCTCCGTCAGGCTCGCAATAATGGTGCTCACACCGTCTTGCAAAATCCGGCTCATGTCCGGGGACAAGTCGGCGACTTCTGCGGACAATTTCACGACCAGACAGCGTTCCTTCAGGGACGGGCTGGTTTGTTTTACAAGCCAGCCTTCAAAATACCCCAAGAACTTGTCGCGTCCTGTCCGTTCCGAACTCCCAAGCGTGCTGGCCAGGGTCTCGCGATATTGCTCGACAAAGTCTTCGAGCAGCGCACAGCCGTAGGCTTCTTTCGATTTGAAGTAATGATAGAACGACCCTTTGGGGACGTCCGCAGCCTTGAGCAGCTCGTTCAACCCCACGCCGGAATAGCCCTGCCGTGCGGTCAGGCTTCGTCCAACTTCCAGAATATGGGTACGGGTGTCTTTAACTTGTGCGGTCATGAGATCTATCTAGTATCGACTAGACCGGTCGTCTAGTCGCGGCGAAAGAATTTTTCTGATCCTCTCAAAGGCCGCGCCGACCCCCTGTCCAGTCGAGGATGCAGCGCAGCACGCGATCCGGGTCCTCCTCATGAGCCAGATGCCCAAGGTCTGAAAGCGTCACGACCTCGGCCGTGCGCAACCGGCGTGAGGCTCCGGCCGAGACGGCGGGCTGCACGGCGCTGTCCTTTTCTCCGGTCAACAACAGGCAGGGCGCGGGGATGTCAGTCAGCCGGTCAAGCAACGCGTCCACGCTCCATTGCGCCATCATCTTGAGCGCGCCATCGACATGGTCGCGGTTCGAGATCAGGCGGGCGTAAAACCCGAGGCCGTGCTCATCAAGCTGTGATCCGGTGCTTTCGATCAAGCGGCGGGCCCGCGCCATTGGATCGCTGCCCGAGCTGAAGGCAAGGGCGGTCAGGGGCGTCAAAGCCAGCACTTTCGCAAGCACGGGAAAGAGCCAGCCGGCGATGCCGTCGAAACGGCCGAGAGCGGCGTTGATGCCGATGACTTTCGGCGCATCGGGCAGGATCAAGGAGAGATTGAGGGCAATCGCCGCCCCGGCGGAATGGCCGATGATCAGGGCGGGTGCCCAGCCCTGATCGGCGCACAGCGTGCCGATGTCGGCGCTCATCTTCTCCAGGCCGCAGCGATTGCGGGCACCAAGGCGGCTGAATCCCTGTCCCGGCAGATCGAGCGCCACAACATGGAAATGGTCCGCAAGACTCGGGATAAGATCCCGCCACGAGTGCGTTGAGGCACCGGCGCCGTGCAGCAGCAGCACGGTTGGGCCGGAGCCGGTTTCCTGAACATGCCATTGATGCGGGCGACAGAGTACACGACGAGACAGCGCCGCGTGTGGCCAGGACGGGAGATCGCGGGTCCAATCCATGGCACAGCTAGCGCGTCAGGGCGGCATCTGCCACCGCAGAAATGCGCTGGGCATCGGCGCGCGGCAGGGGCAGGTAGTGGCCGCCCAGGTGGGACGCGAGGTCCGCACTGTCCGCTCCGGGGCGGATGGAGGTGTCGATAACGACTGTCGGCATCGCAAGGCCACGCAAGAGCCGCGCCATGGCCTGCGCGTCGCTCTTCGCCTGACCGCGACCGGGGGTGCCGTCGAGGGCGATATTGCCGCGCCCGTCGGTCAGCACCGCAAGACTGGGGCTAAGCCCCGAACGTCCGCTTGTCACGGCAAGCTCAAAGGCGGCCTTCAAACCGGTGGCGAGCGGGGTTCCGCCGCCGCCGGGCAGCGCGGAGAGCCGCCGCTTGGCCTGAACCAGTGACCGCGTCGGCGGCAGAAGAACCTCGGCGCCGCTGCCGCGAAAGGCGACCAACGCGACCTGATCGCGCTTGGCGTAGGCCTGCCCAAGCAACAGCTCGATTGCGCCTTTTGCCTCGGCCATGCGCGCCATCGCCGCCGACCCCGATGCATCCACGGCGAAGATAAGCAGGCGGTCCGAATGATCATCGAACCGGCGCAGGCGGATATCGGAGGGATGAATGATCAGCTGCGGACCGTCGGGCCGGGATTTGCGGCGCATGGGTTGCCAGGGGGCGGCGGCGCGCAGCGTGGCGACCACATCGATCCGTGCGCGATCATTGAGCCGGCCCGGACGCGAGGGCAGGGGGCGGCCCCGGCGGTTTCCGGTCTTTTTCGCACCTGCGCCGCTGCCTTGCGCGCCTGTACTTCGGCTGCGCCCGCTTTTCAGGCGCAGCAAAAGATCGGCGGGCAGGCAGGCCGCGAGCGCCTCTACCAATATCTCATCCGGCAGCTTGTCCTCGGCCGGATCGGTGTCGGTCTTGGCGCCATCCGAGGGGTCCGGCTCCGGCGCGTCAGGTGGCGGCGGGGGATCTTCTGTCTCTGGCATTTGTGTCGCGCGGGAGGCAAAGACCAGTTCGGCCGCCTCGCGCAAATGGGCGTCGGTTGTCGCGGTGTGACCGTCAAGCGCGGCGAGCGCGCGGGCGCAGCGCAGGGCCAGAAGCGGAGCGCGCTGGCTGTCGATTCCGAAACGTGCCGCCAGAACCACCAGTTGGTCACAGTGCTCCGCAGCACATGCCACCGAGGGCAAACTCTGCCGCGCCCTGTCGAGATCGGCGGGCGCGGGCAGGCGCAGGGTCGCATCTGCGGCGCGGATCAAGGAAAGGTCAGCGAAAAAGGCGAGCCGATCCGCCAACCCCAGAGGGGCGGCTTCGCCGTCGTCGGCCCCCTCGTCCAGCAAGATCAGCATATGGCCGGAGCCCGTGTCCAGAAGCTGCGCGAGGCGCGCGGAGAGGCTCGGTGGTGTGCGCTCGGCCATCGGCAGGATGAGGGCGCAGGGCCGCTCCGACAGTCCGGCGTCACGGATCAAATGTCCGGCGGACAAGGATGAGGCGACGTTCAGCCCCCCGAACAGCTGCGTGTCATCCACGCCGGGGTGAATACGGTGCTGCGGCAGAGGCAGGCGCTCCAGAGCGGTTTCAAAGCCTTGTCGCACGGGGCCGGGGCGGGCGCGCAGAACCATGCCGCCGAGCCGGGCCGGATCGACCATCAAGGCCGACAAGGCGCGCAGGGCGCGGGTCCAGTCCGACGGGGCCTCCGAGGTCATGGCAGGGTTTCAGCGATCACGCGGGCGACGCGCGCAAAGGAGCCCGCTTCGTCCAGAGGATCGCGCCGCAGGCGATGGCTGAGCGCCAGGGGCGCAACGTCGCGCAGATGGTCGCGGGTGATCCGTTTGCCTCCCTGTTCGGCCGCAAGTGCGCGGGCGGCGCGCAGCAAAGTCAGCTCGCCACGCAATCCGTCGGCGCCAAGCGCAATGCTGAGCCGGGCGCAATCGTGCAAAATCTCGTCCGGAGTGTCGATGTCTGGCAGGGCGGCACGGGCCGCGAGGATGGTGCCCCGCAGCTTGGCATCCTCGGCCTGCCATTTGGTCATGAAGGCTGCCGTGTCACGTTCATAGGCATCGCGCCGACGGATCACCTCGACCCGATCTTCGATGGTGTCAGGCGAGCGAACCTCGACCGACAGGCCAAACCGATCCAGAAGCTGCGGGCGCAGTTCGCCTTCTTCGGGGTTGCCTGAACCCACCAGCACAAAGCGCGCGGCGTGCCGGATCGACAAACCCTCCCGCTCAACCGTATTGATCCCGGATTGGGCCACGTCCAGCAACAGGTCCACGATGTGATCCTCCAGCAGGTTCACCTCATCGATGTAAAGGTAGCCGCGATTGGCGCGGGCAAGCAGGCCCGGTTCAAACGATTTTTCACCCCGCGTCAGCGCGCGTTCGATATCCAGCGCTCCGGTCACGCGGTCTTCGGTCACGCCAAGGGGCAGGTCGATCACGGGGGTTGGCCGCTGGATCAGGGCTCGGTCGGTGACATTGGCCCACTCCGGGCAGGCCTCGGGCGTTTCCGAATTTACCGGGCAGCCCGCAACAACGGTGATCGGCGGCAAAAGTGCTGCAAGGGCGCGCACGGCGGTCGATTTGCCGGTGCCCCTGTCGCCAAAGACCAGAACGCCGCCAAGCCCGGGGTCAATGGCCGTCAGGACCATCGCGCGTTTCATCTGTTGCTGGCCGACAATGGCCGAGAATGGGAAGGGGCTGGTCATGTCTTTGTTCCAAGGCGTCTGAGTGGGGTTTGGCCCTGCCATGTCCCGCTGTCGCCAAGAACGCGGAAACGGGCATAGAGCTCTTCGCGAAACCAATGGCCTTCGCGCACGGCGCGGATGGCGCGGGCGTGGGGACCGTCGACGCGGGCGAATTGCGCCATGGAGGCGGCATCCGGCCAAATCGAAAAGGTGATCTGGTGTAGCAGGGGCACCTCGCCAATGCCGATTTTGAAAAGCGCGTTGGTGTCCTGCCCGATCATGGCGCTGATGTCCGGCACCCGCCTCCAGAAGCGCAGCAACCGGGAGGGTCGCAAGGTCGCGCGGGTGAGGGCGGCAATCGGTCCTTTGCTGCGTTCGGGATCGACGGCGAACGGCGTTTGACCCGCCCATGCCCCCCGCGCGGACGTGGGACTGAGGAACAAGGTCCAGCTTTCCGTGGCGCGGGCTTTGTAGCGGCGAAAGATCGGCGCGGAGGCCGTTTGCCGCTGCGCGGTTTCGAGATCGGACCATGTGGCGATGATTGCATAGACGCCGGTGTTCGGGATCGGGGTAAACCCTTCGCCAGTGCCCGAGCCACAGAGTTTCCAGAATCCGATGCCGGGCGTGCGCCTCATGGCGGGCCTGGCAAGACCCATCATCGCAAAGGCCCACAGCCGCGCGGCGCCGCGCGGGAATTGGTAGAAACTGAGGCTGACAACTTGGATGGACTCTCTCCCCCTCGGTGCGAGGCTGTCCAGGAAGCCTGACATGTTCGGGCTGTTTGGAAAAGGGGAGAATGCGCGATTGTCAATTAAACCTTACAGGTGTACGGTTTTGAAATGTTGACAGTTGTAGATCCTGATCAGAAGGCCCGCGCATTTCAAGTGCCGCAGCCGCATGCCGTGGTAATCGGCGCCGGGCTGGGCGGTTTGGCCTCGGCGATGCGGCTTGGCGCCAAGGGCTATCGCGTGACGGTTCTGGACCGGCTCGATGGCCCCGGCGGACGGGGTTCGGCCATTCGTCAGGGCGGTCACCGCTTTGATCTGGGGCCGACGATCGTCACTGTCCCGCAGGTCTTTCAGGATCTCTGGGCCGCCTGCGGGCTGCGCTTCGAGGATGATGTCGATTTGCGGCCTCTGGACCCCTATTACGAAATTCGCTGGCCAGACGGCAGCCATTTCACCGTGCGGCAGGACCACGAGGCAATGCGCGCCGAGGTCATGCGTCTCGCGCCGAACGATATCAAGGGCTACGAGAAGTTTCTAAAGGACAGCGAGACGCGCTATCGCGTCGGCTTTGAGGATCTTGGGCGGCGGCCGATGCATCGCTTGGCCGACCTGATCAAGGTGCTGCCGACCTTCGCCCGCCTACGGGCGGACCGCTCGATCCATGACCATGCGGCGGGGTGCGTCAAGGATGAACGGCTGCGCATGGCGCTGTCCTTTCACCCGCTGTTCATCGGCGGCGATCCGTTCCACGTCACGTCGATCTATGCGCTGGTGAGCCATCTCGAAAAGGCCTTCGGTGTGCACTACGCCATGGGCGGTGTCGAAGCGATTGCCAAGGCGATGGCAGGGGTCATCGCCGCTCAGGGCGGGCTGATCCGGCAAAAGGCGCAGGTGGATGAGATTCGTATCCAGAACGGCCGCGCCCGGGGCGTAACCCTGACCAGTGGCGAGATGATCGAGGCGGATGTAACCGTGTCGAATGCCGACGCGGGTCACACCTACGACCACCTGTTGCGCAAGCACAAAAGACGCCGCTGGACCGCGCCCCGGCTCAAACGCACGCGGTGGTCCATGGGGCTGTTCGTCTGGTACTTCGGCACCAAGGGAACGCGCGGCATGTGGCCGGATGTCGGCCATCACACGATTCTGAACGGGCCGCGCTACAAGGGGTTGCTGGAGGATATTTTTCTGAATGGAAAGCTTTCGGACGACATGAGCCTCTACATCCACCGCCCCACGGTGACGGACCCAAGCGCCGCGCCCGATGGCGATGACACTTTCTATGCCCTCAGCCCGGTGCCGCATCTGGGCCATGATGCCCCGGTGGACTGGAACGCGATGGCAGAGACCTATCGCCAAAAGGTGCAGGATGTGTTGGAGCGCGATGTTTTGCCCGGGCTGGGCAAGACCCTGACCGAGCAGCTGGTATTCACCCCGGAGACCTTCCGGGACAGATACCTCAGCCCTCACGGCGCCGGGTTCTCTATCGAGCCGCGCATCCTGCAAAGCGCCTTCTTCCGCCCGCACAACGTCAGCGAAGAGGCGAAGGGGCTGTATCTTGTCGGGGCGGGCACGCATCCGGGTGCGGGGCTTCCAGGCGTGATCGGCAGCGCGGAAGTCCTGGACCAACTTATCCCTGATGCTGAAACGGTAGGACAGGCATGATCGCGCCAAAGGATTTGGACCATTGCGTTGAGGCGATCCGGCATGGATCGCGGTCGTTTCACGCCGCCTCAAAGCTACTCCCGGCGCGGGTGCGCGATCCGGCTCTGGCGCTCTATGCCTTTTGCCGCCTTGCCGATGATGAGGTGGACCTGCAGGCGGCCAAGGCCGATGCGGTCCTGCGCCTGCATGACCGCCTGGACCGGGCCTATGCAGGACGCCCTGCGAATGCACCTGCGGATCGGGCCTTTGCCGCGATCATCGACGATTTCGACATGCCGCGCGCCTTGCCCGAAGCCCTGCTGGAAGGGCTGGCCTGGGATGCGATGGAGCGCCGTTACGATGATCTGTCCGGCCTGCGCGCCTACAGCGCCCGGGTCGCCTCTGCCGTTGGCGCGATGATGTGCGTCCTCATGCGGGTGCGGGACAAGGATGCCCTGGCGCGCGCCTGCGATCTGGGCGTGGCCATGCAGCTCACCAATATAGCCCGGGACGTGGGGGAGGACGCCCGCGAAGGGCGGCTTTATCTGCCACTGGACTGGCTGACCGAGGTCGGTATCGACCCCGGGGCCTTCTTGCGCAAGCCGACCATGTCGCCCGATTTGCGGGTCGTCGTTCGCCGTCTGCTGCGCGAGGCACAGGCACTCTACAACCGCTCGGAGGCGGGGATCGCGGCGCTGCCGGTTGATGCGCGCCCCGGCATATTCGCCGCGCGGTTCATTTATGCCGGGATCGGGCGTGAAGTGGCGCGGACCGGGTATAATCCCATCGATCATCGCGCCCGGACGGGGCAGGGGCAAAAGCTGGCCTGGCTTGCGCTTTCGGTGGTTCGGGCCGGGGCCACGGCCGTAATGCCGAAATCGGCGGTCATTCACGCGCGGCCCGTGCCGGAAACGCTGTTCTTGATCGAGGCCACCGCCCGCCAGAAAAAGAGCCATGATTGGAGCGACGCACTGCACGCCACCCTGATCACGCTCAAAGCCCGCGAAGAAGAGCGCCGCGCGGCATTGATGTCGCCGATGCAGGGGCTTAGGTAGCGCACATGTTCTGGATCTTGTTCGCGATATTTCTGGCCGCCTGCTTTTCAGTCGGCGCAACGGGGGGATTGTTCCCGCCGGGGGCGTGGTATGATCGCCTGAACAAACCAAGCTGGACGCCGCCGAACTGGCTGTTTCCGGTGGCCTGGACCACGCTCTATTTGTGCATGGCCTTTGCCGGGGCGCGCGCAGCCGTGGCGCCGGACAATGCCTACGCCATGGCGCTCTGGGCGTTGCAGATCGCTTTGAACGGACTGTGGACGCCGGTGTTTTTTGGCCTTCGCAGGCTGCGTCTCGGACTCGTTGTGCTGACGGCGCTTTGGTGTGCGGTCGCGGCCAGTTGTTTCGCCTTGTGGCAAGTTGATTGGCTGGCGGGAATATTGTTTGTGCCCTACCTGACATGGGTGAGCGTTGCCTGGGCGCTTAATTTCTCCGTCATGCGCCTGAACCCGGAGATGACCCGCGACGCGGATGCGTAAGACGTACCGCGTCTGACCTAATCAAATGTCCAGTTTGCCCGCCGTGGCACCCGCACCGCCAGCATCGGTTTCAACAGCGGCGACCGGAACCGGCGCAGGTCGAGTGCCTCGTGCACGCCCGTGGTGTCCTCTCCGTTCAGATGGGTTTGCACGGCGCTGCGGCTGTAGAACGGAGCGTCCAGCATGTTTTGCACTTGCCGGGGCGTATGGCCGTGATCGGCCCGCGTTTCACGCCGCACCTGCCAAAGCGAACGCGGCAGGGCGGCCCTGGGCGGGGCCGGGACGCTTTTCGCGGTGCCGCCCGAGTCAAAATGCAGAGCCGCACTCAGGGTGGAGCCGTCCCGCCGCGCGGCATCGTATAAACAAGTACTGCCCTGCCGCGTCGGAAAGCGGCCCCACGTCCAATAGTCAAAGTCCTGCTCCAGTGCGCGGGTGCCAAAATTGGCATCGAAATACCCGTGCCCCTGCCAGCGCCAGCCTTCGGCGTCCAGATCCACGTTGATGGTGCAGATCGGCGCAAAGGGACGCCAGATATGGGTGCCTTCCGGTGTCAGCGGCAATTCAACCCCGGTGACAGCGGACGGTGTCAGGGTCATGCGCCCCCGAACGCGCGAAACAAAGGGCGGACTGCTGATTTCGTTGATGTCGATGATCAGTTTGCCCGCGCGCCAATGCAGCGCGGAGGGGCCCACGGTCAGGCTGTGCGGGGCTTGTCTCAGGGCGCTTTCACCGCGATCCGTCATGGTGAAACGGCCGCCGGGACCATAGGTGGCGACATTGATGCAGACATGATTTTCGGGACGTTTGCGCCCGGACCACGCGTACCAAGGGGAAAATACCGACCCTATGAAGGCGATGACGCTGACGGCGCGGGTTCCGCAGGCGCTGATTCC
Organism: Pacificoceanicola niger; assembly: GCF_048553275.1. Lineage (NCBI taxonomy): Bacteria > Pseudomonadati > Pseudomonadota > Alphaproteobacteria > Rhodobacterales > Roseobacteraceae > Pacificoceanicola > Pacificoceanicola niger. Next base: position 27,631 of record NZ_JBLZMW010000006.1, read on the forward strand.
GTCGACATACCACCAGGCATAGCCGTTTGGCGGGACGCGAAGGTTGAAGTTCGGTCCTTCAAGATCATCTCGACCGCGTGCCGTGCGGAGAGGATCGCCATCGGCACGCCCGCCCCTGGATGCGCCCCGCCCCCCGCCAGATACAGCCTCTTTATCGCGGTCTGTGCCTTGGGGCGTTGAAAGCCCGCCATAAGACCGTGCGGGCTCTGCCCGTAAAGGGATCCTTGCGACGCCGGGAACAGTGCTTCGAACCCGGTTGGCGTTGTTAGCGCCTTTGGGTTCGGGCTGGGCGCGAAGGTCAGGCCGAACTGCGCCAGCGTCTGGAATGTACGGTCGTGACATTGCGAAAACTCCGGATCATGGGCGGGCAACGGTGGGGCATTGGCGATGATTTCAAAGCGCTCGACGCGCGGTGGCGGCGCCGGACCGCCGCGATCCATGGCGCAAATGTAAAGCGTGGGGTCGGGGGCCAATTTGCCCTGTGCCAAGGCGTCGAATTCGGGTTTGGGCGCGTCGCGGAAAAACACGTTGTGATGAGCCAGATCCGGGCCGGATGGCTGCGCCGCAAAGGCCCAGACTTGCGCCGAAAGGCTGCGTGGCCGGGTCTTTGTCTGTGGCGCCAGCGTGCTGCATTCAGCTCCGAGCGCGCCAACCGCCAGCGCGCGCGGATCACCGTTAAACACCAGAACATCGGCGCGCAGCGGTGTTCCGTCGGCCAGCGTCACGCCAATGGCCCGACCTGACGCGCTGTCGATCCTTGCCACATGGCTGTCGTACAGAAATACTGCTCCGCGCGCCTTTGCCAGGGTCTCGAGCGTCAGGGCCAGTTGAAACATGCCACCCTGAATTTTCCAGACGCCCGCCGCCTCTGCCTGCCAGATCAGCGCCAGCAGGGCAGGGACCTGATAGGGAGAGCCGCCGACATAGGTGGCATAGCGTCCAAACAGTTGCGCAAGGCGCGGGTCGTCAAAGCTGCGATCCAGCAGATCGGCAAGCGAGGCCAAAGGCGCCATCTGCCTGAGCACCTGCGGGCGGCGCAGGCATTGCAGCGTTACGCTCAGCCGCGACGGCGCCGCGGCTTGCATCATTGGCCCATTGAAGGCGAAGAACAACGCCTTGGCGCGGTCCGAGAACACCCTGAATTGCTGGGCCGCTTTTGCGCCGGCGAAGGCGCGGATGGTGTGCATATTGGCGGCTGGGCTGTCGTAGAGGTCCAGTTGGCTGCCATCGAGCCAGAAGTGTCGCGCGATCAATGGTTGGCGCAGCAAGGTCAGGTGAGCCTCAACCCGTTCGCCCAAGGCCGCAAACAGCGCTTCAATCACCGGGCGCAGGGTAAGAACCGTCGGACCTGCGTCCACCGGTCCCGCCGTGGAGGGAATGCAGCGCATCTTGCCTCCCGGCGTCCCATGCCGTTCCAGAACGGTGACGGCAAAGCCGGCATGAGCCAGCCGCGCGGCGGCGGCGAGTCCTCCGATTCCGGCGCCGATGACCAGGGCGCTTTGCCCGGTGGCCGGACCTTTGGGTGCAGATGTCATGCTGCAATTATTGACTCGCTGCGCCAAAGTGTCCATTCTAATTTACACAACGTATGTAATTATCAATTTACATACAGCTGCGAGGGAGACCGCAATGCCATTGTCGCAACGCATCGAAACGGCCATGGCGCGCGCGCTGGACCTGTCACAGGATGGTCAGGCACCGCTGCAATTGGGCGCGGCCCTGCATTACGCCACCTCGCCTGGGGGCGCGCGAATTCGGCCGACGATCCTGCTCTCTGTGGCCATGTCCTGCGGGGATGACCAACCGAAACTGGCGAACGCGGCGGCGGCAGCGCTTGAATTGATCCATTGCGCCAGCCTTGTGCATGACGATTTGCCTTGCTTTGACGACGCGGATGTACGGCGCGGCAAACCTTCGGTGCACCGCGCCTTTTCCGAGCCATTGGCGGTCTTGACCGGCGACAGCCTCATTGTGCTTGCCTTTGAAGTCCTGTCCCGGACGGTGCCTGACAATCCGGACAGGGCGGCGCAATTGCTGCTGTCGCTGGCCAAACGCACGGGCATGCCCGGCGGGATCTGTGCCGGGCAGGGCTGGGAAAGTGAGCCGAAGATCGACCTGGGCGCGTACCACCGGTCCAAGACGGCTGCGCTGTTCATAGCCGCGACCGAGATGGGGGCGATCTCTGCCGGGCATGCCCCGGAGGAGTGGCACGATCTCGGCGCGCTGATCGGCGAGGCCTTCCAGGTTGCCGATGACTTGCGCGATGCGCTGCTCGACGAGAAATCTCTGGGTAAACCCGTGGGGCAGGACGATCTGCATGGGAGGCCCAACGCGGTGACCCAATTGGGCATCAAGGGTGCCTTGGATCGGCTGTCGCATATTCTGGCCGGGGCGATCGCGTCCATCCCATCCTGCCCCGGAGAGGCGGCCCTTGCGCGGATGGTCAGTCATCAGGCCGAAAAGATCATGCCCGCCGTGCCCGCAAAGTACCGGGTCTAAGTCCGTGGCAGTGGCCAGCGATCCGCAATTGCGGCGCGGCAGGGGGCCATGGCTGCCGCGTTTGATCGCGCGACCGAGGGTTCAGCGCTGGGCCAGCCGACTGCCCTTCGGGCGGGGAATGGCCCGCCGCGACGGAGCGGCGATCTTCGATATTCTTCAGGGGTTTGTGGCGGCTCAGGTCTTGGGGGCCCTCGTCGAACTTGGTCTGCTTCGGCGGTTGCTGGATGCGCCCCTGAGCGCCGAGGATCTGGCGCCGGAGCTTGGGACCGAGGTGGCGCGCCTGCAAGCCTTGTTGCAGGCCGGAGCCGCGTTGGATTTGCTGCGCCTGCGCCGCGACGGGCGGTTCACCCTGGCCCGCAAGGGCGCCGCGATTTTGGGTGTTCCGGGGCTGGAAGACATGATCCGGCATAACCGCGCCTTCTATCAGGACATGGCTGATCCGGTTGCGCTCTTGCGCGGGGCGCGCGAAACCAACATGGCGCGGTTCTGGCCCTATGTCTTTGGCCAAAGCGGCGAGATTCCGGCCGATGTGTCAGAGCGTTATTCTGATCTGATGGCGCGCTCGCAGGTTCTGGTGGCAGAGGACACCCTGCGGACCGTAACATTTTCCGGCGTGCGCCGCTTGATGGATGTGGGCGGCGGGTCCGGTGTGTTTCTCGGGGCGGTTCTGCGCAAATATTCCAGTCTGAAGGGGGTGGTGTTCGATCTGCCCGGTGTTCAGACCATGGCAACAGCCACCCTGACCGAAGCCGGATTGGAAGGCCGCACCGCATTTGAGGCTGGGAGCTTTCGTGACAGGGCGTTGCCCGAAGGGGCCGATGCCATCTCGCTGGTGCGGGTGCTCTATGACCATGATGACAACACGGTGCGCGATCTTCTTCGCAAGGTCCACGCGGCACTGCCGCCGGGCGGGCGGCTGATCATCTCCGAACCGATGTCCGGTGGCGCGCGACCTGATCGTGCCACGGATGTCTACTTCGCCTTCTACACGATGGCGATGGGAACCGGGTGTACGCGCTCGGCCGAGCGAATCGCAGAGCTGTGCTGCGAAGCCGGCTTCTCCGATCTTCACAGCCCACAGCCCGCCCGCCCTTACATCACGCGCGTGATCACGGCCAAGCGGGCCTGACGCGGATCAGTTGGTGTAAACTAATATTGACAGATTTTTGTGTACGTGTAGGCTTACATTAACGTGGCGATAAGACGCGGCGATACCCGCCAGCGCAATCGCAGAATGGGAGGCGTTCATGGATACTCTCGCTGTCCTCCTGAATGGTCCTGAGGATCTTCATTTGGAAACCTTGGCGCTGAAGGCGCCGGGCAAAGATGATCTGATCGTCGAAATTTCCAATTCCGGAATTTCCACCGGCACGGAAAAACTGTTTTGGTCCGGCGCCATGCCGCCGTTTCCGGGCATGGGTTATCCTCTGGTACCGGGCTACGAATCCACCGGCGAAGTGGTCGAGGCCGCGCCGGGCACCGGGTTCAGATCCGGCGATCGCGTCTTCGTTCCCGGGGCCGATTGCTTTGACGGGGCCTTTGGCTTGTTTGGCGGGGCGGCGTCGCACCTGGTGACGCCGGCCTCCCGGGTGACCAAAATCGACAGCGGCCTCGGCGCCGAAGGCGCATTGCTGGCCCTTGCCGCAACTGCCCGCCATGCCATGGCCGGACTGGACAAGCGCGTGCCCGACCTGATCGTCGGCCACGGAACTCTGGGTCGCTTGCTGGCGCGTCTGACAATTGCGGCGGGCGCTCCGGCCCCGACCGTCTGGGAAACGCAGGACAGCCGCCGCAGCGGCGCCATAGGCTATGATGTCATTGCGCCCGAGGATGACCCGCGCCGCGATTATCGCGCGATCTATGACGCCTCCGGAAACGCTTCGATCCTGAATGATCTGATCGGTCGGATCGCCAAGGGCGGCGAAGTGGTTCTGGCCGGATTTTATCCCGAAGGGCTCAGCTTTGCCTTTCCGCCCGCTTTCATGAAAGAGGCGCGGCTGCGTGTGGCCGCCGAATGGGCCCGCGATGACCTGAGCGCCGTGCGCGCCCTGGTCGAGACCGGCGCGCTGTCTCTGGGCGGCCTCATCACCCACCGGGCTCCGGCCGATCAAGCGCCTGCGGCCTACCGCACGGCCTTTGACGACGCCGATTGCCTGAAAATGATACTCAACTGGAAGGACGCAGCGTGAAGGACGACGTACCCAATCTGAAGGACTTCGACCAAAGACTGCGTGACGAGGCGCACGAGGATCTGGCCGATCTTGTCACCGATGAGCCGAAGAGTAAGACGCAGATCATCGCGATATACGGCAAGGGCGGCATCGGAAAATCCTTTACGCTGGCCAATCTCAGCCACATGATGGCCGAGCAGGGCAAGCGCGTGCTGCTGATCGGATGCGATCCGAAATCGGACACCACGAGCCTGCTGTTCGGCGGCAAGGCCTGCCCGACGATCATCGAAACCTCGACCAAGAAGAACCTCGCCGGAGAGCAGGTCGCCATTGGCGATGTCTGTTTCAAACGCGGCGGCGTCTTTGCGATGGAGCTTGGCGGGCCCGAGGTCGGTCGCGGCTGTGGCGGGCGGGGGATCATCCACGGCTTCGAGCTGCTGGAGAAACTCGGCTTTCACGACTGGGATTTCGACTATGTCCTGCTCGACTTTCTGGGCGATGTGGTCTGCGGTGGATTTGGCCTGCCGATCGCGCGGGACATGGCGCAGAAGGTGATCCTCGTCGCGTCCAATGACCTGCAGTCGCTGTACGTCGCCAACAATGTCTGCTCGGCGGTGGAGTATTTCCGCAAGCTCGGCGGCAATGTCGGGGTCGCGGGCCTTGTGATCAACAAGGACGATCATTCCGGCGAGGCGCAGGCCTTTGCCAAGTCCGTGGATATCCCGGTTCTGGCGGCGATCCCGCAGGATGATGACCTGCGCAAGAAATCCGCGAATTACCAGATCGTCGGCACGGCCCAAAGCCAATGGGGCAGCCTGTTTGCCGAACTGGCCGAAGCGGTGTCTCTGGCGCCGCCCGTGCGGCCCTCGCCGTTGGATCAGGACGGTTTGCTGGCGCTATTCGACAGCAAGGACACCGGCGGTGACGTTGTGCTGGAGCCGGCCACCGACGCGGATATGCGTGGCAAGTATGCCAAGCCGCAGGAGTCGCTGGAGGTGGTCTATGACGAGGCCTGATCCCACGCCCAAACGATCCGCCAACCCTGTCCTGGCCGAGGTACGCGACTGGTTGCGCCGGGCACGGCCCGAGCAGATCAAGCGCCTCCTGTCGGATATCCAGCGCAGCACGCCCGAGCGTGCCAGCCAGTCGGAGGCAAAATGACCGACGAAATCACCTATGACGACGCGGCCCAGGCCGACGTGACCCTTGGCAAAGCGCGCGAGGCCGGTCCTGACTTGTCCGGGCCGCCGGAGCTTGGCTGCCATTCCGGCAGTGAGCTGGAAAAGGCCGCCCGCGCCGCCGGATCAAGCGACATTCTTGACCAATATGCCCGTGATTACCCGACAGGGCCGCACGACAAACCGCAAAGCATGTGTCCAGCCTTTGGCAGCCTGCGCGTTGGCCTGCGGATGAAGCGCGTAGCCACGGTTCTCAGCGGATCGGCCTGTTGCGTCTATGGTCTGACCTTTGTCAGCCATTTTTACGGGGCGCGGCGGTCCGTAGGCTATGTGCCGTTCAACTCGGAATCGCTGGTGACCGGCAAGCTGTTCGAAGACATTCGCGATGCGGTCCACGAACTGGCCGATCCTGATTTGTATGACGCAGTGGTGGTGACCAATCTTTGCGTGCCGACCGCCTCTGGCGTGCCGCTTCGGTTGCTGCCTGATGAGATCAACGGCGTACGGATCGTTGGGATCGACGTGCCGGGATTTGGCATCCCCACCCACGCCGAGGCCAAGGACGTTCTTGCCGGGGCGATGCTGAATTATGCCCGCAAGGAGGTCAAGGCAGGCCCGGTTCCGGCGCCCGTTGGCGGGGTTTCCGACCTTCCCACAGTGACCTTGCTGGGCGAAATGTTCCCAGCGGATCCGGTGATGATCGGCGCGATGCTGGCCCCGATGGGGCTTGCCGCCGGGCCGGTGGTGCCATGCCGCGAATGGCGCGAACTTTACGCCGCGCTGGATTGCGGCGCGGTGGCAGCGATTCATCCGTTTTATACAGCCGCCGTACGGGAATTTGAGACCGCCGGGCGCAAGATCGTCGGCAGCGCGCCGGTTGGTCATGACGGCACAGCAGCCTGGCTTGCGGCGATTGGCGATGCCTTCGGGTTGTCCTCCGACGCTGTGGCGGCCTCGCAAAACGCTTTCCTGCCCGCGATCAAGGGCGCGCTTGCGGCGGCTCCGGTCAAGGGGGTGATCACCCTGTCGGGATATGAAGGCAGCGAATTGCTCGTCGCCCGGCTGCTGATCGAAAGCGGCGCGACGATCCCTTATGTCGGCACCGCCTGCGCCAAATCGCCATGGTCGGCGGAGGATGCTGAGTGGCTGAGGGCGCGCGGCGTCAAAGTGAAATTCCGTGCCTCGCTCGAAGACGATTGTGCCGCCATGGAAGGGATCAAGCCTGACCTTGCCATTGGCACCACGCCGGTCGTGCAGAAGGCAAAGGCTCTGGGCATCCCGGCGCTGTACTTCACCAACCTGATTTCGGCGCGGCCCCTGATGGGGCCGGCGGGCGCGGGGTCGCTGGCCGAGGTCGTGAATGCGGCAATGGCCAACAAAGGCCGCATGGACAAGATGCGCGACTTCTTCGAGGGCGTCGGCGCGGGCGACACCGCCGGGATCTGGGAAGGGGCACCGAACCTGCGCCCTGACTTCCGGGCGATGAACCAAAAGAAGATCGAGAAAAAGGCGCGCGCCGCCAAGGCGGAGCAAATGATATGACTGCGCGTTTCTCTTGCCTGATGCGCCATACAGCCAACCACCCTTTGAGCGGGGGGTTTGCGTCATGCTGATCCAGGACCACGACCGCGCGGGCGGCTACTGGGGTGCGGTCTACGCGTTTTGCGCCGTAAAAGGCCTGCAGGTGGTGATCGACGGCCCGGTGGGTTGCGAGAACCTGCCGGTGACCTCGGTCCTGCATTACACCGATGCCCTGCCGCCGCATGAGTTGCCCATCGTCGTGACCGGCCTTGGCGAAGAGGAGCTGGGCCGCGAGGGCACCGAGGGTGCGATGAAGCGCGCCTGGGGCACGCTGGACCCGGCGCTTCCTGCGGTCGTGGTGACCGGCTCGATCGCCGAGATGATCGGCGGCGGCGTCACGCCCATGGGCACGAACATTCAGCGCTTCCTGCCGCGCACGATCGACGAAGATCAATGGGAAGCGGCCGACCGCGCCATGACCTGGCTCTTTACCGAGTTCGGCATGACCAAGGGCCGGATGCCAAAGGAAAAGGCTCGCGAAGAGGGCGCCAGGCCGCGCGTCAATATCCTTGGCCCGATGTACGGCACCTTCAACATGCCTTCCGATCTGGCCGAGATCCGGCGTCTGGTCGAAGGCATGGGCGCAGAGGTCAACATGGTGCTGCCGCTGGGCGCACACCTGGCCGAAATGCGCGATCTGGTGAACGCCGATGCGAACATCGTGATGTACCGCGAATTTGGCCGGGGTCTGGCCGAGGTGCTTGGCAAGCCGTATCTGCAAGCGCCCATCGGGGTGGAAAGCACGACCTTGTTCCTGCGCAAGCTGGGCGAAATGCTGGATCTCGATCCCGAACCCTTCATCGCGCAGGAGAAGCATTCGACGATCAAACCGGTCTGGGACCTGTGGCGCTCGGTCACGCAGGATTTCTTTGCGACGGCCAGCTTTGCCATCGTCGCGAACGAGACCTACGCCCGCGGCATCCGGAATTACCTTGAGGGCGATTTGGGCCTGCCGTGCGCCTTTGCGGTTGCGCGCTGCGCCGGCAAAAAGACGAATAACGTCGAGGTGCGCACCCGGATTGCGCAGGACCGCCCGCTGGTGGTGCTCGGCTCGATCAATGAAAAGATGTACCTGGCGGAACTCAAGGGCGGGCATGGCCCCAGCCCGGCGTTCATCCCGGCCAGCTTTCCGGGCGCCGCTATCCGGCGCGCAACCGGAACGCCGATGATGGGGTACGCTGGGGCGACCTACCTGCTGCAGGAAGTGTGCAACGGCCTCTTCGATGCGCTGTTCCACATTCTGCCCTTGGCCAGCGACATGGACGCCGTCGATGCGACACCCACGCCCCTGCGCCGCAACGTGCCCTGGGATGCGGACGCGCAAGCTGCGCTCGACCGCTTGGTCGCCAGCCACCCGATCCTGACCCGCATTTCCGCCGCAAAATCCCTGCGTGATGCCGCCGAAGAGGCCGCCCTGCGCGCCGGAGCCGAGCGCGTCGTTCTGGAAACCGTTCAAGGGCTGTCGCCCAATACAAGCTTTTCTCGAGAGGAGGATTGATCATGACTGATGTCACATCCCACACGCCCAGCCGCCATGCCGCGCGGCGCAGCCGGGACACCGAATACACGGTCTACTTCATTTTCATTTTCCTGACCGCCTTGCCCTTCGCCTGCCTCAGCTGGCTGCGCGATGCGATCCTTGGCAGATCCGGCCCGCTGCCCGGTCCCCTGACACGGGCCCGCAAAGAAGCCGACCGGATCACCCCTTTGATATTCTCGGCCTGAGCCACCCGGCACAGGACCCGAGACACGAGCTGCCTGCCCAACGCTGGGCGGACAGAGACCTGAGGGACCGTGAAGGCCCCACAGGACCCGGCCGCGGGGATCGCGGCGTCAGCGTAGCGTTCCGGAGGAAAGTTAATGGCTGATAATACCGACCTGTCCTTCACAGGTCTCACAGACGAACAGGCCCAAGAGCTGCATTCGGTCTACATGAGTGGTTTATACCTCTTCACGATCGTCGCAGTGGTTGCCCACCTGGCAACCTATATCTGGGCTCCTTGGTTTTAAGGAAGGGATATGGACGTGTCAAAATTCTACAAGATTTGGCTGATCTTTGATCCTCGCCGCGTATTCGTCGCGCAGGGCGTTTTCCTGTTCCTGTTGGCCGTCATGATCCACCTGGTGGTTCTGTCGAATGGCGTCAACTGGTTCGAAAATGCCGCAGCGTCGCGCGCAGCGGCTTCTGAGTGACCAAGAGGGCCAAGGCCCGATTAAACATCGCTGCGGGCAGGCCGGCCTGCCCGCGGCAAACCGTTTCACCAAACACGACGACGACGGCTTGAAGTCTGAACGGGACGAGCCGCCAAACGCGGAGAACAACGATGGCGTTGCTTAGCTTTGAAAGAAAGTATCGCGTCCGCGGAGGGACGCTGATCGGCGGCGAACTGTTCGATTTCTGGGTCGGTCCATTCTACGTGGGCTTTTTCGGGGTCACGACAGCTTTTTTTGCCTTGCTCGGAACCATTCTGATTTTTTGGGGGGCGGCCCATCAGGGCACGTTCAACCCATGGCTTATCAATATTGCTCCACCTGACCTGTCTTATGGGTTGGGGGCTGCTCCGCTGATGGAAGGCGGCCTGTGGCAAGTCATCACGATCTGCGCGATCGGCGCATTCTGCAGCTGGGCGCTGCGAGAGGTCGAAATCTGCCGCAAACTGGGGATGGGCTATCATGTGCCTTTTGCCTTCGCCTTTGCGATCCTGGCCTATGTCACCCTCGTGGTATTTCGGCCGGTGCTGATGGGGGCTTGGGGCCATGGATTTCCCTACGGTATCTTCAGCCACCTCGATTGGGTGAGCAACACCGGCTACGCCTACCTGCACTTCCACTACAACCCTGCGCATATGCTGGCTGTGACGCTGTTCTTCACGACCACGCTGGCGCTCGCATTGCACGGTGGTCTGATCCTCTCGGCGGCAAACCCCGAGAAGGGCGAAGAGATGAAGACGCCCGATCACGAGGACACCTTCTTTCGCGACTTCGTCGGCTATTCCATCGGCACACTGGGCATCCACCGCGTCGGGTTCCTGCTGGCGATCAACGCGGTTTTCTTCAGCGCTGTCTGCATCATTATCAGCGGCCCGGTCTGGACCAAGGGCTGGCCCGAGTGGTGGAACTGGTGGCTTGAATTGCCGATCTGGCCGTCTCAGGTGGGGATGTAACAATGATTGAATATCAGAATATTTTCACGCAAGTGCAGGTCGAAGGTCCCGCCGAATGGGGCATGGACAACGAAAACAACATGGCCCAAGAGCGGATGATCAAACCGTTCTTCAGCCGCCTGATGGGTCTGATCGGCAATGCGCAGATCGGCCCGATCTTCCTGGGCTGGACCGGCATGGTCAGCCTGGCCACGGGCATCCTGTTTCTGAACATCGTCGGTTTGAATATGCTGGCGCAGGTCAATTACTCGATCCCCGAATTCCTGCGGCAGGGGTTCTGGCTCGCGCTTGAGCCGCCCAGCCCCGGCTACGGACTGCAGATCCCGCCGCTCGATGACGGGGGTTGGTACATCATCGCCAGCTTCATGTTGCTGGTCAGTGTCTGCACATGGTGGCTGCGCAGCTATCTGCTCGCCGAGCAGCACAAGATGGGCAAGCATGTGGCCTGGGCCTTTGCCAGTGCCATCTGGTTGTTCCTCGTGCTGGGTCTGTTCCGTCCGATCCTGATGGGATCATGGAGCGAGGCGGTGCCCTACGGTATCTTCCCGCACCTTGACTGGACCACGGCCTTTTCGATCCGCTACGGGAACCTCTACTACAATCCGTTCCACTGTCTCTCGATCGTCTTCCTCTACGGCTCTGTCCTGCTGTTTGCCATGCACGGCGCAACCATTCTGGCGGTCAGCCGCTTTGGTGGCGACCGCGAGCTGGAGCAGATCGTCGACCGGGGCACCGCCTCGGAACGGGCGGCGCTGTTCTGGCGCTGGACCATGGGCTTCAACGCCACGATGGAAGGGATTCACCGCTGGGCCTGGTGGTTCGCCGTGCTCTGCCCGATCACCGGCGGGATCGGCATCCTGCTGACCGGGACGGTCGTCGACAACTGGTTCATCTGGGCACAGGAGCACAACTTCGCGCCGATGTATGACGGCAGCTACGGCTATGAGGCCTTCGGGTCTTACGAAGCCTTCATCGGAAAGGAGTGAGACCCATGTTTCCCAAGTGGTTTGACAAATGGAATCGCGACAATCCGGTGAACGTCGAATGGCCTGCCGTGGTCGTCGGGACCATCGGAACGGCGGTGATCGCGGTGGTGGCTCTGGTGGTGTTGGGGCAACCCTTTGCCACGGACAGTCTGCAAACAGGACCGCGCGGCACCGGCATGTCGGTGCCCGAGTTCAAATCGGATCTGGCCACGCCCGATCCGACCATCGCTCTGATGATCGAGGACGGCCCCTATGTCCCCGAAGCGGGCGAAGACCTCGCCAAGGATCTCTACCAGAACGTGCAGGTACTCGGAGAGCTGACGGATGCCAACTTCAACCGGCTGATGGCGGCCATGACCCGCTGGGTCGCGCCCGAAGCCGGATGCGCTTATTGCCACGGCGATGGCGATCTGGAGACTTATGGCGAGGACACCCTGTATACCAAGGTCGTCGCCCGCCGGATGATCCAGATGACCCAGAACATCAACGAAAACTGGGACGGCCACGTGAACGCGAACAAGACGGTGGGCGTGACCTGTTTCACCTGCCATCGCGGCGAGAATGTGCCGAGCGACATCTGGTTCCTGATGGGCGAGGTCAATAAATCCGCATCGGGTTGGGCGGCCACGCAGAACCGGGTGACGCCGCTGACGCAATACACCTCGCTGCCGACGGATGCGCTCGAAGCCTACCTGCTGGAGGGCGAGATTATCGGCGTGCACGATCTGGACAGCCGCGTTCCGGGCATTCCGGGCAAGGACGACTACCCGGGTATTCAAAACGCCGAGCGGACCTTTGCGCTGATGAACTATGTGTCAAACTCGCTTGGGGTGAATTGTACCTTCTGCCACAACACGCGGGCCTTTTATGACGGCAGTCAGGTCACCCCGCAGTGGTCGACGGAATCGCTGGGCATCCAGATGGTGCTTGAGCTGAACAATGACTACCTGGTTCCGCTCAAGGATACCTATCCCGAGGCCCGGCTTGGCCATGTCATGGGCGATGCGCCCAAAGCGGCCTGCAAGACCTGCCACAAGGGCTATCAGCAGCCCTTGCAAGGCGCCAACGTCATCAACGACTGGCCGGAACTGGCCACGACGTCGGGAACGCCGGACTACGGTCAATAACCCCCTGGCAGGCGGCGTCTCGGACACGCCGCCTGCCCCAAATCGCGCCGTTCGCGCCCCGCACTGCGCGGGCGACGCCATATCCACCCCGCGGGAGGAGAGCGCGCGATGACACATGAGATTTCAAACACACCGTTACTCGACCGGATCGCCGGACCATCGGACCTGCGCCAGATGCCGGATGAGAAGCTGGCGAAACTGGCCGATGAAGTCCGTGCCGAAGTGATCGCCGCCGTGTCCCGAACCGGGGGCCATCTTGGGTCGTCGTTGGGTGTGGTCGAACTGGCCGTGGCGATCCACGCAGTGTTCAACACGCCGATGGACAAACTCGTCTGGGACGTGGGTCATCAGTGCTATCCTCACAAGATCCTGACCGGACGCCGCGACCGGATGCACACCCTGCGCCAGAAGGACGGGCTGTCCGGATTTACCAAGCGCAGCGAAAGCGACCATGACCCCTTTGGCGCGGCGCATAGCTCGACCTCGATCAGCGCGGCGCTGGGGTTTGCGGTGGCGCGTGATATGGGGCGGCCCACGGGGGACGCCATTGCGGTGATTGGCGATGGGTCGATCAGCGCCGGCATGGCCTATGAGGCGCTGAACAATGCCGGGGCCGAAGGGCGGCGGCTCTTCGTGATCCTCAATGACAATGAAATGAGCATTGCGCCGCCCGTGGGCGCCATGTCCTCCTACCTGAGCCGGATGTACACCGCCGAGCCGATGGCGCGGATGAAGGCACTTGCCGAAGGGTTCGAGGCCGCGATGCCTGAACCGATGCGCGTGGGGGCCAAGCGGGCGCGCCAGTTGGTGACTGGGCTGACCGCCAGCGGCACGCTGTTCGAGGAATTGGGCTTTGACTATGTCGGGCCAATCAACGGCCACGACATGGACCAACTGCTGCCAGTGCTGCGCGCCGCCCGGTCCCGCGCCACGGGGCCGGTGCTGATCCATTGCTGTACCGTGAAGGGCAAGGGCTATGCCCCTGCCGAGGCCAGCGCGGATCGTGGGCATGGCGTATCGAAATTCGACCCGGCGACCGGGGCACAGGCGAAATCCAAACCGGGTGCGCCGAGCTATACCAGTGTTTTCGGCAAGGCCCTGTTGGCCGAAGCTGCCCGCGATGAACGCGTTGTGGCGGTGACTGCCGCCATGCCGTCCGGCACCGGGGTCAACCTGATGGCCGAGCGGTTTCCGGGGCGCGTCTTTGATGTCGGGATTGCTGAGCAGCATGCCGTAACCTTTGCCGCCGGGATGGCAGCCAGCGGGCTGCGGCCGTTCTGTGCGATCTACTCAACTTTCCTGCAAAGGGGTTACGATCAGGTCGTACATGACGTGGCACTGCAACGCCTGCCGGTGCGCTTTGCGATTGATCGCGCCGGGCTGGTCGGCGCCGATGGTCCGACCCATGCCGGGGCCTATGACATCGCCTATTTGAGCAACCTGCCGGGCTTTACCGTGATGGCCGCCTCTGACGAGGCCGAGCTGACCCATATGGTTGCCACCGCCGCAGCCTATGACCATGGCCCGATCGCCTTCCGCTATCCACGCGGTGCGGGCACCGGTGTCGACTTGCCCGAACGGGGCCGCCCGCTTGAGATCGGCAAGGGCCGGATCCTCGAAGAGGGAGAAGATGTGGCGATCCTGTCTTATGGTGCGCACCTGCAGGAATGTCGCGCGGCGGCAGACATCCTGCGCGAGGCGGGACTTACGGTGACGCTGGCGGATGCGCGGTTTGCCAAGCCGCTGGACAGTGATCTGGTCTTGCAACTGGCCTTGGGGCACCGTGTGTTGTTGACCGTCGAACAGGGCGTCGAAGGCGGCTTTGGCTCGATTGTCATGCATGCCCTGGCGCGGATGGGCGCTTTTGACCGGGGGCTGGCGATCCGCAATGTCTGCCTGCCGGATCGCTTCATCGATCATGGCTCTCCGTCGGAGATGTATGCCGATGCGGGCATGACGGCTCTGGATATCGCGCAAACGGCGAAAGCCGCGATAGGGGCCAGGGGCAAGGTGGTTCCTCTGAGCGTCGCGGGCTAGGACGGTTCGGCCCATCGGCATTGTGCTGTGGGCCGGAGATTCCTGAGGGCCGGAATGGCTTGACGGTAAATGAAGAAGCCCGCGTCCGGAATGCCGGGCGCGGGCTTTTTTATCAGGAATGAAGTGTGTTACTCGCTGCCGACCGAGACCAAATAGGCCCAGACGTTGATGGCGTCCTCTTCCTTGCGCACGCGGTATGTCATCTTTCCGCGGGCTGAGCTGTCGTCCAGATACTCCCTCAGGAAGCCGGTTGCGTCCTGGACGTAGGGCACAAAGTGCTCTTCGTCCCAGGCCAGACCGGCCTCACCGGCGGCAACCATGGCATCAGAGTAGCGGAAGTCGTCGACGCTGCCGGCTGTGCGGCCCGCTACGCCATAAAGGTTCGGACCGACCTGCCCGCCCTTCTGGATGTCATTGCCATCGGCGTCCTGAATCATGTGACAGGATCTGCACTGGCGAAAAACCTTTTCTCCCTCGGCGGGATCGCCGCTTGCGTGGCTTTCCGCAAAAGCGGCGGTACTGGAACTAATCAACGCAACCATCGCAACTACATTTTTATTCATGAGATCTCTCCCTTTTTGTTTGAACACACTCGGTCCGCATTTCGACCTGTTGCTGAATTCGGGCAAGTCAACCTCGGGCGGAAAAAGTTGTGGTGATTCCCGTCAGGCAACAGCATGGGCCAGAGCGCACTGTCGCCAAAGAACCGTCAGCGCCTCGACCAGCCGGTTGATGTCCGCGTCAGTGTGCAGGGGCGAGGGGGTAAAGCGCAGGCGTTCGGTGCCTTTGGGGACCGTAGGATAGTTGATCGGCTGAACATAGATGCCGTAATCGTTCATCAAGATGTCCGCCAGCATCCGGCATTTGACCGGATCCTTGATCATCACAGGGATGATGTGGCTGGGGTTGTCCAGGTGCGGAATGCCGCGCTTGTCGAGCATGTCGCGCAACCGGGCAACCTGCCTGCGTTGCATCTCGCGTTCGGTCTGCGAGGTCTTGAGATGTGCAATCGAAACCTGGGCTGCCGCCGCGACGGCGGGGGGCAGAGCGGTGGTAAAGATAAAGCCGCTGGCAAAGGAGCGGATGAAATCACAAAGCGCCCTGGATCCGGAAATATAGCCGCCCATGCAGCCATAGGCCTTGCCCAGCGTGCCTTCGATCAGGGTGATGCGATCGGCCAGCCCTTCGCGTTCGCTGATGCCACCGCCGCGCGGACCGTAAAGGCCAACGGCATGAACTTCGTCCAGATAGGTCATCGCGCCGTGCTTTTCGGCGACTTCGACGATCTCGGCCATCGGGCTGATGTCGCCGTCCATGGAATAGACCGATTCAAAGGCGACGATCTTGGGCGCATTGGCCGGCAGGGCGGCAAGTTTGCGATCCAGGTCTTCGGGATCGTTGTGTTTCCAGATCACCTTCTTGGCACGGGAATGGCGGATGCCTTCGATCATCGAGGCGTGATTGAGCGCATCGGAGAGGATCACCGCATCGGGCAGGCGGCTGCCCAGTGTTGAAAGCGCCGCCCAGTTCGAGACATAGCCGGAGGTGAACAGCAGGGCGGCTTCCTTGCCATGCAGATCGGCCAGTTCGGCTTCCAGCCTGACGTGGTGGTGATTGGTCCCCGAGATATTCCGCGTCCCGCCAGCCCCGGCGCCGCATTGGTCGACCGCGTCCTTCATGGCCTGGCGCACCGCTTCGTGCTGACCCATGCCGAGATAGTCGTTCGAACACCAGACCGTGACCTCGTCGGGGGCATCGTGATCATAGCTCTTGGCGATGGGAAAATTCCCGCAGCGGCGTTCAAGTTCGGCGAAGATCCGATAGTTGCCTTCTTCCTTGAGCGCATTGAGCTGCGCATTGAACATGGTATCAAATTCCATGATTTTCCTCCGGGTGTCGTGTCTTGGTCGTTTCTTTGGGCGCGGGCAACATCCAGCGCCAGAGCTTGGCGTCGGGCAGGGGAAGCACCATCAACCAGTGTTCCAGAAGCGCCAACGCGGTGATTGCGGTCAGCAGGGCAAAGCCTGTCGTGTCTTGCAGGGTCTCGGCGGAATAGAGCCGTTCCAGCCAGCAGGCGGTGGCAAAGGTCAGCGCCGTGACCGAGATCGGAAAAACCCAGTTGAGCCGCTGAATGCGGAAATGGCTTGCCAGATGCGCGAGCGCCTTGGGGATGAACTCGGTGTTGATGCGCGGCACCCCGAAGTAGAGGTTCAGCTTGGCCGAGATGCGCGCGAAATAGAGGATCGTGTAGGTCCAGAGCCCGAAAGTGTTTTCCGACCCTTCGCCAAAGAGCCACAGCACGATGAGAAAGCCGGTCAGGACCATTTCGTGATAGGCGACGGTGCCCCAGGCCCGGATGAAACGTTCCCACTCGGGCAGCTCATCAGGGCAGGGATAGAGATTGGGGCCGGTGATGGTTCCGGTCAGGAAAGACAGCTCGATCCAACCCCATATCGCAAGCGCCGCCAGAAAGGCGTAATAGGCGCTGGCGGAAGACGTGGCAGTCAGCGTGTTGTCAAAGGCCCAAATGCCAAGCACCAGAACGGGCAGAGCGGCCAGGGTGGCGCCCAGACGGGCACGGGCGCCCGCGCGTTCGGCATATCGCACAACGATCAGGATCGCCCCGGTGGAAAACCACCACAGGAACAGCGCAGCAAGCGCGGCGATCCAGGGGCTGCTCATGGCTGGCCCCCTTGCACCCTGCGATATGCCGAACCAAGGCCCATCAGTAGGCGGGCTCAAGCCGGGTGCTGGCCGGCACGCGGTGCTTTTTCGCCGGGATCGTATAGAGCGAGACAAAGGCCATCCCCGCCCGCGCCTGTGCCGACAGCCGCTTGGCCAAGGCGCCAAGTCCCTTGGCATGCCGCGCTTGATCGAGATCGGCATTGGCCTTTTGCAGGCGTTTGAGACCGGCCGCCCAACGCGGGTGGTCGATGTCCAGCGTGATCGGGAAGATCTGCTTGGTCAGCGCGCTTGTCTTGACGAAAACCTCATGGCCGTACCAATCGGGATCGACGCCAAGCGCCTTGTGGAACACCGGGCGCTGATGATCACGCACATGCATCGTGGCATAGACCGCCGTGAGGAAGAACTTGATCCACAGTACATTTTTGCCAGAGGTCAGCTTGGGGTCCGTCTTCATCAGCAGAGCGAAGGCCTCTCCATGGCTGAACTCGTCGTTGCACCATTCCTCGAACCACTTGAAGATCGGGTGGAAGCGATGTTCGGGGTGCGCCTGCAGGTGGCGGAAGATCGTGATATAGCGCGCATAGCCGATCTTTTCTGACAGGTAGGTGGCGTAATAGATGAACTTGGGCCGGAAATACGTGTACTTCTTGGACTGCGTCAGAAACCCGAGGTTCACCGCAACGCCCGCCTCGCGCAGGGCATCGTTGATGAAACCGGCGTGCCGCGCCTCATCCCGCGCCATCAGCTGGAACAGCTGGGTGATGTCCTTGTTCGCGCCGCGCCGTTTCATTTCCTTGTACAGAACGCAGCCGGAAAACTCCGCTGTGCAGGAGGAGATCAGAAAGTCGATGAATTCCTTGCGCAGGGCCGGGTCCATCCCCTCCCAATCAACGTGATCCCAGTCTTCGTTCTTCTTGAAGTGGCCCTTGTTGGGGTCGCTGACCATTTGCGCGATCAGCTTGTCCCAGTCCTCGCGGACCGATGAGACGTCGATCGCGTCCAGCTCGTCGAAATCCGTGGTATAGAAGCGCGGTGTCAGCAGGGTGTTCTGCATGGCGACGTCGGTGGCTGCCTTGCTGTCAAACGCGGCCTGCGCTTCCTGAATGGCGAGGCTTTCTTCCACGCTTGTGGCATCGGCGGTGTGTTTTGCGGTTTGCATGTTCATAGCGTCACCTCTTCCGAAAAGGAGAACTCGCACAGCTCCATGACTTCGAAGTCCCCGGTCATCCGGGTCCAGAGTCGTTCGAGAGAAGAGGCGCGCACGATGGTCGCCTCGCGGTCTTCGCGGACCACTTCGCCATAGGGCGCCATGATCTGTGGTCCGTGAACCTTGACCTCGTCGCCCGGATAGACCGTGGCACCGTTGTTGAACCGCACATGCGCGTGCAGGCTCTCAAAGCAATGTGACACCTCGACGGTGCACGGGGCGCGTTCGATTTCCTTGGTAAGCCATCCCATTTATTGGCTCCTCTCCTATTGTGCCAAAAGCCGCGCGAAGGCCTTGGCGTTATCCGCACCGAATCCCATTAAATCGGCGCGCCAGCCTGTGCTGGGGTCGTGAATTTCCATGCGTCCTGTGTCCTTTTGCAAAAGCACGACCGGGGCGTCAGGCGCGACGCCGGTCTTCTTTCTTTCGTGCAGCAGGACCCGGTAGACACCGGAAATGAAACCGCCCTGTTCGGGCGTGAGGTCTGCGATCAGGGTGCCGTCAGGCGCATGCACCTGGGCAGCGCCGGACATGTCGCCGGACAGTACCATTTCGCGTTCGATGACCACCGCGCCCTCGGGCAGGGTGGCGACAAGCGGTTGCCCGGTCAGCCGTGCGAGTGTGACCACCGCCAGTACAGTCAGCACCAGAACCAACATGGCGCGCACCATGCGCCGGGGCACGAGGTCTCGGTCATAGGGCTGGGCGTGGGTGTCGATCTGGGTCATGAACCGGGTCTTCCTTTATTCCGCCGCAACGGCGGCTGTGGCGGGCAGGGGCTGCCGCGCGACCTTGGGGGTGCTGATCTGCGCCTCGGCGGCCTCGGCCAGCAAATGCGCGATCTTTTCGGCGTTGGGGATGCAGCGCAGGGCGGGTTGCGTGCGCTGCATCTTCCACGGGCGCACATGCGGCCAGCACACCAGATAAGACAGGCGTGTGTCGCCCAGCAAGTCCAGCGCGATCGTCCCGGTGCCGTTGCGGCGCAGCGCCAGATCGGCGCGGGAAATCTGCGAGAAGGGCAGGTTCAACGTCACGGTCAGGGCCGCGCCGATGCGCATGGCCACGCGGCGATTGGTGATCGTGTAGACCGTTGCCCGCGCCTGAATGAAACCGACCAGCATCAGCAGCGCCGCGGCAATCCCGCCGAGTACGACAAACGGAAAGGACGCCGCAAAGGCCGAGGCAAGACTGACCTGATCGATGAGCGTGCCGAACCGCCACAGCGCCAGCGCCAGGAAGTAGAGCGCCACCCACTTGAGGTTCAGCGAGTCCATCGTCAGCGCCCACCAATCCGGGCGCCCCTGCCAGAGGATTTTCTCGCCCTCTGGCGGGCGCTCGGGCAGGCCCTGGACGGGTTCGAAGGCGAAGTCATCGTGGCTCATCGTGGCGCTCCTTGGTCCGGGTCAAATCGGGATCAGCCCAGCACCGGCGCTTGCCGCGCCTCGCTGGCATAGAGCGTACCGCCCCCGTAATATCCCATGATCTTGTCTTCTTCGAGCAGGGTAACCTGACGCGGCGAGGCATGTTTCGGCACGCCGGGGAAATGCTTGCCAAAAATCAGGCGAACCTTGACGTGGCTTTTCCAGATCCGCGCGACGGTCATCGGGATCAGGCGTTTGCCGCCGCCGTCTTTCAGAGTAACCTCAAGATACCGCACCAGTTGCTCTGGCTCGTCGATCCACATGTCGCTGATCGTGCCGACGATCTCGCCATCGCCTGCCTTGACCGGCAATCCGCGCGGATCACGGCCCGAGGCGACGTGGAAGCCGTCCTTGGCGCTCATCGGGACGATCTTGGGATGGCCATGGCCATCAAGCTCCGGCACATCGCGGCGCGGTGCCCAGGAGGCCGGGCCAACGCCATCCGCCATCGGATCGCCCGTCGGCTCGAACGGAAAGCCATTGCCGGCAGCGGTCTTTTCAAGCGGCAGGTTTGCGCGTTCCGCCTTCTGTCCGGAGGGCACAGTGACGTCGCCGCGGCCATGCGGCAGTTTGAAGGTCTTGTCCGAGGGGACGGGGAACATGCCCTGATTGGCAGATGGCTTCCCATCGTCATCCTCAAGCGGATAGCCCTCGCGCATGTTCTCGCGCTGGATGTAGAAAATCAGCAGCGCAAAGAAGACCCAGAACAGCCAAAGGCTCAGGCTCGCCAGATCGAAATTTCCGAAAAACGGTTCAGTCATGTCACTTTCCTTTCAAAAAGCGCGGCAAAGTCATGTCGGGAAGTCGGCCAGGCCGATACGGGCCGCCTCTCGTTGGGTGGTGGCGGGGCGGACGAAACGCACCAGCGGGCCAAGCGCCGCGAGGGTGAGAAACAGCAGCCCGATCTCGATGTGATAGACAAAGGAATAGCCGGTCGCAGGCGAGTTCAGCGCTTCGCCAAGCTGTCCAGAGAGGGCCATTGACCCGATCCAGTCGCGCAAGCCGCCACCGAGGGCGATGGCCAGGCCCGCCCCGGTCGCCTGCGCCGCGCCCCATGCGCCAAGCGCGAGGCCGTGACCGGCAAGCCCCTTGACCGGCATGGTCATCGCGGCCGTCAGGGTCGACACCGCAAACAGTCCGCCGCCAAACCCGATCAGGGTGGCCCCGGCAAAGAACATCAGCGGCGATCCCATGGGTGCGGAAAACACCACGACGGAAAAGGCAACAATACCGGACAAAAGCCCCATCGCCGCCAGCCGCATGGCATTGCTGCCCTTGGCCAGCATGCGCCCGGCCAGGGTAAAGCCCGCCAGCGCGCCGACCGCCCAGACCGCTGTCAGAAGCGTGGTGGATGACACGGACAACCCGAGGATTTCACCGCCGTAAGGCTCCAGAAGCACGTCCTGCATGTTGAAACCGATTGTGCCGATGAAAACCACGGCCAGAAGCCGCCCGGCCTGACCACCCGCGATCAGATCGTTCCAGGCGTCGCGGAAGCGTGGGCGCGGCGCGGCGCGTTCTTCGGCGCTCATCGGGCGGACCTTTTCCTGCTTCCAAAGCGCGATCATGTTCAGAACGATGCCGACAACCGCGGCACCCTGGACCACGCGCACGAGCGTCAGCGGCGTGAAATCCCGCAACAGCCAGCCGATGACGAGCGACGACAGGCCCATGCCCACCAGAAACATCACGTAGAGCAGGGCGACGACGCGCGGGCGCGTTTCATCGGTTGCACGATCGGTCGCCAATGCCAACCCGGCGGTCTGCGTCATATGCAGCCCGAGGCCGGTCATCAGGAAGGCCAGCGCGGCCAGCACTTCCCCGGCAAAGGGGACATGGTGAACGGTGTCACCCGACAGAACCAAGAGCGCGAAGGGCATGACCGCCAGCCCGCCCATCTGCCAAAGCGAGCCGAACCAGAGATAGGGGATGCGCTTCCAGCCAATTGCGCTGCGGTGCGTGTCCGAGCGGAAACCCAGCAGGGTGCGGAACGGCGCGATCAGCACCGGCAGCGCGATCATCACCGCGACGATGGTCGCGGCAACGGACAGCTCGACGATCATCACGCGGTTCAGCGTGCCAAGCAGCATGACAGAGGCCATGCCCACCGAAACCTGAAACAACGACAGCCGGAAAAGCTGTCCCATGGGCAAGCCTTCGCTGGCCGCATCGGCAAACGGCAACAGCCGCGTTGTCAAAAGCTTGAGGTGGGCGGGGCGCAGGATCATGCGGCAAGCTCCATCGCCTGAGAAATGTAAAACCCGACGTTGATGCGGTTCAGGGGGATCAGACGACCGGGGGCATCGGCCTTGGAATGGGCATGACCGAGCGCATCCGGGGCGTGTGGAACCATGGTCGGGGACCGGTCGGACCGGGGGAAAAACTGGCCCATGCGCCACATCGCCATCAGGAGCGGTGTGCGCGGCGCGACGGTAAAGACCACCTTGCCGGAGGTGCGGCGTCCCAGACCGTCAAGCGCCCGGATCAGATCGCTTTGCGCATAGTAGATCAGGCTGTCCATGGCGATCACATGGTCGAACTGGCCCAGGTCGCGTGACAGCATATCGGCGGACAGAAACTGAACGCGCCCGTGCAAATCCAAAGGCAACCGTTTTTGCGCGATGTCGATCAGGGACGGAGAGATGTCCACCGCAACAATCTGCGCTCCGCGCGCGGCCAAGGCCTCGGTCATCTGACCTGCGCCGCATCCGGCATCCAGAATGCGGGCGCCGCACAGGTCCTTGGGCAGGCGCGAGAGCATATGTGTGCGCATCTCATCCCGTCCGCGCCGGACAGTGGCACGAATCCGGCTGACCGGGGCGTCGCTGGTCAGACGTTCCCAGGTGTGGGTCGCCGTCTTGTCGAAATAGGTTTCAACCCGGCTGCGTGTCTGCTCGTAGCTCATCAATCGAACCCCAGCATTTCAAAGATGTCGCGATCTTCCATCGGGGCGGGCGCCAACGGGTCGGTGCCACGCCACAGCGTTTCGGCCAAACGGATGTATTCGGCGCGACAGGCGACGATGTCCTCTTCGTCGTCCATTTCGAACAGCGTTTTTTTCTTGAGCCGCGAGCGGCGGATGGCGTCGATGTCGGGCATATGCGCGATGCGGTTGAAACCAACGCGCTCGCAGTAGCGATCCACCTCGTTCGTCTCGCGCGAGCGGTTGGCGATACAGCCCGCAAGGCGCACCTTGTAATTGACTGATTTGGCCTGCACGGCGGCAATGATGCGGTTCATCGCATAGATGCTGTCAAAGTCGTTGGCCGTGACGATCACCGCGCGGTCCGCATGCTGCAAGGGCGCCGCAAAACCGCCGCAGACCACATCGCCAAGCACGTCAAAGATCACCACGTCGGTGTCTTCCAGCATGTGGTGCTGCTTGAGCAGTTTGACGGTCTGCCCCACGACATAACCGCCGCAACCGGTGCCGGCGGGCGGACCACCAGCCTCGACGCATTTCACACCGCCCCAGCCCGTGGTCACGAAGTCTTCGGGGCGCAGCTCCTCGGGGTGGAAATCCACCTCCTTGAGGATGTCGATCACCGTGGGTTGCAGGCGTCCGGTGAGGGTAAAGGTGCTGTCATGCTTGGGATCGCAGCCGATCTGCAAAACCCGTTTGCCCATCTTGGCAAATGCGGCTGACAGGTTGGAGCTGGTGGTCGATTTCCCAATCCCGCCCTTGCCGTATACGGAAAAGACCTTGGCCCCTTCGATCTTGGCGGTGGGGTCCTGATGGACCTGAACCGATCCTTCGCCGTCCTGCCCCCGAAGATCGGGGATGTCGTCGCGCGGGCTCATGTGGTCCTCCAATCGGCTTTCGCCGGAACTCTTGGTGTCGGTGGGAAGAGACTATTCCGGACGTCAGGGCGAAACCCCGGCCCGAAGAGGCGATATGCGCAGCGACCCATCATTCCGCTGCCACCCCTTCCAGTCTGTCTTCGAGGGCGTCCGCCGCATCACGCAGCGCCGCCAGAGTTTCTTCGCTGGTCTGCCAATAGGCGCGGTCGTGCGCTTCGAGCAGCCGGTTTGCCATCCGTGAGGAGGCCGCCGGGTTCAGCTCGGCAAGCCGCTGGCGCATGGCCTCGTCCAGAACAAAGGTCTCGGACATGCGCTGATAGACCCACGGCTCGACCTGACCGGTGGTGGCGGACCACCCCATGGTGTTGGTCAGCGCGCTTTCGATCTGACGCACGCCCTCGGCGCCATGCTTGAGCAAGGCCTCGTGGAACTTCGGGTTCAGCGCGCGCGAGCGGGTTTCCAGCGCGACCTGATCGGACAGGGTGCGCACCTTACCGGTGCCGCGCGTGGTGTCGGAGATATAGACCGCTGCATCCTGACCGCCGCGCGCACGTTTGACCGCGCGGGAGATCCCGCCCAGCGTGTCGAAATAGTGGTCCACCGTCGTCACGCCCAGCTCGACGGATTCAAGGTTCTGATAAGCCAGATCGACGGTCTTGAGCGCGCGTTGCAGCAAGGCCGGGGTTTTCTGCGCCTTGCCATCGGTGCCATAGCCAAAGCTTTTGCGCGCCTCATATGCATCGGCCAGCTCGTCTTCTTCGCCAAAGGCCGAGCTGTCCACCAGATGGTTGACGTTCGAGCCATAGGCTCCTTCTGCATTGGAAAAGACCCGCAGCGCAGCATCCGCCATGGTGCAGCCGGTGTCCTGAATGCAGGCAAGCGCGTGGGCGCGGATGAAGTTCTGCTCAAGCGGTTCGTCCGCCTCGGCAGCCTTGAGTGCCGCTTCGGCCAGCAGCCGGGTTTGTAGCGGCAGCAGATCGCGGAAAATGCCCGAGAGCGTCATGATCACATCGATGCGCGGGCGGCCAAGCGCGGCTAGCGGGATCAGATCCGCACCGCAGAGCCTGCCAAAGCTGTCAAAGCGGGGTTTGGCCCCCATCAGCGCCAATGCTTGCGCAAGCGGTTCGCCATCCGATTTGATGTTGTCCGACCCCCAAAGCACGACGGCCACAGACCGCGGGATGCTCTGATGCGTGTCCAGCAAAAGCTGCGCCTGTTTCGCGCCTTCGCGGCAGGCAAATTCGCTTGGCATCGCAAAGGGATCAAAGGCGTGGATATTGCGCCCCGTCGGCAGCACGCTGGGCGAGCGGATCAGATCGCCGCCGGCCACCGGCGGGGTAAACCGCCCGTCAAGCGCGTTCATAAGCGCGGGCAATTCACTCTCGCGTTGCAGCAGCGCGTCGATCCGGGCGCGATCCGTGCCATCGGGCAGCAGCGACAGATAGGCCTGCCGGGCATCTTCGGACAGAGGGCGCCCAACCACATGCAGGCCTTCGGGGATCAGCGCATCTTCGGTTTCCAGAAGCCGCAGCCACAGCGCTTCGGGGTCTGCCCCGTTCATGTCCACCGCGTCAGCCTGTTCGGCGATCAAGAGGGCCAGTTCCGCGCGCTCGGCGGCGTCCGGGGCGCTCTTGCGCCAGCGTCCAAGGCTGTCCTTGATCTCAGCCAAACCCTTATAGAGGCCAGCCGAGGCCAAAGGCGGCGTCAGGTGGGTGATGGTCACAGCACCGGACCGGCGCTTGGCCAAGGTCGCTTCGGAGGGGTTGTTCGAGGCGTAGAGATAGACATTCGGCATGTCGCCGATCAACCGGTCCGGCCAGCAATCAGACCCTGGCCCGGCCTGTTTTCCGGGCATGAACTCCAGCGCGCCATGCATGCCGAAATGCAGCAAGACATCGGCCTGAAAACTGTTCTTGAGCCAAAGGTAGAACTGCGTGAAGGCATGGGTCGGGGCAAAGCCGCCCTCGAACAGTAGGCGCATCGGGTCGCCCTCATAGCCGAAGGTCGGCTGCAGCCCGACAAAGACCTTACCGAATTGCGCGCCAAGGATGAAGACGCCGCGCCCGTCGCTTTGAATCTTGCCCGGCGCCGCGCCCCATTGCGCTTCGATCTCACTCAGCCATGGGGTGCCGGTGACGATCTGGTCGGCGCTGACGTGGGCGGCGACATTGGCCTCTTGGCCATATTGCTGGGCGCTGCCTTCCAGAACGGTGGCGCGCAGGGCCTCGACACTGGTCGGCGGGGTCAGGTCATAGCCGCGCGCGGCCAGCGCGTGCAGCGTATTGAAAAGCGATTGAAAGACGTCGAGATAGGCCGCCGTGCCCGCCGCGCCCGCATTGGGCGGGAAGCCGAAGAGCACGATGCCCAGCTTGCGCTCATGGACCTGCGAGCGGCGCAGCGATGCAAGGCGCTCCAGTCTAAGCGCCAGCTTTTCGATGCGCTCGGGGCAGGGGGCCATGGCTTTGACGGTGGAGACAGCAGCACAGCCATGCGCGCACCCGTGGCACCCGTCTTCGCCATGGCGGCCCGCAAAAACCGTGGGGTTGGTCGCGCCGTCCAGCTCCGGCAGCGCGATCAACATGGTCGTCTCGATCGGGCCAAGACCCTGCGCCGAGGACGCCCATTGGCCGAGCGTCTGGAACTCCAGCGGATGCGCCGCGACATAGGGCACGTCGAGGGTCTGCAACCATTCGATGGCCGAAGCATTGTCATTGTAGGCGGGCCCGCCGACCAGCGAAAACCCGGTCAGCGAGAGCAGCGCGTCGATCTTCGCGCCCTCGGCCCCGTGAAAGAACCCTTCAATCGCAGGGCGCGCATCCAGACCACCGGCAAAGGCGGGCAGCACGCGCAGGCCGCGCATCTCAAGCGCCCGGATCACACCATCGTAATGCGCCGTATCACCTGACAGCACATAGCTGCGCATCATCAGGAGACCAACGGTGGCCTTGGCCCCAACGGGCTTGGGCAAATCAGCGGCGTTGGTGGTGATGCGGGACGGCAAGTCTGGGTGATACAGCCCGGTATCCGGGTATTCCAAAGGCGCCGGGGCCGTGGCGCCGCGCCATGCCTCGTGACGGCAGTAGCGCGAGATTAAGAAACGAACCAAAGCCTCGATATTATCGTCCGAAGCGCCGAGCCAGTATTGCATCGTCAGGAACCAGGCGCGCAGGTCCTGCGCCTTGCCAGGGATCAGCCGAAGGATGCGGGGCAAACGCCGCAGCATCCGCATTTTCTTGGCGCCGTCCTGTGCGCCGGTCTTGCCGGTTCCGCCACCGCCGCGCAGTTTCTTCATCAGCTTTGACAGACGGGAGTCGGGCGCGAGCATGTCCAGCGTGCCCATTCGGGTCAGCTTGACGATCTGCGTATCGGCAATGATCCCGGCCATGGCATCACAGCTTTCGCGGCGGGCCTTGAGGTCGGGGAGGATGGCGTTGATGTGCTCTTCGAGGAACAGCAGCGTGGTCAGGATGATGTCGCCGGTTGCGATATCCGCCTTGGCCCGGGCCAACGCCTCGGGGCTTTCGCCCCATTCCGCGGCGGCATGAACGCGGATGCTCAGACCGGGAAAGTCGAGCAAAAGGCGCTCGGCGGCGCGGGTGCAGGGACCGGCGGCATGCGAATCGAGCGTCAGGATCACTACGCGATAGCTGGGACCAGCGGCCGATATGAAGGCTTCATCGCGCATAATGGGCCTTTGCCTCGTAGAGGGTTTCGATGCCGATCTGGTTCAGCCCCTTCTGGGCTGCGAAGGTTTCGGTGTTGCGCCGCGCCTTGCCGCGCACGAAGAAGGGGACTTTCTTCAATTCCCGCTCCGCATCGTCGAGCCAGATGATCTCGGCGCTTTGCGGCTGGGCGGGCGCCGGGGCTTCGGTCGGCGCGGGGGCCGCTTTGCCACCGTGATGGCTGGCCCCGGCGGCATCGTGAAATTCGAAATCGTCGCGGAACATGGTCAGAAGGTGCTCTTCGAGACCCATGACCAGCGGATGCACCCAGGTGTCGAAGATCACGTTCGCGCCTTCGATCCCCATCTGCGGCGAATAGCGCGCCGGGAAGTCCTGCACATGCACCGGAGCCGAAATGACGGCGCAGGGAATACCCAGACGCTTGCCGATATGGCGCTCCATCTGGGTGCCAAGGATCATTTCCGGGGCCAGTTCTTCGATGCGGGCCTCGACATCGAGATAATCGTCGGTGATCAGCGCCTCGACGCCGTACTCCTTGGCGAGGGTGCGGATCATGCGCGCCTGTTCGCGGTTGTAACAACCAAGGCCGGCAACCTCGAAGCCCATCTCGTCGCGGGCAATCCGGGCGGCGGTGGCGACATGCGTGCCGTCGCCAAAGATAAAGACGCGCTTTCCGGTCAGATAGGTGCTGTCGACGCTGGCTGAATACCACGGCAGGCGCAGGCGGTCGGTGTCCAGATGCGGCGCACAGCCGGTCAACGCGGCGACCTCGGCGATGAAATCGCGGGTTGCGCCGACGCCGATGGGCACGACCTTGGTATAGGGCAGGTTGAGTTCCCGCTCCATCCAGCGGCAGGCAGCCTCGCCGGTTTCGGGGTACATCAGAACGTTGAAATGCGCCGCGCCCAGCCGGGTGACATCCTCCGGCGTGGCCCCAAAGGGGGCGCAAACGTTCACGCTGATCCCCATATCGCCCAACAGCGCGGTCAGTTCGGTGATGTCGTCGCGATGCCGAAAGCCAAGCGCGGTTGCCCCGATCAGGTTGCAGGTGATCTGCGCTGTGCGGTCCATCGGCTTGGCCAAGGTGCGTACAATCTGAAACAGAGTCTCATCCGCGCCGAAGTTTTCCTTGCGCTGATAACTGGGCAGGTCCAGCGCTATGACGGGGCAGGGCAGGCCCATGGTTTCGGCCATGCCGCCGGGATCGTCCTGGATCAGCTCGGCGGTGCAGGATGCGCCGACGATCATCGCTTGCGGCTGAAACCGGTCATAGGCGGCCTGGCAGGCGTTCTTGAACAGCATTGCGGTGTCAGAGCCAAGATCGCGCGCCTGAAAGGTCGTGTAGGTGACAGGGGGGCGATGATTGCGCCGCTCGATCATTGTGAACAGCAGGTCGGCGTAGGTGTCCCCCTGCGGCGCGTGCAAAACATAGTGCAGCCCCTTCATCGCGGTGGCGACGCGCAGGGCGCCGACATGCGGCGGGCCTTCGTATGTCCAGACCGACAGCTTCATTCCGCAGCCTCCACCCGAAGGGCCGCGCGGCGGTGCAGAGGGCGCGAGAACAGTCCGGCCAGATCGCCCGCCTGTTCGTAAAAATGCACCGGGGTAAAGACCAGTTCGATCGCCCATTTGGTCGTCAGACCCTCGGCTTCGAGAGGATTGGCAAGGCCAAGCCCGCATACCGTCAGATCGGGCCGGGCGGCGCGGCAGCGATCCAGTTGCAGTTCAACGTCCTGCCCTTCGGCAATGGTCGGGCCCTGGCCCAGCAGGTCCATGTCGGGTCCGACAAGGGCCTTGTGGATGTAGGGGGCGCCAACCTCGATGGCCTGCATCCCGCATTCCCGGGTCAGGAACCGCGCCAGCGGGATCTCAAGCTGACTGTCGGGGAAGAAGAAGATCGACTTGCCCGACAGCCTTTCGGCCGCCTGTGCCACGGCCTTTTTGGCGCGGGCGCGGGGCGCGGTGGTCACGGCGTCGAAACGCGCCTGATCAACGCCGAACTCCCGCGCCACAGCAAAAAGCCACGCGGTGGTGCCCTCTTCGCCAAACGGGAATGGCGCGGGAATGTGCCGCGCCCCGCGCCGTTCAAGGGCGGCATGGGTGCCTCCCAGGAACGGCTGTGTCAGGGCGAAGACCGTGTTCGGACCGATTCCAAGGCCGCTGTCGGCGTGGCGGGCGGGCAAAACGGCGATGTCTTCGATCCCCAGCTTCTCGAGAAGGTCCAGCGCCTGGTCCTCGACCACGTCGGGCAGGGCGCCGACAAGGACAAGTTGCCGTTTGTCGGTCTCGGGCAGAGCCGGGACCATGGCGGCAAGGCAGGCATCTTCGCCTTCGGTGAATGTGGTTTCGATCCCGGAGCCGGAATAGTTCAACACCCGAACCTTGGGCGCGTGTTTGGCCGAGAGGCGTTCGGCGGCACGGGCAAGATCCAGCTTGATCACTTCCGAGGGGCAGCTGCCCACAAGGAACAGCTGGCGGATGTCACTGCGGCGCGACAGAAGGCGATCAACCTCTCGCTCAAGCTCGGCCTGCGCGTCGGCGAGACCCGCCAGATCGGTTTCTTCGAGAATCGCCGTGCCGAACCTCGGCTCGGCGAAAATCATGACACCGGCGGCGCTTTGGAGCAGATGCGCACAGGTCCGGCTGCCCACGACCAGAAAAAACGCGTCCTGAATTTTCCGGTGCAGCCAGATGATTCCCGTCAGCCCGCAAAAAACCTCGTGTTGGCCGCGCTGCTTGAGCACCGGCACATCCCGGCATCCGGCGGCTTGCGGGGGGCGATCAAGATGGGTCATGCCAGCCCTCCCGCCTGCAGCCGCGCCGCGCGCAGTTTCAGCAGAAACTGGCCTGCGTTGATGACGTAGGTGCCGTAGGCAGCCAGCGCCAGAACCATCAGCGCATCGGGTGTCAGGCTGCCGGTGAAAAGCGCCCAGACATAGGCCGTGTGCAGGGCGATGACGACAAAACTGAAGACGTCTTCCCAAAAGAAGGATGCTGCGAAAAGGTATTGGCCGAAAACCACTTTTTCCCAGATCGCCCCGGTGATCATGATGAGATAGAGGCATCCGGTCTTGATCAGGATGGAGAGGGTCGCTGCTTCGTATCCGAGCCCGGTCAGCAAAAAGCGCAGAACCAGCGCCAGCGAGATCAGGAAGACAAGGAATTGCAGCGGGGCAAGAAGGCCCTGAACCAGCGTCCAGATGCTGGCATCCCGGCGGGCGCGTTGCTCTTTGGTGTAGAGCAACGTCCGAGCGGATTTCTGGTGAGTCTGTGACAGCATCTTCCCCTACCTTCAGGGTCATTTCACGAACGATGCTACGTGCCGACTCGGCAAAGTGTCAATTAAAACTTACACTCCAGTGTCGGCCGCAGCGTCATAACTTATTTACATCCCGAAATCGGACCGCTCTGCGGAATTCAAAATTTTACAATAATTTATTTGAGCGATTCCATCGGCATGTGGGCGTATCGAGACGCGTGCCGACGGATTTTATGTCAATAAAAATTGACAGCTCGGCTGTGCACGCGCAGATTGAAGCGACAAAATAGGTGCGAGACTCGCTTGGAGAGGCTATCTTGAGCACCAACGTCGGGAGGAGGCGTTCATGAATTGCGTTTCAGGGAGGCTCGAACTGCAGGGGAAGCGTGACACCGCTATTCGATTTTTGGTAGAGGCGGCCTTGCAGTCCGTCGCCACGAAAAAGCAGGCTTCCGTTCCCCGCTCGCGCGAGGAATGGGTTGATCGTCTTTGCACCGAAATCATGTCGGACTCGGAGACGAGCCATCGCAACGTCATATCGTCCCTGATCGCCACAGGCGTGACGACCGAGCAGGTGTTGCAGATTTACGTCCCCGCTGTCGCTCAGCGGATCGGGGAGCTTTGGATTCAGGATCGGGCGAGTTTCGTTCAGGTCACCGTCGGGGCAAGCCGTCTGCAGGCTTTGTTCCAGAATGAGCACCAACCGCCCCAGGGCAAGTGGCTCGACCGGACTGTTCCGCTTGGGCAGTCAATGTTGATGATCCTGCCCGAGAGCGAAGACCATACTCTCGGCGCATTTGTCGCCGCCGACCAATTCAGGCGTCACGGAATCTGGGTGCGCATGGCGATCCGCCTGAAGCCGCATGAACTTGTTCGCGTGATTGAAGAGGGCTGCTTCTCGATGCTCGGGATGTCGCTTGCTACCCAAAAGTCTATTGCGGGCGTGGAGGAGTTGATAAATTTCCTGCGCTCCGCTATGGACCACTGCCCGCCCATTGTTATTGGTGGGCGCTATGTTTTGGACAAAGACGATGTCGAAGAGCGTACCGGTGCGGACTTTGCAGTCCGATCTGTTCGTGAAGCCATAGAACGTTGCGGCCTGGCAAGTGTCAGTGAGCCTCTTTCGTTTGACTCAGTGGTTTGACGGGAGCTTTGAAACGCCCGAGGTGGAAGTGTGACGAAACAGGATCCGTCTCTTGAATTCAGCTATGCTGGAGAATTGCCTGAGAGCGCAGAGATAGGTCTTTTGATCCAGTCCGCTACGGACATTGCGGTCTATATTGATCAGGCCGGGATCGTTTCGGGAATTTTCGTCAGCCCGGAAAGTCCGTCGCTTGGATGTCTGGATCATTGGGTCGGACGGCCTTTCAGCAACTTCCTCAACATCGAAAGCAAGGCCAAATTCGCCGAACGCGTTGCCGAGATCAGGAGCGGCGCGGCCGATTTAACTGGCCCGATCGAGTTGAACCATTGTGACAATGCCGCCTGGGAGTTCCCCGTCCGGTACTCTTCGATGCTGATCAAAAACAGCAACGCCATCTTGATGCTCGGTCGCGACCTGCAGCCGATCGCCGAGGTCCAGCAGCGTCTCGTCAACGAGCAGCTGGCTCGCGAGCGCGACCTGCAGAAAATTCGCGGCGCTGAAACCTTCTATCGCGTGGTGTTGGAGGCGTCCGCAACGCCCCTGGTCGTGGTCGAGCCGGAAACCGGCCGAATTCGTGACATCAACAGTGCCGCGGCCACGCTGTTGGGTGCCAAGCTCGACACCTTGCCCGGCAGCACCTTTAACCAGGCATTTCAGGGCTTGCGACGGGGTGAGTTGATGGAGGCCCTGCAGAACGTCAGCGCCTCTGAAGATCGGCGGAGCATTCAGGCCGTTGCGCGCCGCAACGGGGTGCAGGTCGAAGTCTTTCCGGAGTATTTCCGGGCGGCAGGCGAGTTGTGCATGCTGTGCCATCTCGCGCAGGTCGGTCAGGATGACACGGGCGGCACCGAAATCGCTGGCCTGTTGACGGCGCTGTTCACATCTTCTCCGGATGCAATCGTTCTGGTCGATGCAAAAGGCATCATCCGGGACGCCAACGAATCCTTCCTCGTGCTCGCCGACGCGGCCCAGCTTCGGGACGTGAAGGGCAAGCATTTCGCCAAGTACCTGGTACGGGGCGAGGTGGATGCGCAGCTCCTGCTTGAAGGGGCATTGCGCGAAGGCCGCATTCGCAGCTATTCCACGCAGTTCAAGAGCTCCGTCGGAACGCGCGCCTCGGTCGAATTGTCCATTTCACTGCTGGGTGTGGGCGCCGACGCGGGCTTTGGGATGATCATTCGCGATGTCAGTCAGACAGCCCGCCCGGTTGATGATCTTCCGCAGGCGGTGGTTAGCGAGCATGCGCTGCAAAACGTCATGGATCTTGTGGGCACGGCCTCTCTGAAAGAGTTAGTTACCGCGACCTCCGACGTCATCGAGCGGATTTGCATAACGACTGCCTTGCAGATGACCAAGAACAACCGCGTCGCCGCGGCTGAAATGCTCGGTCTGTCCCGTCAGAGCCTGTACGTGAAGCTGCGCAAATACGATATGCTCAACAGCGACGCGCAGGAATGATCTGACCGGCTAATTTCGCCAAACGTCAGAAAACCCTTTCCTCGACTCCGTTTGTATAGTTTAGTTTACACTATGAGTGTAACACATGACTTACACGCCGTGCGTCGCATGCCAAGTCCACGCGCCGTTCTGACGCTGATCAAACCCATAACGTGGTTCCCGCCGATCTGGGCTTATCTCTGCGGTGCGGTGTCCTCCGGGGTGCCGTTTTCGTCAGCGCCGTTTCAGGTCATGCTGGGCATGCTGTTGGCCGGTCCCATCGTATGTGGCATGAGCCAGGCGGCGAATGACTGGTGCGACAGGCATGTTGACGCCATCAACGAGCCGGATCGGCCGATACCCTCCGGCCGCATTCCGGGCCGGTGGGGGTTGTGGATCGCCCTCATGATGACCGCGCTGTCGCTTTGGGTTGGCTCGTTTCTTGGCGCTTGGGGATTTGGCGCGACCGTCTTTGGAGTGCTGGCCGCGTGGGCCTATTCGGCGGAGCCGATCCGGCTGAAGCGATCCGGGGTCTGGGGGCCGGGGTTGGTCGGGCTGTGCTACGAGGGGCTCCCCTGGTTCACGGGGGCGGCGGTGCTGTCCGCCGGGGCGCCTTCGGTCCCTGTGGTCCTTCTTGCGGGGCTTTATGCCTTCGGTGCGCATGGCATAATGACATTAAATGATTTCAAGGCATTGGAAGGGGATCGCCAGATGGGCGTGAACTCCTTGCCGGTGACGCTCGGCCCCGAGCGGGCGGCAAGGGTCGCCTGCCTCGTGATGGTGTTGCCCCAGTTGGTTGTGATTGCATTGCTCGCTTACTGGGGCGCGCCGTTGTTTGCCTTGGCGATTTCGGCGCTGTTGCTTGGGCAAATCTGGGCCATGCGCGTTTTGCTGTCGGATCCCAAGGGGCGCGCGCCCTGGTACAACGGTACGGGCGTTTTGATGTACGTCAGCGGCATGATGATCGCTGCCTTCGCGCTGCGATTGATGGGAGATGTCCTGTGAGTTTGAGTTGGGTTTCGATCGTCCGGCTGGGGCTGGTACAGATGGCGCTCGGGGCCATCGTCGTTCTGACCACCTCTACCCTGAACCGGTTGATGGTCGTCGAAATGGCCCTGCCTGCTGTTTTGCCAGGTCTTTTGGTCGCGCTGCATTACGGCATTCAGATAACCCGGCCCAATTGGGGGTTTCTGTCCGATACCGGCGGTCACCGGACGCGCTGGATCATCGGCGGAATGGCATGCCTTGGCCTCGGCGCGTTCGGCGCGTCCATTGGCGTCGTGCTCTTCGCCACCAGTTTTGCCACGGGCCTCGTTCTGTCGATCCTGAGCTATGCGTTGATCGGGCTCGGTGTTGGGGCGTCCGGAACGTCGCTGCTGGCGCTTCTGGCCACCGCGACGGAGCCCCGCCGCCGTGCCGCTGCCGCGACGATCACATGGCTCATGATGATCTTCGGCATTGCCGTGACCGCGGGCACGGTCGGGGCGTTTCTGGATCCATACTCTCCTGCGCTTCTGCTGCGGATCGTCGCCGTCGTCACGCTTGGTGCGGTTGTCCTGACCGTCGTGTCCGTCTGGAGCATTGAGCGGCGCGTCAAACCCTGCGTTCCGGCTTCGGAGGCTCCAACGTTTGTTGAAGGTCTGCGCGATGTCTGGGCCGAACCCGCAGCGCGCAATTTCACGGTCTTCGTCTTTCTGTCGATGACGGCCTATTTCATGCAAGAGCTGATCCTCGAACCCTATGCCGGGCTGATCTTCGGGTTCACCCCGGGACAGTCGACGCAGTTGAGCGGCGCCCAGAATGGCGGCGTCTTCCTTGGCATGCTGACCGTGGGCATTGCCGCCACGGGTCTGCGCGTCGGCAGCCTGCGGGCGTGGGTCATTGCCGGGTGCCTCGGCTCTGCGGCCAGTCTGGTGGCCATTTCGATGGCGGGGGCGTTTGCGGTTGCACCGGCCCTGATGCCAGCGGTGGTTGCGCTTGGGGTCTTTAACGGCATGTTTGCGGTTGCTGCCATCGGCTCGATGATGGCCTTGGCTGGCGAAGGCCGCGAGGCCCGCGAAGGGACCCGCATGGGCCTTTGGGGCGCGGCGCAGGCGATCGCGGCGGGCTTCGGCGGCCTGATCGGCGCGGCTGCTGTTGATGTGATGCGTGTCGCTCTGACGGATGACTCCATCGCTTTTGGCACGGTCTTTCTCTTCGAAGCCGGCCTGTTTCTTGCCGCTGCGCTGCTGGCTCAGAAGGTCATCGCGGACCGACGCAGCCCTGCGAGCGCCCCAATGGTTCCGGGAGAATGACCATGTATGATGTCATCGTCGTAGGCGGAGGCCCTGCGGGTGCCACAGCCGCAGAAGATCTTGTCCGTTCCGGCCACAGCGTTGCGTTGCTGGACCGTGCCGGGCGCATCAAGCCTTGCGGCGGCGCGATCCCGCCGCGCTTGATCGAGGACTTCAACGTCCCTGACTCGCAGCTCGTCGCCAAGGTGACGACGGCGCGCATGATATCGCCCACAGGGCGCAAGGTGGATATTCCGATCGAGAACGGTTTCGTCGGCATGGTCGACCGCGCTGACTTCGATGAATTCTTGCGGGCGCGTGCGGCGTCTGCCGGGGCGGCGCGGCTGACCGGCACTTACCGCCGCATTGAGCGCGACGACGATGGACCCTGGGTGGTGTACCGGGACAAGACTGACGGAGCCGAAAAAAGCGTGCGGGCCAAGCTGATCATCGGTGCGGATGGAGCGCGGTCCAACGTGGCCCGTGACGCGGTGCCCGGCGGGTCGGACATTCCCTATGTCATTGCCTATCATGAAATCATCGAAGCGCCCGAAGGGCAGGGCGATTATGACCCTCTGCGCTGCGATGTCATTTATGACGGGCGCATCTCACCGGACTTTTATGGCTGGGTCTTCCCGCACGGAAAATCGGCAAGCGTCGGCATGGGCTCCATGGTGCGCGAGGTCGATGTGAAGCAGGCCACCGCCGATCTGCGTGCAGCGTCCGGCCTGACGGAGTGCCGGACCCTGCGCCGCGAAGGCGCGCCGATCCCGCTAAAACCCCTGGATCGCTGGGACAATGGCCTTGATGTGGTTCTTGCCGGGGATGCCGCAGGCGTTGTCGCGCCGAGTTCGGGCGAGGGTATCTATTACGCCATGGTGGGGGGGCGTGCCGCCGCCACCGCCGCCGCGTCCTGTCTCGCCTCGGGGCGGGTGCGTGATTTGCGGCTGGCCCGGCAGCTTTTCATGCGGGAGCACAAGACTGTCTTTCGTGTGCTCGGCTCCATGCAGAAGGCCTATTACCGTTCGGATGAGCGGCGTGAGAGGTTCGTCTCCCTGTGTCATGATGTGGACGTCCAGCGGCTGACGTTCGAGGCCTATATGAACAAGCGGCTCGTCCGCGCCCGCCCGATGGCGCACCTGAAGATCGGTCTCAAGAACCTGGCCCACCTGACCCGGCTGGTGCCTGCGGCCCGGACATGAGTGCCTTGATCCCGGCTTGGGTCGACGGGGAGCTTGTTGCTGTCGAGAAACTGGACGTGCATCGGCGCGGGCTGTTGCACAAGGCGGTCTCGGTCTTTGTGCTGTGTGGCACTGACGTCCTGATCCAGCGGCGCGCCATGGGAAAATACCACACGCCCGGACTTTGGGCGAACACCTGCTGCACGCATCCGGATTGGGGCGAAGACCCGAGGGACTGCGCCACCCGGCGTTTGCGCGAGGAGCTGGGGGTGACTGGGCTGACCCTTGAGCACAAGGATCGTCTGACCTATCGCGCCGCA
This sequence comes from Pacificoceanicola niger, assembly GCF_048553275.1. Classification (NCBI taxonomy): domain Bacteria; kingdom Pseudomonadati; phylum Pseudomonadota; class Alphaproteobacteria; order Rhodobacterales; family Roseobacteraceae; genus Pacificoceanicola; species Pacificoceanicola niger. The sequence continues at coordinate 64,788 of NZ_JBLZMW010000006.1, forward strand.
GTCGGCAATGGGCTGATCGAACACGAGCGCGTGGATGTGTTCGTGTCGCGCGTGGCCCGCCGGATCGCGACCGCACCCAACCCCGATGAGGTCATGCAAACCGATTGGGTCGATATGGCCGATCTTTTTGACCGTGTGCAGAGGACGCCGGAGCATTATACGCCGTGGCTTGCCATCTATCTTGCTGAATATGCGGAGAGTATTTTCGCCTGATCACGCGGTTTCTTCCATGCCTGTACCGACCGCGCATCGGGGACAACATCGCCCCGATGCCGTGTCTCAGCGTCTGGAAAATGGCGAGGGGCGCTGCGCTTCTCGCTCGATGATCTCGGTCATCGGGGTGATCAGCATGTCGGACAGGATGCTTTCCACCATCGCCCAAAAATCGCCATCCCCCGCAACCGTATCCGGCATAATGCCCAGTCCGGCAATCGCCGCAACAACGCTCGAAGCATCCCGTCCGGTTGCCGTATTGCGAAGACCCTCTGCCCTGGGGTCGCGCAAGGCATAGGGCGCGCAATCGTGGGTCGCGCCGCTGACATGGCGGGACCAGGCCGCTGTCGCTAACGCGAAGGGCCGAATATCGACAGAGGCTTTCCGGGCATCGGCAACTGCGGCAAAGATGCGCTGCGGGATCTTCTCGGATCCATCCATCGCGATCTGGAAGGTTTCATGCGCGATCGACGGATTGCGGAAGCGTTGGAGCAAGGTGTCCGCATAGGTCTCGGTGTCTATCCCCGGGATCGGCGGCAGGGTTGCAGCCGCAGCGCGAAGATGGTGCCCGATCAGGAGCGCGAGCGCGGGATTTTCCATGACGTCACGCACATAGCGCAGCTGCGCGTGGAACCCGGCATAGGCCAGCATGGAGTGCGTGCCGTTGAGCATCCGGAGTTTCATCAGCTCGTAGGGGGCCACGTCCTCGGCAAAGATCACGCCAGCGGCCTCCCAACCGGGGCGACCCTGCGGAAAATGATCTTCGATCACCCATTGGCAGAAGGCTTCGGTTTCGACGGCTGCCTGGTCTTCGCACCCTGTCAAGCGGGCGGCTTCGGCCAACGTGTCGTCGGTCGCGGCCGGGGTGATGCGATCAACCATTGTGGAAGGAAAGGCGACTTCCCCTGCGATCCATTCGGCGAGCGCGGGATCGAGGTGGCGGGCGAAGTCGGTGACGGCGCCGCGCAGCAGTGCGCCATTCTCCGGCAAGTTGTCACAGCAGAGCACCGTGAAGGGCGGTATCCCCGCATCCCGGCGACGACGCAGCGCCTCGGTCAGCAGTCCCAAAACGCCCTGCGGTCTGTGCGGATGGTCGAGATCGGCGGCGACGGCGGGGTGCGCGGGGTCGCAGCCACGCGCCGCCCGATCGAGGCCATAGGCCTTCTCGGTCACTGTCAAGGACACGATCCGGGTGGCCGGGTCGCTCATGGCCAATAGTGCCGGACCGGGGTTGCCGACGGAGCAGATCGCATCCGCAATGGCACCGACCACGCGGGCTCTGGTGCCCTCTGCGCCCTTTTCGATCAGCGTGAACAGCCCGTTTTGCGGGTGCAGGGCCGCAGTGGCAGCAGGCGAGCGCAGCGATACGCCAAGAATACGCCAGTCTCCGCCCCCGGCTGCCAACGCCAAATCGGTGAGCGCCGCCTGATGGGCCTTGTGAAAAGCGCCAAGGCCAAGGTGAACAATGCCGATGCCATGCTCCGCGGGATCGTAGCCCGGGCGCATTTCAGAGGGGATCTGATCCAGAGAGGTCAGGCGGGTCATGCGCCGGACACCCGCTCGAAGGCTCGATACAGGCCACGCAGTTCAGCCAGACCCTTGAGACGTCCGATGGAGGGGTAGCCGGGCTGTGCCTGTCGTCCGAGATCGTCCAGGATGTCCTGCCCGTGGTCTGGACGGAAGGGAATGGACCAGTCCGCGCGGCCTTCGGTGCGGCGGCGGGCTTCTTCTGCGACGATGGCCTCGACCATGGCGATCATGTCAGTGCGCCCTCCGAGATGTTCGTCTTCGAAGAAGCTGTTGCGCAAGGCATCGCCTTCGATTGTCACGTTCCGCAGGTGCAGGAAATGCACCCGGTCGGCCAAAGCCCGGAAAATCGCAACCGGATCATTGTCGGGCCGCGCGCCGAGTGAGCCGGTACACAAGGTCACGCCATTTGCAGGGCTGTCGACCGCATCCAGCACAGCGCGGTAGTCGGCTTCGGTCGACATGATACGGGGCAGGCCAAGCAGCGGGAAGGGCGGATCATCCGGGTGGCAACACATCCGAAGACCGAGCCGCTCGGCGGTTGGCACGACCTCGGACAGGAAGTCGATCAGATGGCTGCGGAGGCGCTCTTTGCTGATGCTGTCATATTCGGCAAGGTGCTGGCGCACATCGTCGAGAGAAAAGCTCTCGGCGGCACCGGGCAGGCCAAAAACCACGTTTTTTGCCAATTGTTTGCGCCGCACCGTGTCCATGCCTGCGAACCGCCGGGCCGCCTCTTCGCGCAGGGCTTCGTCGTAGTCCGCCTCCGCACCTGCGCGTTCAAGAATGTGCAAGTCGAATGCCACGAAATCCGGCAGATCGAAGCGCATGCAGGTGGCGCCGTTCGGGCGCTCCCACGCGAGGTCCGTGCGGGTCCAGTCGAGCACTGGCATGAAATTGTAGCAAACCACCTCGATCCCCGCCGCCGCAAGGTTTTCAAGCGAGGTGCGATAGGTGTCGATATGCGCGCGCCAGTCGCCTTTCTGCTTCTTGATGTCCTCGGAGACGGGCAGGCTTTCGACCACGTCCCAGCGCAGTCCGGACGGCGCCCCGCTGCGCAGTACGCCAACTTCGGCCTGCCTCTGTGCGATCTCATCCGCCGTCCAGACATGCCCGGTCGGCACGTGGTGCAGAGCGGTCACGATGCCTTCGGCGCCAGCCTGCGCGACATCGTCGATGGAGACACGATCCTTTGGACCGAACCAGCGCCAAGTCTGTCTCATGGGGCGAATCCTCCTTGTTCCCTGCGGCCTTCTTAGCATCGATAGTATTTGAATGGTAGTATGGTAGTGTGTTACCGAAGAACCGGGAGGAGGTCGAATCATGCTTGAAGCCAATGGCTCGCGTTTTGCGCTGGATGCCGCGCAACCGATCACGCCCCAGATCACCCGGTATCTTCAGGATCGTATCATCCATGGCGACCTGAAGCCGGGAAACCGCATTTCCGAAGCCGAGATCGCGCGGGCCTGCGACGTCAGCCGCCAGCCGGTGCGCGAGGCGTTCATTCGTCTTGCGGTGCAGGGTCTTCTGGCGGTGCTGCCGCAGCGTGGCACAATCGTCAGCAAGATCGCCTATTCCGCCGTGCTCGATGCGCGTTTTCTGCGTGAGGCCATAGAGGCAGATATCGTCGCCATCCTGACGCATGCGCCGAATGCCGCGCTTGTCACGGAGTTGCGCAAGCAACTCGATGCGCAGCGGGCGCTGTCTCCATCCGAGAAGACGGCGTTCATGCGCTGTGACGATCGCTTCCACCGGACGCTTGCGGAGGCAGCAGGCAAGGCCGGGGCGTGGAAGCTGATCGAGGGTTTGAAATCCCAGATGGATCGGGTGCGGTTTCTCTCGCTCGGCCATTTTCCCATGGGCAAGCTGATTGATCAGCACAGCGCCGTGGTCGACCGGATCGAAGCGGGCGACCACGAACAGGCGGATACTGCGATCCGGCTGCACCTGCGGGAGGTTCTGCACGATCTGCCACAGATCTGTGACGCCAATCCCGATTTCTTCGACATGCCGGAGGGGGCTCTTCCCGCGCCGGTAAACGTACCCATCCAAGGAGGAGTGGACACATGACAATCAATTGGAAAACCCCGGCCTTTGCCGTGGCGCTCGCGGCGCTTACGGCGGTTCCGGCCTTTGCACAGGACATGACGCTGAAGCTTGGCCATCTCGCCAACGAGGAAAACTCCTGGCACATGGCCGCCGTCAAGTTTGGGGAAGAGCTTTCGGCGCTGACCGATGGCCGCATCGCCGTCGAGGTCTTTCCGAACGAAAGCCTCGGCAAAGAGATCGACCTGATCAACGGCATGCAGCTTGGCACCGTGGACATGACGATCACCGGCGAAAGCCTGCAGAACTGGGCGCCGATGGCCGCCCTGCTGGCTGTTCCCTATGCCTACAAATCCATCGAGCACATGGACGAAGTGGCCTCTGGCGAGATTGGCGATCAGATAAAGGCACAGATCATCGAACAGGCACAGATCCGCCCAATCGCGTATTTCGCCCGCGGGGCGCGCAATCTGACGTCCAATCGTCCGATCACGTCGCCGTCTGAACTGGACGGTCTGAAGATGCGTGTGCCCAACGTGCCGCTATTTGTTGACGTCTGGAAGTCGCTCGGCGCCAACCCCGGTCCAATGGCCTTCTCCGAGGTCTTTACCTCGCTACAGAACGGCACCATCGACGCGCAGGAAAACCCACTGGCGCTGATCCGGTCGGCATCGTTCTACGAGGTGCAAAGCCACGTGAACCTGACCGAACACGTGCGCTCGTGGATCTATCTCACCATCTCCGAGATGACCTGGAACACACTGTCCGACGCCGACAAGGACGCGGTCATGGAAGCGGCCGCCCGGGCGCAGGCTTACGAGCGTGAATTGTTCAACGACAGCCTCGCCGCGGATCGCGCGTTCCTTGAGGAAAAGGGCATGACCTTTGTCGATGTCGACGGTCCGGCGTTTCAGGCCGCTGCGAAGGATGCGGTGCTGGCCAATGTGAACGACGAGATCAAACCGATCGTCGAGGGGCTGTTCGCGCAGTAACCCGGCAACAGGCTTGACGTGACCGGCGCTGCCTCACTCCCGTGGCGCCGGTCCATTGATTTCTGACGCAAGGAGGGACGCGCATGTCGCGCGCGGACAAACTGATTGACGCCATCGTCTTTGTGGCGCGGCTCGGCACCGGACTGTCCTTCGCCGTTCTGATCGGCGCTGTACTGCTGCAGGTTGTCGGGCGGCTGACCGACACGGCACCTGTGTGGACGGAGGAGCTGACGCGCTACGCGCTGTTGTTCACTGTCGCCTTTGGTGCAGGGCTGGCTTTCCGGACCGGTGATCTGGTCAATGTCGATGTGATCTGCGAATCCCTGCCCGGGCGCATGCCCTGGCTTTTGCGCCTGTTCGCCGCCGCCGCGACCGCCGGTCTGGGGCTTTTTCTTCTGCCCCATGCCTGGCGCTATGTGAGTATTGGCAAGATGCAGACATCGCCCGCGCTCGGCGTGCGGATGGATATCGTGCATGTCACCGTCTTCGTGATGCTGGCTCTGCTCGCGCTCTTCGCAGGGTTGCGCGTTCTGGGGATGCTCAGCGGAGCCGAAGACGGAAAACCTGTAAAGCCTGAAGAGGACTGACCCGATGGACGTGACACTCCTCTTTGCCGTCTTCGTTGGCGGTCTGGTGCTTGGCATCCCTGTGGCGGTGACGCTTGGCCTCTCGTCGCTGGCCTATATCCTTGCGGTGGGTTTGCCGCCTGTGGTCATGCCGCAGAAAATGTACGCAGGCATGGACGTCTTCGTGCTGCTCTCGATCCCGGGGTTCATCCTCGCGGGCAACCTGATGAATCAGGGCGGCATCACCACGCGTATCATCCGCTTTGCCAATGCACTGGTGGGCTGGATCCGGGGCGGGCTTGGCCTGACGAACATCGCTGCCTCCATGCTGTTCGGCGGGATCACCGGGACCGCCGTGGCCGATGCCGCCTCCATCGGCGGGGTCATGATCCCGGGTATGAAAAAGGCTGGGTATCCGGCGGATTTCTCCGCTGCGGTGACCGCCGCCTCCTCCACCGTGGGGCCGATCATTCCGCCGTCGGTGCCAATGATCATCGTCGGCGCCCTGTCGGGCATCTCTGTCGGCCAGATGTTTCTGGCTGGCGCGGTGCCCGGAATTCTCATGGGCGTCTCGATGATGGTTACCGCCTATATCATCTCGGCGCGGCGCAACTTCCCCCGGCAGGAATGGCAAGGTCTTGGCGAGATCGTTCGCGCGTTTGGTGGCGCGTTCTGGGCGTTGGCCATGACTTTCCTGATCATCTACGGCCTGCTGTCCGGTCTGGCCACTCCGACCGAAACAGCCGTCGTGGCCAGCCTCTATGCCTTCCTGGTCGGCGCTTTCATCTACCGCGAGCTGCCGCTCTGGAATGTGCCGGGCATCATCGTCGACAGTGCGATTTCGGCGGCGGGGATTCTGGCGCTTGTCGGGTTTGCCAACGTGTTCGGCTGGATTCTCGTTTCCGAGAGAATTCCACAGGCAATCGCAGACGGGGTGCTTTCGATCACCGACAACAAGTTTGTCGTCATCTTGCTGATCAACATTCTGCTGCTGTTTGTCGGCATGTTCATGGAGACAATCGCGGCGCTGATCATCCTCTTCGTACCGCTGTTGTCTCTGGCTCAGGCGGTCGGGATTGACCCGCTGCATTTCGCCACGTTCGCAGTGCTGAACCTGATGATCGGGCTGACCACGCCCCCGGTGGGCGTTTGCCTTTTTGTCTGTGCCGGCATTGCACGCTTGCCGCTGATGCCGGTGATCATTGCGATCCTGCCGTTCCTGTTGACCAACATTCTCGTTCTCCTGGCCGTGTCCTACATCCCGGCGCTGGCAACGTGGCTGCCGCAGTTGCTGACCAAGTAAGTCGCGGCAGCCCCGGGCTCGTCCTTTACGGGACGAGCCGCTGCCGGGTGCGGACCGCCGGGCGCGGAAGAGGCCGGGGACGGCTGGCCCTCTGGCCGAGCCAGACCGAACCGAGCACGATTGCCGCGCCGAGGAGTTGCAGGGCGCTCAAAGACTGGCCAAGCCAGATCCAGCCGAGGCAGACCGCGGTGACCGGACTCATCATGCCAAGCATGGAGATTGCGCCGGGCTCGATCCGGGCCACACCGCGGAACCAGATCCAGTAGGTCATCGCTGCCCCGACAAGGCCAAGCCAGACAAGCCCGCCGATGTTGACCAGATCGAGCGCTGGCAGGGGCGGCTCAACCATGAGCGACAGAGGCAGCAGGATCAACCCACCCGCCGAAAGCTGCCAGGCCGTGAAGGTCAGCGCGGGCACCGGAGGTTGCCATTTGCGGCTGAGAACAGTGCCTGCGGCCATGGCAGCGGCGGCGGCAAGTGCCGCCGCGAACCCGACCGGATCGAACGCCGCGCCCGGACCAAGCAGCAAAAGGCCGACGCCAAAGATCCCGGCGATCGCGGCGGCCACTGCTTTGGCGCGAACCGGTGTCCCGAGCCAGCCGCGCGCCATGCCGATGACCATCAGCGCCTGAACAGAGGTGACTGTGGCCGCGACACCGCCGGGCAAGTGATAGGCCGCGACAAAAAGCAGGGTCCAGAACACTGCGAAGTTCAGCCCGCCAAGCAGCAGAACCCGGCCAATCCATGCGCGTGGCGGCAGGCACCGCGTCACCGCCAGCAACAGCAGCCCGGCAGGCAAGGCCCGCAAGACGGCGAGTGTGATGGGGTAGCCTTCGGGCAGGAATTCCGTCGTGACGAAATAGGTGCTCCCCCAGATGGCCGGGGCGATCGCCGTGAGCAGGATATCGGTGGTGCGGGTCATGACGGGATCTCCAACGGGGCGCTCACCGATGGAGCGCTTTGGCAATGCGGCCAGCTTCGGGGCAGGCTGCGGCGGTTTTGGCCCGCTGTGTGGTGCGCGTTCGGAAAAAAGAAGAGACTTCGCATCAGGCCGCCCCTTTGTGCGCGTCGGCGAGACGGGCGGCGTGCATTATTTGCGCCCGCAGATCCTCCATGGAGCCATGGAGCAGCTGTACGCCCGTTTCGCGTACGCGCAGCGTCGGAACGCTGCGTATGTTTAGCTGTCTTGCGCGCTGCCGATCCGCGTCAACAGCGCGGGCAATCCGCGTATCATCGAGCAGCGTGTTGAACGCCGTCTGGTCGTAACCGAGCGATGCCGCCAGGGCGAGAATGACCGCGCGATCCGCGATGTTCCGGGCCTTGGTGATATGTGCGTGTTGCAGCCGGTCGAACATGTCCCAATGTCCGGCCTGGCCGCCGACCGTCTCTGCCGCCTTGCACGCCAGCGCGGCGAGCATCCCGTGCGGATAGTCGAAGGCAGCCCGGCGCATGCCGTCGATGTTGATGAACGTGGGGCGGTCGCTTGCGGCACGGCACTGGCTCCAATGTGCCAGGATTGTCTCCCGCGCCTTCGCGGCTGAGCCCCAACGCGCCGCCATCTCCGCCGGGCTGGCCTGAAGAACAAAGGTGTGATGGCGGATGTCGAGGTCGTGCTCCCGTGCAAGGGTGCGCAGGCGGGGGGAGAGGTTGAAACACCACGCGCAGACCGCGTCATGAAAGAAATCAAGGGTCAGCGCAGCCATCACGCGACCTCCCGGTGCAGCTCAGCGGATCCAAGCTGCGCGGCGATGCGGGCCACATACGCCCCCTGATAGCGCGCGCCAGCAAGGTCCGTTTCGGTCGGGACCAGCGCCCCGTCGGCCCCGGCAATCGTCCCCGCGCCATAAGGCGCGCCGCCGATGATGCCATCGCGCGATGTCTGGCCCGCGAAGGTATAGGGCATCCCGGCGATCACCATGCCGAAATGCTGCAGCGGGATCTGGGTCGACAGCAGCGTCGCCTCATGCCCGCCATGCTGGGAGCCGGTGGAGGCGAACACGCCTGCGACCTTGCCGACAAGCGCGTTCTGCGCCCAGAGGCCGCCCGCCTGATCGAGAAATTGCTTTACCTGCCCGGCCATCATCCCGAAACGCGTGGGCGTGCCGAGCAGAATGCCGTCGTAGTGCGCCAGATCGGCGGGCGCGGCCTCGGGCGTGTCATCGGGCAAGTATCCGGCGGTTCTGCGGACGGCGTCGGGGACGGTTTCGGGAATACGGCGAATATCGACGGCTGTGCCCGGCACGCCGCGCGCGCCTTCGGCCTCTGCCTGCGCCAGCGTGCGGACATGTCCATAGCTGGAATAATAGAGAACGAGAATACGGGTCATGTGGATCTCCTTGGCGTTGGTTTTGTGGCCAGAAGATCGCTCTTGGAGGGGGCCGGAATAACCGGCAAAACGTAAGATCACTCTTTACGTAGGTTGAAGAATGTCAGCGCCGCAGCGCCACAGACAGATGGTCGAGGAAGGCCGACACGCGGGCGTCGAGACCAAGCCTTGAGCCGGTGATTGCAAAAATCTCCGGGGCGGGCAATTCGTGGTCCGGAAGCACCCGGACAAGCGTCCCCTTCGCCTCTTCTGCGTCCGAGATGAAATCCGGGGTCCCGACCCCCAAACCGGCAAGGAGCAGATCGCGGACAACAAGGCTGTTGCCGACGCGGACAAAAGGATCGAGCGGCACAATAACGATCCCGCCGGGACTGTTCAGCCTCCAGGAGTTCAGATGATCGGCCAGCAGGAACCCGACGACCGGGTGATGCTCGAGGTCGTATGGGGTCTTGGGCGTGCCGTTTCGGGCCAGGTACTCCGGCGCGGCGAAGATGCGTTGACGCATCGTGCCGATCTTGCGGGCGATCAGCGCGGAATCCGGCATGGTTGAGCGGATGCGGATCGAGACATCGAAGCCCCCTTCGATCATATCCACAACCCGATCGTCGAGCGACAGCGTCAGCCGCACATCCGGATATTGAGCGAGAAAATCCGGCAGCAGCGGGGCGATCACCATCTGGCCGAAGGAGTGCGACGCGTTGACCTTGAGATGTCCGCTGACAGCGCCCGCGCCCGCGCGTATGCGATCCTCGACCTGACTGACTGCGCCAAGGATCCCGAGCGCTTCGTCATAGAACAGGCGACCGTTGTCGGTCAGGGACATGGTGCGGGTCGTGCGCGTCAGCAGACTCGCGCCGAGGCTGTCCTCAAGCAGTTTCACCTCGCGGCTCAGCAGCGCTGGGGAGACGCCCAGGTCCTCCGCCGCGCGGGAAAAACTACCGCGCTCGACGATACGGCAGAAGGCATTCATGACCGAGAGCTTGTCCATCGCGTATTCAAAGCACGATCCCGGCACGAGATAAATGCCCCACGGCCAAGGGATGAGAGCGCCGTGGGCCCCGCCGCCGCTACCGGTCGGTTTCTTCGCGGAATTCGGCCCATTCGGGCTCGTTCGAAAAGACGAAGTCGTAGTACTCGCGGCCCGTCAGCTCAGCGGCCGCGTCATCGTCGAGCACCACTTTGCAGCTCGGATGAAGCTGGATGGCAGAGGCGCTGACGCGCGAAGTCAGCGGCCCTTCGACGGCGGAGGCGATCACCCCTGCCTTGGCCGCGCCGCAGGCCAGAAGCAGCAACTCCCGCGCCTCCAGAATGGTCCCGACGCCCATGGTCAGCGCTCTGCTTGGTACGGCCTGCGCATCACCGCCGAACATCCCGGCGTTCTGCTGACGGGTTGCCGGGGTCAGGGATTTATCGCGGGTGCGCGACATCAGGGCAGAGAGCGGCTCATTGAAGCCGATATGCCCGGCCTGCCCGATGCCGAGCAGTTGCAGGTCAATGCCGCCCGCCGCGGCGATGCGGTCCTCGTACTCGCGGGCGGCCAGCTTGAGGTCCGGGGCCATCCCGTAGGGGAGGTGCGTGTTGGCGGGGTCGATGTCGACCTTGCTGAACAGATGCGTATGCATGTAGTGCGCGTAGGAGTTGGGATTTGTCGCGGGTAGCCCGATGTACTCATCAAGATTGAAGGTGCGGCATCGGGCAAAGGAAACCCCGGAGGCAACAAGTCCGGCATAGACCGCCTCCATCGTGCGACCCGTGGCGAGGCCAAGCACCAGGTCTGGCTTGTCCCGCAGGCGCTTTTCGATCAGACGGACGGTCAGGTCCACGGCGCTCAGGCGGTCGGGCCGGATGATCACTTCCATGGTTCATGCTCCTGCGGACGGCGGCCAGCGTGCCGTCTGTCCGTGTTCGGGTGTCAATGGTTGGAAGAGGGGGCGCGAGCGGTGCCGATCTGGCGCTCTTGTCCGGCATCGGCCTTGTCCGCATCCTGTGCGCCCGGGCCGGGCGGCTGAGGCGGTGCACGGAAGCCCCCCCGCTGCGAGACGGCCAGATGACCCCGGCGGTGTCCGGATCGCAGGCAGTTCCGGAGATCATGGCCAGAGAGCCAGCTGCTCAGGAAACCGGCGTTGAACGCGTCGCCCGCGCCGGTGGTGTCGATGGCCTCGACGACCTTGGCCCCCTCATGGATGCGTTCTGTGCCGCGGATCGCCAGCGCGCCGCTTTTGCCTTGCTTGATCACGGTAAGAGGCGCGACGGACCTGTGCACACCGGCACGCGTCAGCATCTCCATTTCGGCCTCGTTCGGCAGGAATACGTCAACATCGGAGATCAGATCGCCGATCCGGGTGATATCGAGATCCTCGTCCCACCCGCAATCGAGCGACAGCGTGACCCCGGCGCGCCGTGCCAGATCAATCAGCTCCGGGCGCCCGGTCAGTGTCGCAAGTTCCCCGATGTGAATATGGCGCGCCCCAAGATCGTGGATGTGTTGCACCGACAGGGGCGGGAAGGCCGGCCCGACCCGGCGTGTCACGAAGGCCCGGTCGGACCTGCCTGCAAGGGCGACGGTGATTTGCGGATCTTCGGTCGGGTCACTGTCGGTACACAGGTGCGCATCCACGCCAGCATTCTCAAGGTCCCTCACCACGATATCGCGGAACGGCGGCACCGGCAGTGTGGCGCAAAGCGCAGCCCTGTTCCCGAGCGCCGAAAGATGCGCTGCGGTGATGTACGCACCCCCGCCAGCGTGCAGGCCTGTCCCTGCGGCGTAGACCTCGGTGCCCATCGTCGGCAGCCGTGGCAATCCGGTGAAGATAAGATCGCAATAGAGCCGCCCGACGCAGAGAATGGCCTTTGCATCGGTCATCTGAGCGTCTCGCCGGTCCTGGCGTCGAAGACGTGGATATTGTCTGGATGGGCACCGAGAGAGACAGCCTCGCCGATCTGGGGCGGATTGCGACCGTCGGCCTTGGCGATCACGTCGCCTTCGGAGGTGCCGACATAGATCAGCGTCTCATGGCCCAGCGGCTCGCGCACGGTGACCGGTCCCTCAAGGACGCGCCGGGGGTCTCCGGCCACGAAATCCTCGGGGCGGATGCCGATGATGATCTCCCGTCCCTCGGGGAGTGGTTTGGCAAGGTGCAGCGTTCCGCCGGTTGCGAGCGAAACCGCCCCATCGCCGGTGACCTTGCCCGCGATCATGTTCATCGCCGGGGCGCCGATAAATGTTGCGACAAAGGTGTTGGCCGGTTTGTGATACACATCGGCGGGGGTGCCGACCTGCTGGATGTGACCGTCCTTCATGATGACTATGCGGTCGGCCATGGTCATGGCTTCGACCTGATCGTGGGTGACGAAAACGATCGTGGAGCCGACACGCTGGTGCAGCTTCTTGATCTCCAGACGCATCTGGGTGCGCAGTTGGGCGTCGAGGTTCGACAGCGGCTCGTCGAACAGGAAAACCGCAGGATCGCGCACCATGGCCCGCCCGATGGCGACGCGCTGCCGCTGGCCACCGGAAAGCTGGCTGGGCTTGCGGTCCAGCAGATCGGTCATGCCGAGAAGCGTGGCCACCTCCTCGATCCGTTTTTCCTTTTCGGGTTTGGATGCCTTCGAGCTTCTCAGGCCAAAACCGATGTTCTTTCGCACGCTCATATGCGGATAGATCGCGTAATTCTGAAACACCATCGCGATATCGCGATCCTTGGGTTCGAGGTTGTTGACCACGGTCCCGCCGATTTCGATCACCCCGGAGGTGACCTCCTCAAGCCCGGCGATCATCCGCAATGTCGTGGATTTTCCACAGCCGGACGGCCCGACAAAAACGACGAATTCGCCGTCTTCAACCGCGAGGTTGATGCTGTGAAGCACTTCGGTCTTGTCGTAGGCCTTCACCAGATCGCGAAGAATTAAGTCAGCCACGGGTCAGCGCTCCATCAAGTTGGCAAAGGCGGCGTGCAGATCGCTTGCGGCCCGGGTGTGTCGCGACCGGCGCCTGTCCTGCGCGGCCCTGAGATCGTCGGTGGCAGCCTGCGCGGTGTCCAGCGCCCGCGCCAGAGCCTCCGGTGCGGGACCGCCGGTGCGATTGCGCACGGCGATGAACGCCTCGACCGAGCAGGCCTGCCGGAAGTCCGCATCGCTCAGGCGTGTCGCACGCCCGGTTTCGGCCTCGAAGGCGGCGGCGAAAGCGTCATGGCCGTCGCCGAGCGGGCGCTGTTCGGCAATCACCGCCCGCGCCGTTCTGGCCGCGATTTCATGCGCCTGCCGGAAGGTCAGGGCCTCGCTGCGGACCAGTGTGTCGGCCAGCTCCGTGATCGTTACGCAGGCGGCATCGGCGTTGCGCTGCACGTTGGCGGCATTGATCCCGCAGGCAGGCAGAAAGGCCGTGAGCAGGTGCAGCACCCGGCCACCGCTTTCGAACGCGGCATAGCCCGCCTGCTGCACCTCGCCCTCGCTGTCGTTCATGTCGGTGAACGGCGTGTTGTGCATGGTGTTGACGACCATGTCGCAGCGCCCCGCCGTGACCGATGCCAGATGGCGCATGTGTTCGATGGGCACCGGGTTGCGTTTTTGCGGCATGATCGAGCTGATCTGAACCAGTGCGTTGGGCACATAAAGCTGACCGACCTCGAAGCTGGACCAGAAGGCCATGTCCTGAACGACGCGGCCCAGATGCAGGAAAACAAGCTTGATCGCGCTGTAGAGCCCGGTGACGTAATCGACCGAGGCAATGCAGCCATAGGAGTTGACCAGCGGCCCCTCGAACCCGAGCAGATCCGCAACCCGCTCCCGATCAATCGGGAAGCCCGACGTGGTGATCGCCGCCGCCCCCATGGGGCAGTGCTCCAGCGCGTCGGCCGCCGCGTCGAGCCGCGCGGCATCGCGCAGCAGCACCTCGATCATCGCCGCGAGATAATGGCCGAAGGTCGTTGGTTGGGCGGGTTGGCCGTGAGTATAGGCGACGATCGGCGTTTCGGCCTCTGCCCGCGCCTTGGCGATCAGCGCATCCGCGAGATCCAGCATCTGCGATTGCATCGTGTCGCTTCTTTGCCGCAGGGCCAGTTTGAACAGCGTGTGATCCATGTCGTTGCGCGAGCGGGCAGTGTGCAGCGCGCCGCCGAGATCGCCAAGCCTGTCGCGCAGGGCGGCCTCGACCACGAAGAAGTAGTCCTCGAATTCACCGGTATAGGTCAGCGCGTCGATGTCGGTTTCGGCCTCGATGGCGGCAAGCGCCCCGGCGATTTTCGCGGCGTCGGTGCCGGAGAGGATGCCGGTTTCAGACAGCATCACCAGATGCGCGCGATTGATCGCCGCCATGTGCGTGGCGTAATGCGCCTTTACCCCCTCGAACAGCGGGGCCAGCACCGTGTCGCGGTAGACCGGGTCCGGGAAGGTGGTGGTGTCTCGGAGGTGGGGGGCTGCGCGTTTGCCTTCTGGGGTCGCCACGGCGTCACCTGCTTTCTTTGTCGAATGATCGTTCATCCCTTCAGCCCCGCCATGACAACGCCCCGGATGATGAATCGCTGGAAAACCAGGAAGACGATCAGCGTCGGGATGGTGGAAATCGCCGCTCCGGTCATGATCAGCTCCCAGGCCACGTCCGCCTCGTCGCCGAAGGAGGAGAGGCCCACCGGGAGCGTGTACATCTCGACCGAACTTGTGACGATCAGCGGCCAGATAAAGGCGGTCCAGTTGCCCAGGAACACAAAGATCGCCAGCGCCGCGAGCGCCGGTTTGACCAAGGGCATCGCCACGATCCACCATATCTGCAACTCGTTCAGCCCGTCGATCCGGGCCGCTTCGATGAAATCGTCCGGGACGGTCTCGAAGAATTGCTTCATCAAGAAGGTGCCGAAGGCCGTCATCAGGCCGGGGAACATGATGCCCCAATAGGTGTCGAGCCAGCCGAACTGCTGGCTCATCAGATACCACGGGATCACCAGCATTTCGGTGGGGATCATCAGGGTCGACAGGATGGCGATAAAGACGATGTAGCGGCCGGGAAAGCGGAACTTGCACAGCGTATAGCCGACAAGGCTGTCAAAGATGACGTTGCAGACCGTGGTGATCACGGCGATGATGATCGAATTGAGGAACCACCAGTAGAACCGGCCATCCTCAAGAACATAGGTGTAGTTTTCAAGCGTCGGCTCGTCGGGGATGAGCTTGAGGTTGTAGACCTCATGTGGCCATTTCAGTGAAGTCGACAGCATGTAGACGATGGGCATGACCATCGCGATCCCGCCGAGAAACAGCAGCAGCCAACGCAGAAATTGCCCCAGGTTGCGCGGACGTTTTGGTGCCTCTGATTTGAGAAGGGCATCGGTTGTCGGTCGGATCTCTTCCGTGATCGCCATTATTTGTCCCTCAGGATGCGAAGCTGCAGGAGGCTGACAACCAGAAGGACAAGGAACAGAACCACGGTCTGAGCCGCCGCATAGCCCATGTCGAACTTCGAAAACGCGCTCTCGTAGATCATCAGGACAAGCGGTTTCGTCGAGTTGAGCGGCCCGCCCGGATTGTTCGTCGTCATGTTGAAGACATGGTCAAAGATTCGCAGAAAGCCGATCGACGAAAATACGACGATAAAGACGATGGTGGGTTTGAGCAGCGGGATGGTGATTTCCCAAAGCACGGTCCACCAGCCGACGCCGTCGATCTTTGCCGCCTCATAATAGCTCTTGGGGATGGCCCGCAGACCGGCCATGAAGATGATGACCTGAAACCCAAGCCCGGCCCAGACCGCCGGGGCAAGGACCGCCGGCAGCGCGTTGGTTGTCGAATTGAGGAAATTGATCTGCGGAATGCCGAAACTGGCCAGCATGTTGTTGAACAGCCCGATCGGCACCGGTTGATAGAACCAGCGCCAGACCCAAGCCATCGCCACGGCGCTTGTCATGAACGGCAGGAAATAGAGCATCCGCAGAAAGCCGTGCATGAAGCGCAACTTGTCGAGGTGGTAGGCGATCACGAAGGACAGAACGAGGCTGATCGGGGTGCCCAGCAACAGGTAGACAAATGTGTTCTTGAACACCTTCCAGAACACCGGATCATTGAAGAGCTTGACGTAATTGTCGAACCCCGCCCATTCGCGCGTGCCCAGCAGGTTCCAGTCCTGGAAGCTGATCAGGATCGCATTCCCGGTCGGGTAGAACCGGATCACCGAATAAAACACCACGGGCAGGGCAAGAAACGCCCAGGCCCAGGCGATGTGTTTTTGCCGGATCGTAAGACTGCTCCAACGGATCATGCTGTCCTCGCGCGCAGGATTGGCCCCGGCCTCTGAAAGGCCGGAGCGGCATTGGTCACTTGGCGTAGTATTCGTCGAGCAATGCCTGCTCGGCTTTGGCCGCGATGGCGAGGCTTTCGGCGGGGTCCATGTCTTCGAGCTGGATACGCTCGATCATTTCCACCATCAGCTGACGCTGACCGGATTCATCTGCGAACTTGGTGGTATGGGCGTATTCTAGACCACGGATGAACGGGCCGAAGACCGGGTCGTTTGCATTCTCATCGGTCATGCCAACCGATGGTTTCGCGGGCAACTCCCCGACCACATCGAGCCAGACCTGCATCGCCTCATCGGAGGTGATGTACTCCATGAACTTCACGGCGGCGTCGTATTTCTCGCCTTCAGCCTTCGTGGTGATCGCATTGACCCAATAGGACGAATAATTCGATCGCGTCCCGTCTGCCGTTGCGGGAAGTTCGGTCACGCCCCACTTGAGGCCGCGAATGCCGGCCAGCGAGCCGATCCGGAACGAGCCGTCGATATGCAACGCCGCGCGGCCGGCCTTGAACGCGGCCTGCGGCTCATCCATGAAGCCGATCGCGGTGACCGGGTTTTCGCCCATGAAGAGGTTGGTGTAGAAATTGAGCGCATCGAGCCCGGCCTCGGAGTCGTAATTCACCGTCTTGTAGTCATCGAGGTAAGGCTCGCCGCCCATTTGCCGCACCAGCCCTTCACGCCACCAATGGTGGTCCTGGGCCGTCATGCCCGCCGTCAGACCGACTTGTGTCAGGTTGCCTGCGCCGTCGACCTTTGTGGTCGCGGCGGCGACAGTCATCAGCTCTTCGAGCGTGGCGGGCGGTTCGACGCCCGCCTCATCCAGCAGTCGTTCGTTGTAGAACAGCGCCAGCGAGCGAACGGCGGTCGGCAGGGCCCAGTAGTTGTCGCCGTCTTTCATGGCCTGAACCATCGGGAAGAAGTCGGCGTCGATCTGCGCCGCCGGGAAGGTGTCCGCCGGAAGCGGCTGGATCAGGTCGGCCTCCACGTAATCATTGAGCCAGCCGTAGAAAAGCTGAACCACGTCGGGGCCTTCCCCGGCCGGGATCGATGCGGCGACCTTGGTGCGGTAATCGGCATAGGGGAAGGTCGTCATCGTCACCGTGATGTCCGGGTTTGCCGCTTCGAACGCCTCGATCAACTGCTCCATGGCGGTCACGCGGGCGTCGTAGAAATATTGCCAGTACTCGATCTCCACGGCTTGCGCGGAGGTTGCAGCAAGCGCGGCAAGGCTCGCCGCGCCAGCAAATGCGAACGATTTCAATCCTCTGAAAGTCAATGTCTTTCTCCCTGTTGACGATGCCGACTGCAGCCGGTCCTTGCCGCGGTCGTGGCCGCGTCCTCAATGGTTAACTCAACTGTATTGAGTATTCAAGTTTGTTGCGGTAAGCGAAGACATGATCATGCTCTCAGATATCGTTCTTGGCGCCAATGCAGGGCGTTCGCGCAGCCACAACAGGCGGATGGTCCTTGGTCAGGTGCGCAACGCCGGAAAAATGGGCAGGGCGGAGATCGCCCGTGCCGCAGGTTTGTCGATCCAGGCGGTCTCGAACATCACGTCGGATCTTCTCGATGACGGACTTATTGTCGAAAAGGGACGTGTCGCGTCCGGCCGAGGGCATCCGCCGGTGCAATATGCGCTGAACCCGGGCGGGGCCTTTGCGCTCGGCGTGGAAATCCGGCCGGACGCGATCTTTGCGGCCGTTCTCAACCTCTGCGGCGAGACAATGGCCTCCGAGCGTCGATCGCTTCCGGCCACGGACCGCGATACGGTCACGCGGGCACTCCTCTCCTTGCGGAAGGACATCATGGTCCGCGCGTCGATAGAGCCGCAGCGACTGCTGGGCGCCGGGATCGTGATGCCGGGACCGTTCGGATCCACAGGGCTGAGCGGCAGTGTGTCGGATCTGCCCGGTTGGGACGGGATCGCGCCGCGAAGCTGGTTTGCCGACCATCTGGCTATTCCGGTGCTGGTCGAGAACGACGCCAACGCTTCGGCCATGGCCGAGCGCTTCAACGGCGTCGCCCAGAATTTGGAGTCCTTTGCCTATATCTACTTTGGCCGGGGCCTAGGTCTTGGCGTGATTGCCAATGGCCGTCTGCTGACCGGTGCATTCGGCAACGCGGGGGAAATCGGCCACATTCCCGTCCCGAGCGGGGGGCGCTCGGTTCCGTTGGAAAATGTCGTGAGTCGCTTCTCCGTCCAGCGCGCGCTGGAAGAGCGGGGCGTGACGGCGTCGAGCACGGAGGATCTTGCCGATCTGTACGCGGCGCGCCATCCGGTCTTGATGGCCTGGCTGGACACCGCAACCGAGCCGCTTGCGGCGGCGATCACCACGCTCGAAAACCTGTTTGACCCCGAAACCGTGATCCTTGGCGGGGCGATGCCGCAACCGATCCTCGAACATCTGACCGAAACCCTGCCCTTGGCGGAACGCTCCGTGTCGAGCCGCGCTGACAGGCAGCATCCCCGCCTGATGAAGGGCGCCTCGGGGCGTCTGACGGCAACGCTTGGCGCGGCGGCGCTGGTGATTGATCAGGCCTTCGTCCCACGATTTGCAGACCCGACCCAGGAGAGGCCATGACCACCCCAGATCAATCCCGGATTGTCGAAGACCGCGCACGCCCGAGGATCATGGCGCTTTGGTGGGCTCTGCGCCCTCTGGTCTCGGTTGTCCGGTTCATGCAATCCGGCGCTCATCCGGATGACGAAATGTCCGGAATGCTGGCCGCTCTGACCTTTCGGGATGGCATTAACCTCTCCTACGCCTGTTCGACGCGGGGCGAGGGCGGCCAGAACGACATCGGCACCGAAGCGGGAGCCGATCTTGGCGCGCTGCGAACCCGCGAGATGGAACGGGCCTGCGATGTCCTTGGTATGCGGATGTATTGGCATTCCGAAACGCCGGACGACCCGATCACGGACTTCGGGTTTTCGAAGAGCGGTGTGGAAACGCTTGGGAAGTGGGGGCGCGAACGGACCCTCGCCCGCTTTGTCGAGATCGTTCGGAGCGAGCGGCCGGACATCCTGTGTCCGACCTTTCTTGATGTCCCGGGCCAGCACGGACACCACCGCGCCATGACGCAGGCGGCGCATGAGGTGATGGCGGCGGCAGCCGATCCGCGGTTTCCCTGCAATCTGCCGCCGTGGCAGGTGCGAAAACTCTACCTCCCCGCGACCTCGGGCGCAGGTCAGGCCTATGATGATGCCGAGCCGCCCCCGCCCGCGACACTGACCATCGACGGGTCTGGCGGTGATCCGGTCAGTGGCTGGAGCTGGAGCCGCATCGGTCAGCAATCCCGGGCCTTTCACCGCACGCAGGGCATGGGCCGTTGGGTGCCGCCCGGCTCGCGCGCCGACTGGAAGCTGCATCTTGCCGAAACCCATGTTCGCGGCCCGGATGTCGCCCTGACGGCTGGATTGCCAGCCACGCTGGGGGATCTCGCGGCGCTGGATGCGGCCGGACCGATTGCAGACCATCTGATCGCTGCACAGGCCGGGATCGACGCCGCCATTGCGGCGTTTCCTGACTACTCAAAGGTTGCCGAAGGCGCACTTGCCGCGCTCAAGGCGGTGCGCGCCGCCGTGGCGGGCTGTCCTGCGGACGCGCGGGACGAGATCGCCCACCGTTTGGAGGCCAAGGAGTGCCAGCTTTCCCATGTCTTGCGGATCGCTGTGGGCGTCGAGGTGCATGCCCGGGTTGCGCAGAGTTTCCTGCATGCCGGATCGAGCGCGCCCCTGACGGTCGAGCTGGATCCTGGTCGTGCGGAGGTCTCTGTATCGCTTGTCTTGCCGGAGGGTTTGCGTGAGGCCGATGGCGTCTTGACCGTCGCTGAGGACGCCGTGCCCAGCGACCCCTATCCTGCGTTCTACGACCCCGCCGCGCCGGGCGCGCCAGCGGTCCAGCTGACCATCCGGACGCTGGATACTGAGATCGTGACGCGGGTTCCGTTCGAGCAAGTGCCGGTCATTCTGCCATCGCACGCGGTGGCGGTGTCGCCGGACAAGGCGTTGATCAACCTGGCAGGCGCGGAGCGGACAGCAGAGGTGACGATCCGGGACGTACGCCCGGGCGGCGCGGAGGCGCAGCTTGATGCTCCGGAGGGCTGGACGGTCACATCCGAAGGCGAGCTCCGCCGGATTACGCTGCCACAGGATGCGACAGCCGGGCTGTACCATATCCCGGTGCAGGTTGGAGGCTGCGCCGCTGCTGTGGTGCGCCAGATCGACCACGCTCATGTGCAAAAAACCGCCACCCACCGTGCGGCTGACATCAGCCTGCGCGCGCTGCACGCAGCGGTGCCGGAAGTTCGGGTGGGCTATGTCGGTGCGGGCAATGATCGTGTGGATCATTGGCTGCGGGCCATTGGCGCGACGGTCGAAACCGTTGGCCCCGACGATCTGTCCAGCGACGCGGTGCTGGCCCGGTTCGACACGATCATCATCGGCATATTCGCCATGCGGTTCCGGCCCGGTCTTGCCGCTGTCATGCCGCGATTGCACCGCTGGACCGAAGACGGCGGCACGCTTGTGACGCTCTACCATCGGCCGTGGGACAATTGGGACCCTGACACCATACCGCCCCGGCGGCTCGAAATCGGCCAGCCGTCCCTGCGCTGGCGTGTGACCGATGAGACCGCTGCGGTGCGCCATCTTGGTGAGCACGACATCCTGAGCGTGCCGAACAGGATCGGGCCGGAGGATTGGCAGGGGTGGGTCAAGGAGCGCGGGCTGTACTTTGCCAGGTCCTGGGATCCGGCGTACACACCGCTTCTGGAAATGTCCGATCCTGAGGAGTCCCCGCATCGCGGCGCGCTTCTGGTTGCGGATATTGGAAAAGGGCGGCACGTGCACACATCTTTGATCCTGCACCACCAGATGGAGCACCTTGTGCCCGGAGCATTCCGGTTGATGGCGAACCTGATCGCTCCGCGCCGATGAGCGAAGACGCCCCGCGTGACAATCTGCGCGGCGGCGGCTGGCTGCTGGCGGATATGTCGCTCAACATCTGGGCGCTCTCGATCGTGAAGTGGCTCGGGGCGGATTACCCCGCCTCGCAGATCGTCTTCTTGCGCGCCCTGACCGGTCTCGTGCTGATCGCGCCGTTGATTGTACGGGAGCGGGCCCTGTTCCGGCAGGTAGAGACTCTGGGGTTGCATCTCCTGCGGGTCCTGATGGCCGTGATCACCCTGTCGGCCAGCTTTTTTGCCATATCGCGCATTCCCTTTGCCACGGTTTCGGCCCTTGGGTTCACCCGGCCCTTGATGACGATGGTTCTGGCCGGTTTGTTGCTGCGCGAGACGATCACGGGCCGACAGTGGATCGCCGCCGGTCTGGCACTTTGCGGCGTTTTGATCGCGGTTCAGCCCGGCGCGGTGCCCTGGAACCTCGGTCTTGCCGCAATGGCGGTGGTGGTGTTTTCCGGGGCCGGAACCGTGATTGCGACCCGTCGACTGCGTGCGGCGCCAGTGATCGTGATGATGACATTCTACACAGCAGGTCTGACCATCTTTTCGGCCCCAGTCGCGCTGGCCTTTTGGACGCCGGTCCAGCCGGGACATCTGGTGCCGCTGCTGCTGGTGGGGCTTTTTGCGCAGACGGCGCAGGTTTGCTACCTTCGCGCGCAGTACCACGGGACCGCAGGGTTTCTTTCGGTTCTAAGCTACCTGAGCCTGGTGTTCTCCGTCTCGGTCGGGTTTTTCGTGTTTGATGAGCGCCCGACGGTCGCATTTCTCTGCGGGGCGTGTCTTGTCGTTGGGGCCGCCATCTGGGTCACTCTGTATAGCCGCAAAGCTCACGGGAGCCGGGGCAGGCGCGCCTGAAAGCCGCCCGCCTCGCCGAACGGCGGCTTGTCGGATCAGGTGCCTGTCCCGCGTCGTGCGCGGCCGGGAGCCAATCGCGGTCCTGCGGCGGCGTGGCCCTCATGCGCCCTGCAAGATGGAGGGTGTCGTGGCGGTCTCATCTCCGGTAGGATGAAGCGAAAACACAGGAAAAACTGACATGAATATTCTCGCAAAAGCCACCGCTCTCGTGGGGGGCTCCGTCGCCTACATGCGGCGCATGGGTTCGCCGAAGCATCAGGCGTTCGGCGACAAGCCGGAGATCCCCGAAGCGCGCAAACAGGGGATCATGACGCTGAAAATGCCAGCGGCAGAAGGCTGGAAAAACGGCCGGTTGCCGATCTGTGCGCCGGGTCTGACAGTCAATGCCTTTGCCTCCGGCCTTGATCATCCCCGCTGGATCGAGGTGCTTCCCAACGGGGATGTGCTTGTGGCGGAATCCAAGGAGCAGCCCGGGCCGCCAAAGACCCTGATGGATCACGCCGCGCAGGCCACGATGCGCCGCGTCAAGGCCATCGGCAAGAGCGCGAACCGCGTGACCTTGTGGCGGGACGCCGACGGCGACGGGACGGCCGAAATTCGTGAGGTCTTTGTCGAGAACCAAAACCAGCCATTCGGCATGGCGCTGATCGGAAATCGCTTTTACCTGGGCAACACGGATGGGATCCGCGTCTTTGACTACGCGCCCGGCGCGACGGCGCTAAGCGGCGAGGGCGAGAAACTGGTGGATTTCAAACCACACGGCCATTGGACCCGCAGCCTGCTCGTCTCGCCCGACGAGAGCAAGATCTATGCCGGTGTCGGATCGCTTTCGAATATTGCCGATCAGGGGATGGAGGTCGAAGAGGGCCGCGCGGCGATCTGGGAGTTGGACGTGGCGAGCGGCGAGGCACGGATCTTTGCCTCCGGGTTGCGCAATGCGGTTGGCATGGCGTGGGAGCCGGTGACCTGCAAGCTCTGGACCGCGGTGAACGAACGCGACGGCCTCGGGGATGAGACGCCGCCGGATTATCTGACGTCGGTCGAGGAGGGTGGCTTTTACGGCTGGCCTTACTGTTACTGGGGCAAGACCGTGGATGACCGTGTGCCGCAGGACCCGCAAATGGTCGCCAAGGCGATCACGCCGGATTTTGCGCTCGGTGGGCACACGGCATCGCTTGGGCTTTGCTGGATGCCGGCGGGCACCTTGCCAGGCTTCGGCGATGGCATGGTGATCGGGCAGCACGGATCCTGGAACCGCTCGATCCTCAGCGGCTACAAGCTGATTTTCGTACCCTTCGAGAACGGCAAGCCGAGCGGTCCGGCGCGGGACATTCTGTCCGGCTTCCTGTCCGAGGACGAAAAGCTGGCCTACGGACGACCGGTTGGCGTGACAATCGGGCCGGATGGCAAATCGCTGCTGATGGCCGATGATGTCGGCGACATCATCTGGCGGGTGACCGGGGCAGTGTGATCTGCCCCGTCCTCGGCCGCGATCATTCGTCGTAGGTCAGCACCACCTTGTCCGAGAGTGGGATGCACTGACACGACAGCACGTAGCCGGCGCGGACTTCGTAGTCTTCTAGGGCGTGGTTGATCTCCATTTCAACCTCGCCTTCGAGCACTTTCGCCCGACAGGTCGAACAGACCCCCGCCTTGCACGAATAGGGCGCGTCCATGTCGTTATCGAGCGCGGCATCGACGATGACCGTGCCGTCCTTTGGCATGGTGAAATTGCGAGTCACCCCGTCGAGGGTGATGGACACAGCGCATTCGCCGCCCTGCGCCGCCACGCCCTTGGAGACGGTTTTCTTCTTCGCTCTGCCCGGTTGAGACGAAGCGAACAGCTCGAACTTGATCTGATCGTCGTCCAGACCATGAGCGCGCAGGCTGTCGGCGATGGTCAGCATCATCGGCTCAGGGCCACAGATAAAGGCCGTGTCTATGCTCTCGGCGTCGATCCAAAGCCGGAACAGCATCTCCATTTTCTCGGCATCGACCCGTCCGGTGAAAAGGTCGATATCGCCTTCGGTTTCGAGGATATGCAGGACCGAAAACCGCCCGAGATAGGTGTTCTTGATGTCCTCAAGCTCCTCGCGGAACATGATCGAAGTGACCTGCCGGTTGGCGTACACCAGCGTGAAGGTGGACAGCGGCTCGCGCGCCAGCGTGGTCTTGATGATCGATAGAAGCGGCGTAATGCCGGAGCCGCCGGCAAACCCGAGATAGTTCTTGGCCGTGTCCGGTTCGAGCACCGTGAAAAACCGGCCCTGCGGCGGCATGGCTTCGACGGTGTCGCCGGGCTTCAGACTTTCATTGGCCCAGGTCGAAAATGCTCCGCCCTCGACCCGTTTGATGCCAACCTTGAGCAGGCCCTCGTCCAGCCCGGCGCAGATCGAGTAGGAGCGGCGCAGCTCCTCGCCGTCAAAGGCGCGGCGGAAGGTAAGGTACTGCCCTTGGGTGAAGCCGAATTCGGCCGGATCGTGCGGTCTAAGCGTGACCACGACGGCATCGCGGGTCTCGCGTTGGACATCGGTGACGTCAAGGGTGTGAAAGCGGGGCATGTCAGACCTCCTGTTGCCTGATGCTGAGGCTCATCAGTGACATTTGAAATAATCGAAGGGCTCAAGACAGTCGCGGCAGACGTAGGCGGCCTTGCACGGGGTCGAGCCGTACTGGCTGACCTTTTCGGTCTCCGACGATCCGCAGCGGGGGCATTCAATGCTCAGGTTCGAGCCCGAGAGGCGGGCAGCCCGGCCCATGCGCCCATCGCTGGCGGTGCCGTCGACAGGGGGGGCGATACCGTAGGCCTTGAGCTTGTCGCGCGCGTTCTGGGTGATCCAGTCGGTGGTCCAGGGCGGAGAGATGCGGCGTTCAAGGGCGACATGCAGTATGCCCTTTTCGCGCAGCTTTTCCTCGACCATCAAGTCGATCACCGCCGTCGCGGGACAGCCGGAATAGGTCGGCGTGACGGCGACATGGAGGGTGTCGCCCTGCCAGGCGACCTCCCGAATGATGCCCAGTTCCGTCACCGAAACCACGGGAATTTCAGGGTCCGGCACCTCGGCCAGCCAGTCCCAGACCTGATCCGTCGAGGGCAGGGCCGCGGTTACCATGTGGCCCCCGGATAGGCCCGCTGGAGAAACTGCATCTCCGACAGGATATAGCCAAGGTGCTCAGTGTGCCGACCTTGCTTGCCGCCGGTATGCACGTCAAAGCGGCGCTCCGGACGGACAAGCGTTGCCTCATCGAGCACCTCCGACACCGTCGCTTCCCAGGCGCTACGCATATCCGCCAGTGCGGGCGCGACGCCTGCCGCAGCCATGGCTTCGTCTGTCGCATCGGCGGTGAACATTTCGCCGGTGTAGGGCCACAGATAGTCCAGCGCGGCCTGCATCCGGGCGTGGCTTTCCTCGGTGCCATCGCCAAGGCGGACCACCAGATCGGAGGCGCGATCGAGATGGTAGGAGACTTCCTTGAGCGCCTTTGCGGCGATCTCGGCGACGCGGGAGCTTTTGCTGGCTTTCAGCGCGGTCAAAAGTTCGAAATGAAAGGCGTCGAACAGGAATTCACGCATGATCGTCTGGCCGATGTCGCCCTTCGGAAGCTCCACCAGCTTCACATTGCGAAAGTGCATCGCGTCGCGCAGATACGCGAGATCGTCGGCGGAGCGACCTTTGCCTTCGATATCCGCAGCGAGCCCCAGCCACATCTGCGTGTGGCCGATCAGGTCCAGCGCGGTATTGGCAAGCGCGATGTCCTCTTCCAGAACCGGACCGTGGCCGCACCATTCAGAGGTGCGGTGGCCAAGCACCAGCGTGTTGTCACCCATACGGCACAGCCAGTCAAAGAAAGCAGGTCTCAGCGCTTCATCGGCTTCGGGCGCTTCCATAACGGCGGACATCACATGTGCCCCACTTCATCTGGAATGTCGAAGAAGGTCGGGTGGCGGTAGACTTTTGACTCCGCCGGATCGAACAGCGGGCCTTTCTCCGATGGAGCAGAGGCGGTGATCTGTGCCGAGGGCACGACCCAGATCGACACGCCCTCCTTGCGGCGGGTGTAGACGTCCCGGGCGTGGTTGATCGCCATTTCCGCATCGGGGGCGTGCAGAGAACCAACGTGACGGTGGTTCAGCCCGTGCTGACCCCGGATGAAAATCTCCCAGAGCGGCCATTCTTTCTTGGTCATTGGACTCTCTCCCCTATTCCGCGGCTGTGGCGGTCGTGGCGCGGCGGGCCGCGGATTTCTCGGCATAGGCGCTCAGACCGTCCCGGAACCATGCGCCGTCGTCCCAGGCCTTGCGGCGGGCACCGAGGCGTTCTTCGTTGCAGGGGCCATTGCCCTTGAGAACCTCAAAGAACTCGGACCAGTCCGGTTCGGAGAAGTCCCAACCGTCTTTTTCTTCGTTCCATGTCAGGTGCTCGTCCGGGATGGTCAGGCCGAGGTAATGCGCCTGTGGCACAGTTTCATTGACAAAGCGCTGGCGCAGTTCGTCGTTCGAGTTGATCTTGATCTTCCAGGCCATGTTCTGTTCGGAATGCACGGACTCCGTGTCCGAAGGGCCGAACATCATCAGCGACGGATACCAGAAGCGGTTGAGCGCATCCTGCGCCATCTCCCGCTGCGCGTCGGTGCCCTGCGCCATCTTCATCATGATCGAATAGCCCTGCCGCTGATGGAAGCTCTCTTCCTTGCAGATGCGCACCATGGCGCGGGCATAGGGGCCATAGGATGTCCGCTGAAGCGGCACCTGGTTCATGATCGCCGCGCCATCCACCAGCCAGCCAACCGCACCCATATCGGCCCATGTCAGCGTGGGATAGTTGAAGATGGAGGAGTATTTCATCGCGCCCGAATGGAGCTTTTCGAACAGCTCATCACGCGAGATGCCGAGCGTTTCACAGGCGGAATAGAGGTAGAGACCATGGCCCGCCTCGTCCTGCACCTTGGCGAGAAGGATCGCCTTGCGCTCCAGCGTGGGCGCGCGGGTGACCCAATTGCCCTCGGGCAGCTGGCCGACGATCTCGGAATGCGCATGCTGGCCGATCTGACGGATCAGCGTCTTGCGATAGCCTTCGGGCATCCATTCCTTGGGCTCGATCCGCTCGCCGCGATCAATGCGGGCCTGAAAGGCGGCAAGCTCTTCGGGCGTTTCGTTGGATTTCTCGGACTGGATCATCTGGGCGTACATGGTCGGTCCTTTCCTGAAGTATTGGGGGCGTCAGACGCGTTCGAGGATCATCGCGATCCCCTGACCGACACCGACGCACATGGTGCAAAGCGCATAGCGGCCGCCGGTGCGGTGCAGTTGCCGCGTCGCAGTGAGCACAAGTCGCGCGCCCGACATGCCAAGCGGATGGCCAAGGGCGATGGCTCCACCACAGGCGTTTACATGGGGCGCATCATCGGGCAGGCCAAGCCCGCGGAGTACGGCGAGGCCCTGCGCGGCGAAGGCTTCGTTCAACTCTATCACATCCATCTGGCCGAGTGTGAGTCCGGCGCGGGCGAGCACCTTGCGCGTGGCGGGAACCGGGCCGATGCCCATGACGCGCGGTTCGACCCCGGCGGCGGCCATAGCCACCACGCGGGCCTGGGGGATGAGTTTATTGGCGATAGCAGAGGCTTCGGAGGCAACGATCACATCGCAGGCGCCATCATTCACACCCGAGGCATTTGCGGCCGTCACGGTGAGGTCCGGGCCGTTGACGCCGCGCAGCTTTGCGATCTGCTCCGGTGTGGTGTCGGGGCGGGGGTGTTCATCGGTGTCGACGATAATCGCATCGCCCTTGCGCTGCGGGATCGTCACCGGGGTGATTTCCTCGGCAAAGTGCCCGGCCTTGTGTGCCGCGTCCCAGCGGCGCTGGGATTCGAGGGCGAAAGCGTCCTGATCGGCGCGGGAAATGCCGTAGTCCTCGGCCACATTGTCCGCCGTTTCCGGCATCGAATGCGTGCCGAACGCCTTGTCCATCTTTGGGTTCTTGAAACGCCAGCCGATGGTCGTATCGTAGATTTCCGCGTTGCGGGAGAAGGCGGCGGTCGCCTTTGCCATCACGAATGGCGCGCGTGACATGCTTTCGACGCCTCCCGCCAACAGCAGATCGCCATCACCGGCACGGATGGTGCGGGCGGCAAGCCCGATGGCATCCATGCCAGAACCGCAAAGGCGGTTGACCGTGGTGCCCGGAATACTGACCGGAAGCCCGGCGAGGAGCGTGGCCATGCGTGCGACGTTGCGATTGTCCTCTCCTGCCTGATTGGCACAGCCAAGGATGACGTCATCCACAGCGTCCCAATCGACACCCGGGTTCCGATCCTTCAGCGCGGCCAGGGGGATCGCAGCGAGGTCGTCGGCACGGACCGCGGACAGGGCGCCACCGTAGCGGCCAATTGGCGTGCGCAGACCATCACAGATAAACGCGTCAGTCATTCGTAATCTCCTCCCGGCGCCCGAATCTGTTTCCTGACCGGGCGGTCGGGGAATTTCTAACGCAGCAAACATCACATGTAAAACAAAAATTGACTTTCCGTGTGATGTTTAATCGTCCGGTCAGGTCGCGCCGCACTCGATTTGGAGCCGCCCGAGCCGGTGCACCGTTGCCGGCGTCGTCTCGGGGAGGGGGCCGTTCTGATCGCGAAAGAGCGACGAGACACAGTGATCGGCGACGGGCGACAGCGCGCAGTAGATGCGGACAAAGAGCGCGCGCGCCGCCTCCGCAGGCCAGTCGGCGGGCAGGGCGCTGCGCGGCAGCCTTGGGTCTGACAGGGCGGCGCGGCGGTAGTCGTCCACGAGTCGCAAACGCAGGGACAGTGCCTCGCGCCCAGACATGCTATCCGGGTCGGGAGTGTTGCCAAAGCGTTCCAAAACAAGGTGATAGGCCGCGGCCACGTCGTTGAGTGCCCAATGCTGCGACGCCAGCGCCGCGATGTCCCCACACAAGGATCGCGCTTCGAACACGGCCCCATCCGGTGCCATGAGATCCTGCCATTCCGGCGCGAGAGCAACGCCAGATCCGATCCGAACCCAGGGAAACCGAAGGTCCGATCCCAAGGCGCTCCCCGGCATGGCAATCAGCCACCGATCCGGAGGCGGCGGCGGGTCGAAGAGGATGCGAGAGGCCGCCGCGAACCCCGTCTGCGCCGCGTCCGAAAGTCGATAATAGCTCTTTCGTCCGATCCGCACCCCGTCCAGTTGACCAGCGCCGACAAGCCGCGACACGGCCGTCCGGACAAGGCTTTCGCTGATGCCATGTTCCGCGCAGGCTTCGATCAAGGTGCCCATCCAGACGGTGCCGCCACGCGGCTCGACCACGTCGCCATAGATCGTGACAATGAAATGCGGCGCGCGGGGCGCCTCGGGTCGCGCCCGCGTCATCGCCGCTTTGCCCTTCGGATCCATGGGTTTGCTGCCGCCGCCATCGTTTTCGTGCATGTCATTGCGACAGCTTAATTTCCTTTCTGGAGGCTGTCGATCTGTCCCGCCGTTTTCGGCCTTTTCATTTGTGAAATCTGGTGCCAGCATGGATCCATGACACAAGATCTCATCGACCCCCGCGCCCTTGATCGCCTCGCCGAGGTGGCCGTTTCCGTAGGCTTGAATCTGCAGAAAGGTCAGGATCTTATCCTAACTGCGCCGATCACGGCCCTGCCTCTGGTCCGGCGGATCACGGCGGCCGCCTACCGCGCTGGTGCGGGGGTGGTCACGCCGATGTTCTCGGATGAAGAGATCACGCTGGCGCGGTATCGCAACGCCCACGATGACAGCTTCGACAGGGCGCCGAATTGGCTTCTGGATGGTATGGCGGCCGGTTTTGCCAATGGCGCGGCGCGGATGGCGATCGTGGGCGATGATCCGATGCTGCTTGCGGAGGAAGATCCGGAGAAGGTGGCGCGGGCGGGGAAGGCCAATTCGATTGCCTACCGTCCGGCGCTCGAACACATTGCTAACTTCAAGATGAATTGGAGCATCCTGAGCTATCCCACGGCGTCCTGGGCCAGGCGGGTCTTTCCCGAGCTGTCCGAGGAGGAGGCCGTGGCGAAGCTGGCGGATGCGATCTTTGCCGCGTCGCGGGTGCAGGGTGACGATCCCGTGGCGGAGTGGAAGGCCCATAACGCGGCCCTCTCCGAGCGCACCAAGTGGTTGAATACGCAGCGTTTTGAGGCATTGCACTTCACCGGTCCGGGCACCGATCTGACCGTCGGTCTGGCAGAAGGGCATGAGTGGATGGGCGGCGCGTCGCAGGCGCAGAATGGTGTGGTCTGCAACCCGAACATGCCCACCGAAGAGGTCTTTACCACGCCGCATGCAGCGAAGGTCGACGGCTATGTTCGCTCAACTAAACCCTTGTCACATCAGGGAAGTTTGATTGATGAGATCGAAGTGCGCTTTGAGGGCGGCAAGATCACGGAGGCGCGGGCGGCGAAGGGCGAGCAGGTGCTGCTCAAGCTGCTGGACACGGACGAGGGCGCGCGGCGGCTGGGCGAGGTGGCTTTGGTGCCGCACTCCTCGCCGATTTCTCAGTCCGGATTGCTGTTCTACAACACGCTCTATGATGAGAATGCCGCCTGCCATATTGCGCTAGGCCAATGTTATTCCAAGTGTTTTCTGGATGGCGCGAGCTTGAGCGGAGACGAGGTGAAGGCGCGGGGCGGCAACGCGTCCTTGATCCATGTGGACTGGATGATCGGCGGTGCGCAGACGGATATCGACGGGATCAAGCCTGACGGAAGCCGGGTGCCGGTCTTCCGCCAGGGCGAGTGGGCGAGTTAACCTGGCGGAATCACACCCTTTTTCAGGATGATATTGCCATAGAGGCGGCCCTCTCCGGACTGGATCGCGGCGAAGCAGCCCTTGGCCCGATCGTAGAAATCGAAGCGCTCAAGCGTTGAAATCTGCGCCGGGGTGTCTGCCGTTTTGTCGATAATGCGCTGAAATTGCGCAACAATCTCCGGGACGGCGTCCGGCTCTCCTACGACTTGCATGGTCAGGGCCGGGTCGGGCACGAAACTGTCGAGTGGCATGAGCGTCAAAACTGCCTCAAGCACGTCTGTCGCGCTGATTCCGTCGAGACGGTGAACGCGCGAGCACATTGATGTTGCAGGGAAATTTGCATCACCGATGACGATTTCGTCGCCGTGCCCCATAGCGCGGAGCGTGTGAAGCAGGTCGGGTGACAGAATGGCGGGTATAGTGCGTAGCATGAGCTCCTCCTTGCGCGCAGAAAACGCCGCAGCGCAGATTTGTGCAAGCGGAATGATCGTGGCGCCCGGTCCGTTAACCCCGGTTCTGCAGGCAGATCACAGGGGAATTCGGTACGAAATCGGCCTGAAATGGTACAAAATTCCGAGAATGCGAAACGCGCGGTTCGGCCCTCTGAGCGGGAAATGGTACGATTCTCGCGCCAAATGGTACAAAACTCCGATCCGCGGCGCGCTCTGTTGACCGGTTGTCGCTGACGTTACGGCAGAATTGGTAAATTTCGCCCCTGTGGCGGCGTTGTGTCCCACCGTTGTTCGGGGCAGGGTGCGCAGGGAACACAGGGGACGCGACATGGGCTTGATTTGGATTGGACTGGTCATGGGGCTTGTCGGAACGGTGGCAATGGACCTTTGGGCCCTGCTGCTGAACCGGCTTCTTGGGCAGGGGATGCCGAACTGGGGCAACGTGGGCCGCTGGGTTGCGCATCTGCCGCGGGGGACGGTCTTTCACGACGATATCGGCGCGGCGGAGCCGGTGCGCGGTGAGACGGCCATCGGCTGGGTCTTTCACTACGGGGTGGGCGTGGTCTATGGTGTGCTGTTCGTCCTGCTGGCGGGAGGCGGGTGGCTGGCGCATCCGAACTTCCTGCCGCTTTGGCTGTTTGCCCTGGTGACCATTGCGGCGGGATGGTTCCTGCTGCAACCGGGCATGGGGCTGGGCAACGCCTTGTCGAAGACCGATACGCCTTGGAAGGGGCGGATCATGGGGCTGATCGCGCACACGGTCTTCGGGATCGGCATGTGGCTGCCGGTCGCGCTTATCCTCTGACCTTGCAGGCAAGGCAAAAAAAAAGCGCCCCGTTGGGGGCGCTTCCAGATGCTTTGGATCGTTGCGGGCGATTGATGCCCTGCGTCGATCAGAGCAGTTCGAGATCCGAAGCGCTTTCGCGGCCGTCACGGCCGGACTGCAGCTCATACTGAACTTTCTGGTTGTCGGCGAGGCCGGTCAGACCCGAACGCTCAACTGCGGAGATATGAACAAAAATGTCCTTGCCGCCATTGTCGGGTGCGATGAAGCCGTAGCCTTTAGTGGTGTTGAACCATTTCACGGTGCCAGTGGCCATATCCGTGTCTCCTAGTTTATTGCCGCTCGCGGAGGTGCAGCGGCCCGGCGTAGGTCAGAGCAGAATCGAGCTCTGTCGCCGGGTAGGGAGACAGGGTAGGCGATCGTGGTAACGTAGCAGGTGTTCATATGCCAGCGAACGCGATTCGTTTCAATACCTCTTGGAGCAACTTTTCAATCACAGCGCGTCCCTGGCCAGAAAATGAGACGGCTTTTGTGCGGGTCTTCGCTGTTTCGGCGGGCAGGGCGTTCTTCGGTCGAGGTTTGCGTGCCGCTGCCCTTAGGCATGCGCGGCTTTGACGCTGTCCCGCGCCACGACCGACGGACAGAGCATTCGGCCCCTGACGCCGCGGCAGGCCGAAAGAACGACGCAAGAGAGACGCAAGAGAAAAGACTCGCCACAATTCCAAGCCGAGTTTTAGGATGAGCTCGAGCAAGCTGAGGGAGAGTGTGCATGTCATCCGAAGAGCCGCGTGGATTTTGGACCGGAAAGACGATCTTTTGGGTGCTTGTGATTCTGGGCGCGCTTGCGGTCATCGCCTTTGGAAGCCGACTTCCCGCGCAATCCATTGAAATCAATGATGCGCGCTCTGCGGAAGAGACGATCGAGCAATTGCGGATAACGCTGTCGGATCTGGAAATCGGCGCAGAAGTGAAGCCCCTGGGGCAGGCCGGGGAGTTCGAATACGGTACGGACGATTTTCTCTGGTCGCTGGGACAGGCGGTGTTCGTTCCGGTCGATGGCGTGGTGCGCGCCGTTTCAGTGCGGGATCTGATTGGCCTGGAGACGGCACTCCGGGACGCGGATGAGGAAGTCCTCATGCAACGATATGCAGAGGCGGTGTCCGGGCAATCCATCGAGATCGTTGAAGCCGATTGGCTTGTGGCGGAGGTGGTGGTCGAAGATCTGGTGTCGCGTATCGCGATTTCGCCGAAAGGTGACCGCGCCACGGGCATCATGGCCGTGCTTTCCAGGCTCCCGCCCGATGATCCGAAGCAGACGGAGCGCTGGGTCCGTCCGGTGGCAAAAGATACCAAGGCGTGTTCCGACCAGATTGTCTTGTCCCGAACGATTTTGGGTGGGCCTGCGGAGGTTATGCAGGTCTGCACGAAAATGCGATGCTATGAAGACAAGGCAACCCGCTGCGCTGTGGAGGATGCGCCCTTCAGGACCGGTTTCCTGGCCAAGCTGACGATCGCCCCCAGACCGTTCCCGTTCGAAGGGGCGTTGGAAACGGGAGGCATCTGCATGGGGATGGTGCGGTATTCTTACCACATCTTCGGGGCGTTGACGGGCGTCAGCGAGGTGAGCTTGTCCGACGGTATTCTCGCGCGTGCAGGGCATGTCGAGGCCCGCCGGAGTTGTTCCGGTGAGGAGACGGTCAGGACATTCGGACCATGAGCCCTTGACGGCGCCGGGGGCGATTGGGGCCGGGAGGGTCGCCCCCCGGCCCGGTTATCAAAAGATCAGCGCGTGAACTTCTTGTGCTTCATGCGCTTGGGCTCCAGCGCATCGGCGCCGAGGCGGCGTTTCTTGTCCTCTTCGTACTCGGTAAATCCGCCTTCGAACCACTCCACATGCGCATCGCCTTCGAAGGCGAGAATGTGCGTGCAGATCCGGTCGAGAAAGAAACGATCGTGCGAGATGACCACAGCGCAGCCCGCGAAATCGACGAGGGCATCTTCGAGCGCGCGGAGGGTCTCCACGTCAAGATCGTTGGTCGGCTCATCGAGCAGAAGGACGTTGCCGCCCTCCTTCAGGAGGCGCGCCATGTGCACGCGGTTGCGTTCGCCGCCTGAGAGGGAGCCGACTTTCTTCTGCTGGTCGCCGCCCTTGAAGTTGAAGGCGGAGCAGTAGGCGCGGCTGTTCATCTCCGCATCGCCCAGCTTGATCAACTCGGCGCCGCCGGAGATGGCTTCCCAGACGGTGGCATTGGCTTCGAGATCATCGCGGGACTGATCGACGTAGGCCAGCTGCACGGTATCGCCGTATTCGATGGTGCCTTCGTCCGGTTTTTCGTTGTCTGTCAGCATCTTGAACAGGGTGGATTTGCCCGCGCCGTTGGGTCCGATGACGCCGACGATGCCGCCCGGCGGCAAGGAGAAGCTGAGGTCTTCGATCAGGAGCTTGTCGCCCATCGCCTTTTTCAGGTGCTCGATCTCGATCACCTTCTGGCCGAGGCGTTGGCCATTGGGGATGATGATCTGGGCCCGGGCGAGCTTCTCGCGCTCGGACTGGTTGGCGAGGTCGTTGTAGGCGCTGATCCGGGCCTTGGACTTGGCCTGACGCGCCTTGGCGCCCTGCCGCATCCATTCGAGTTCGCGTTCGAGGGTCTTTTGCTTGGCCTTGTCCTCGCGGGCTTCCTGCTCCAGCCGCTTGGCCTTCTGCTCCAGCCATGCCGAATAGTTGCCCTCATACGGAATGCCGCGGCCCCGGTCGATTTCCAGGATCCAGCCGGTAATGTCGTCAAGGAAGTAGCGATCGTGGGTGATGATCAGGATCGTGCCCTTGTATTCGATCAGGTGGTTTTGCAGCCAGGCGATGGTTTCGGCGTCGAGGTGGTTGGTCGGCTCGTCCAGCAGCAGCATCTCGGGCGCTTCGAGCAGCAGTTTGCACAGGGCGACGCGGCGCTTTTCCCCACCCGAAAGCGTGGCGACATTGGCGTCGTCCGGCGGGCAGCGGAGCGCTTCCATGGCGACGTCGATCTGGCTGTCGAGATCCCAGAGGTTCTGGCTGTCGATCTCGTCTTGAAGCTGCGCCATTTCATCGGCGGTTTCATCGGAGTAGTTCATCGCCAGCTCATTGTATTTGTCGAGCTTGGCTTTCTTCTCGGCGACGCCGAGCATGACGTTGTCGCGCACGGAGAGCGACTCGTCGAGTTGCGGCTCCTGCGGCAGATAGCCGACGCGGGCGCCTTCGGCGGCCCAGGCCTCGCCGGAGAAGTCCTTGTCGATTCCCGCCATGATCCGCATCAGCGTGGACTTGCCCGCGCCGTTGACACCGACGACGCCGATCTTGACCCCTGGCAGGAAGCTCAGGCGGATGTTTTCAAAGCACTTTTTGCCGCCGGGATAGGTCTTGGAGACGCCGTCCATGTGATAGACATACTGGTAAGAGGCCATGATCCGCTCCGCTTGCATTCGTGAGGTTTGGATGAGGGAAGTATCCTGTTGTGCGTCTCGGTGCAATCGGGGGCACCTTTCAGCTCCTCCAGTAGCTAAAGATTTAGATTTTGGATGGGGCGAGACGAGGGGGTCTGCTTCAAGCATCTGATTTATAGAGATAACTCCGGAAGGTCGTGAGGCCCGGCGGGTCGGAAAAGCGCTGGCACCTTAATTCGATCTAAAGAACTGCGGTTCATGAGTTTGCGAAGTGTACCGGCTGTGCGCCGTACCTTTGAGATCCGTAGCGGAGAGCCTTTGATGAATCAGCAGTTAGCCAACCCGACGGCACGCAACCCATGGCAACGCATGAAACTTGCATGGAAATTGCCCATTATTCTGGCTGTGCCCACGATCCTGCTTACCGTGGCGGCGTCAATCTTCAGCTATGTCCAGTCAAGCAATGCTCTGAGCGAACGGCGCGACACGTCGTTCCGTGCGGTGACGGAAAACGCGGTTCGCGGGGCCGAGCAGTGGCAGGGCAGCGCCAGCCTTGACGCGAAAGGGTTGGCCTCCGATCCGTCGGTGCGCGACGCCTTGACCGGATTTGTTCGGGCGTGGGAGTTCCTGCTGGCGGCGGGAGAAGATCCGAAAACGTACCTGCAACGCGTCTACATCGAAGACAATCCGAACCCGACAGGGAAGAAAGACGATTTGTCAAAGGCGGATGATGGTTCAGCCTGGAGCGGATTGCACAGCCGTTTCCACGGATCGTTGCGGAACTTTCAGAATCAACGCGGCTACCACGATCTGTTCCTGATCAAGCCGGATGGCGATCTGGTCTACTCGGTCTTCAAGGAAGTTGATTTTGCCACGAACCTGTTGACCGGCCCTTACGCCGACAGCGGGTTGGCTCAGGCGTTTCGCGACGCCATGAAGCTGCCGGAAGGCGAAAGTGTGTTTTCGAGTTTCTCGGCCTACGCGCCGAGCGGCGGCCTGGCCGCACGCTTCGTGGCCGCCCCGATCTACAGCTCGGATGGGGTAGTCATGGGCGTCGTGGCTTTGCAGATGAATACGCTTTGGTTGAGCGAGCTTCTCGCGCAGGGCGATATTCTGGGCGAGACCGGGCAGATCTACATCATCGACGATCAGGGCATGGCCCTGTCGGATTCGCGGTTCGAAGACGGTCATCGCACGCTCGACATGTTGCCGGAGCGCGATTACCTTGCGGCCGTCAAGGATGATGTCGTATTGCGTGATTATCGCGGGCTTGGCCTTGATGGACAGCCAGTCGGGATCTGGAGCGCAAACCTCACGACCGGAAATGAGACGTGGCACGTGGTCTTCGAACAGGACGTCGATGAACTCCTTGCCGTCGAGAATTCGTTGTTCATCACAACGGTGGTCCAGATCGTTGTTGTTGCCCTTGTCGTTGTTCTTCTGGCTTTCGGGATTGCCCGGCTCTTGACCCGGCGCATCACCGGTCTGTCCGATAGCGTCAAACGTATCGCCGCACGTGACTATGACAGCCCGGTGGCCGAAGCTGAAACCGGCGACGAAATCGGCGATATCGCAAGGGCGCTTGATCATTTCAAGGTCGGGCTTGCCAGCGCGGACGCGGCGACGGCGGAGCGCGAGCGCGAGGCCAAACATCAGTCGCACGTCATGGATGTGATCAGTGGCGGTCTCAGCGCGCTTGCCAAAGGCCAGTTGCAGTGTCAGATCGCCGAAGATCTCGGCGCGAACTATGACCGGCTGCGGGTGAATTTCAATAACACGGTCGACTCCCTCGCGCTTGTTATCGGGGAATTGCGTTTGAACGCCGAAGCGATCGACGAGGATGCGCAGATCCTGAGCGAGGGGGCGGACAACCTTTCGCAGCGCACGGAAAACCAGGCTGCAACGCTGGAAGAAACTGCGGCGGCTATGGAAGAAATCACCAAGAGCGTCAATTCGACTGCTGGCGGTGCGAAAGAGATCGTCACCGCCATCGCCGCCGCGCGCCAGCAGGCGGAGCATGGCGAGGAGGTCCGTAGCCGGGCTGTCGAGGCGATGGGGGCAATCGAGACCTCATCCAAACAGATCAGCCAGATTATCCAGGTGATGGAAGACATCGCCTTCCAGACCAATTTGCTGGCGCTCAATGCCGGTGTCGAAGCAGCGCGCGCGGGCGAGGTCGGTCGTGGTTTTGCGGTTGTTGCATCCGAAGTGCGTGCCTTGGCGCAGCGATCCTCGGACAGCGCTGCCGAGATCCGCAACCTGATCGTGAATTCCAATGACAGCGTGAGCAATGGCGTGCGTCTGGTGTCCGATATGGGCGGATCGATCGAACGAATTCTGCAGGAGGTGATCCAGGTATCCGGGCGGGTGAGGGACATTGCCGCCGGAGCTTCGGAGCAGGCGACGGGTCTGACAGAGATCAACAATGGCATCACCATGCTTGACGAGGTTACGCAGCAGAATGCCGCGATGGTTGGCGAAAGTGCCGCTGCGGGTCGGGCGTTGCAGTCGAAGGCCGGCGACCTTCGGTCCCTGGTCGCGCGCTTCGTGATCGGCGAGGATGATCAACCTCAAGTGACTGCGCCGACTGTCGCAACCAAGAGCGCCCATCCAGCGGCCTCACCTCATGCGGATACGAGTGATCTTGGATGGGATGCGCTTGATACGGTTTCGGTTCTGCCGACCGAACCAGTGGTCCTCAAAGCGACAGGCACGGATGCGCCGCGTCCCAAGCTTGCCAAGCCTCTCAAGTCTAACAGTTCTGTCGATATCTGGGACGAATTCTGATTTGCCCTGCGGGATGGCCCGATTGGCCGGACCCAGAGTCGACCGTCCCCTCAAAGGCGCCCCGTTGTCGGGCGCCTTTTCTTGATGCGCGCTTTTTTACGGACTATGCCCGGGTCAAGTGTCACAACGGTGTGGCGCGCGTGACGGGAGAGGGACGTGATGCGCTGGAAAGACGGTATGGTCCTGCGACCCGGAATGCGCGTTGGTGTCCTGGGCGGATCGTTTGATCCGCCGCATGTCGGTCATCTGCACCTGTCGCGTGAGGCACTCAAGCGGTTCGGGCTCGATCGCGTGGTCTGGCTTGTCAGTCCAGGCAACCCCCTCAAGCGCGACGCCCCAGCACCGATAGACCGGCGCATTGCCGTGGCGCGGGCGCTGGTCGATCATCCGAGAATCCTTGTCAGCGATTTCGAAAGGCGGGTTGGATCCCGGTATACGGCGCGCACGCTGGCGCTGATGCAGGGGCATTGGCCGGGCGTACGCTTTGTTTGGCTGATGGGCGCGGACAACCTCGCCAGCCTGCATCTGTGGCAAGACTGGAAAACGTTGATGGACCGTGTTCCGGTTGGCGTCCTCGCGCGCCCGACCGCGCGACTGCCCGCCTGCAACTCCGTGGCAGCAGAAGTTTATCAAAGCGCGCGGCTACCTGCACACTCGTCGCGCTTGCTGGGCAGTTCCGCGGCGCCGTGCTGGTGTTTCATTAACATTCCGATGAAGCCCCATAGTTCATCTGCGATCCGGGCCAGCGGCGGATGGCAGCGCTGACAGGGCTTTGCGAATCGGTGTGGGCCATTGGCCGAAACGCAGGAAAATGTGAACGGCACTTTCAGGCTGAACGCTTGCTCAGGTGGCCGGGTTCAGCTTAGATCAGGGCATGACGAAAGATTTTTCGAGACGCAGATTTCTGAGGATTTCTTTGGCATCGGTGGCCAGCATGGCGGCCGGGTCAGCCGTCGCCAACGCCCCGAACAGCTCGCTTCGCCCAATCGCGCGAGGTACAGAATTCCGCAAGCAAATCCAAGCGTCTGCCGATGAGTTGATCGCGCTCGCGAAACTCGGCGGTGACGTGGCGTTTTGCGTAGCCGACGTGAAGACAGGCGGCATCCTTGAGGAGCACAAACCGTCGTTGCGCCAACCGCCCGCCAGCGTGGCCAAAGCGCTGACTGCTGCCTATGCACTGGACGTTCTCGGACCGGGCCACCATTTCATCACGCGGGTGATCGCGACAGGTGGTGTTACCGACGGCGTGGTGCAGGGCGATCTGATCCTGGCGGGCGGGGGTGATCCCACTCTTGACACCGATTCGCTGGCGGCTCTGGCTGCAGAACTCAAGGGCGCGGGCATCCGTGCGGTCAAAGGGGGCTTCAAGGTCTGGGGCGGGGCGTTGCCACACGTCGCGCATATCGACCCGGACCAGCCCGAGCATGTGGGCTACAGTCCGGCGGTTTCCGGTCTGAACTTGAATTACAACCGTGTGCATTTCGAGTGGCGCCGGTCGGGCGGGGGCTACACGGTGACTATGGACGGGCGGAGCGAATCCCATCGTCCGGCTGTGCAGTTTGCGCATATGGCGGTGGAGGCGCGGAGCCTGCCGGTCTACACCTACAACGACCGGGGCGGGCGCGATGAATGGAGCGTGGCCAAGGGCGCGCTGGGCGATGGCGGCGCGCGCTGGTTGCCTGTGCGAAAGCCGGAAATCTACGCCGGCGAGGTTTTCCAGACCTTCGCCCGTGCGCATGGCATCGTTCTCAACGCGCCGATTGTCATTGAAGCGCTGCCTGAGGGCGAGACACTCGCGCGGCATGAGAGCGAACCGCTGCGTGTGATCCTTCGGGATATGCTGACTTGGTCGACAAACCTCACGGCCGAAAGCGTGGGCCTGTCCGCAACGGTCAAGAAAACCGGGACTTTTCCGCAGGATCTCAAAAGCTCCGCCGATGTCATGAATGCCTGGGGGCGCGAGAGATTTGGCCTGGACAGCATGGCGTTCGTGGACCATTCGGGGCTGGGGGAGGACAGCCGGATCAGCGCGCCGGACATGATGGAAGCGCTGCGCCGTTTGCGCCAGACCAGCGGGCTGAAGGCCTTGCTCAAACCGTTTTATTTCCGGGATGAACAGCGCCGGTTGGTCAAGGATCACCCGATCAAGGTGCATGCCAAGACAGGGACGTTGAATTTCGTCAGCGGTCTTGCAGGCTATGTTGATTTGCCGGATGGGACCGAGCTTGTCTTTGCGATTTTTGCAGCAAACCAGACCGAACGGGCCAAGCTCGACAGGAATGAACGGGAGCGACCGCCGGGCGGCGCGTCGTGGAACGCGCGGGCGAAGGCCCTGCAGCAGGCGTTGATCGAACGCTGGAGCGTGCTTTACGGTGCATGACGGCGCGGGGACGGCGTGCCGACCGCCGCGCCGGGTAAGTCAGTTCTGAATGACGACGCGCATGTTCTGTTTGCCGACGCGCTGTGTCAGTTCGAACAAACGTGCCGCGTGATCCGGATGCAGCCGGACGCAACCAGCGGAGGCCGGGCTGCCGAGGCGGCTGACCTGATTGGTGCCGTGGATCGCATAATTGCCGTTGAAGAAAATCGCGAAGGGCATGGGCGCGTTGTTGTAAAGGCTGGATTTGTGGTGTTTCGACAGCCACTTCGCGGACCATGTGCCGCGCGGCGTCCACTTGCCTTTGCGCGCGGTGGAGACCGGCCAGCGGTAGGCCACCTCTCCGTTGTAAAGAACGGTCATCGTCTGAGCGGAGACATCGACCTTGGCGATGAGCGGTGCCGCCGCTCCGAGCACCGGCAGCAGGCTCAGCATAATGATGCCGACCACGGCAAGAATGCGTTGTTTCATTTTGACCCCCGAATTTCTCACTTGGCTTCTTCTGACGTTAAATGTCTGCAAATACTCTACAATACAGACAGTTACCGGGCAGTCAGGGAAACCCGACCGCAGGGGGCTTTTTCCCGCAGATTTGACACAGAGTAGAGAGAGGGGAGGCTGCGCGGGTTAGCCGGCCAGGTGACGCGCCCTTGCCCCGCGCTCGATGGCGGCGGCATGCAGGCGGTCGAGGTCGAGCTCGTAACGGATCTCTTCGAGCAGCCGCAGTTCGGCCTCGCGCAGGGTGCCATCGGCAGCGGCGACGTCGCAGGCCAATGCATAGGCGGTCTCGAAGAGATGCTTGGGCAGGTTGTCGCGGATCAGGCCAAAGAGCGCGTCGAGCCCGTCTTCTTGCTCGAAGAGGTCAAAGACGATGCTGGACATGTCGCGGATGCGGTCCGCGTCGTAGTCGGCAAAGATCGGCAGATTGTCCACCGCGCTCTCGATCTTGACGAGCTCGGCTGTCCGCACGTTTTCATCCGACGCGGAGACGGCGATCATCAAGGTAACGAGGGCGTCCTGCGGGCTCAGAGGATGCGAGATGTCGTTCATGGGGTGCCTTTCGGGCGAGTGCGGCGTTGCAGCGCAATTTATTGACGCCAAGGCTCCGGGGCAATAGGAAGCGCGCTGATATCCCAAATGGAGTGTTTCAGATGTCCGAGATTCGCGAAGCGGCGATGAGCTCGAAAGCCTGGCCCTTTGAAGAGGCGCGCCGGATTCTGAAACGCTATGAAAAGGCGCCGCCTGAAAAGGGTTACGTGCTTTTCGAGACCGGCTATGGCCCGTCGGGCCTGCCGCATATCGGCACTTTCGGCGAGGTTCTGCGCACGACGATGATCCGGCGCGCCTTCGAGGCGATGTCCGACATCCCGACGCGGCTGATCTGTTTTTCCGACGATCTGGACGGCATGCGCAAGGTGCCGGGCAATGTGCCCGAGCAGGAGATGCTGCATGCGCATTTGCAGATGCCGCTGACCTCCGTACCCGATCCATTCGGCACGCATGAGAGCTTTGGCCATCACAACAACGCCATGTTGCGCCGTTTCCTCGACACCTTCGGGTTCGAGTATGAGTTCTATTCCGCGACGGAGTTCTATCGCTCGGGGCAGTTCGACGAGGTGCTGCTGCGCGCGGCTGAGAAATATGATGACGTCATGGCAATCATGTTGAAAAGTCTGCGTGAAGAGCGGCGGCAGACCTATTCGATCTTCCTGCCGATCCATCCGGAGACCGGGCGGGTTCTGTACGTTCCGATGAAACACGTCGATGCGGCGAAAGGCGAGATCACCTTTGACGACGAAGACGGGCGAGAGTGGACGCTGCCGGTGACCGGCGGCAACGTGAAGCTGCAGTGGAAGCCGGATTTTGGCGCACGCTGGGCCGCGCTGGGCGTCGATTTCGAAATGTATGGCAAGGATCACTCGACCAATACGCCGATCTATGACGGCATTTGCCGGGTTCTGGGTATGCGGCCGCCGGAGCATTTCACCTATGAGCTGTTCCTCGACGACACAGGCCAGAAGATTTCGAAGTCGTCCGGCAACGGGATTTCGATCGACGAATGGTTGACCTATGCGTCGACGGAGTCGCTGTCATACTTCATGTACCAAAAACCGAAGACGGCGAAGCGGCTGTATTTTGACGTGATTCCCAAGGCGATGGACGAGTATCATCAGCAGCTGCGTGCCTATCATGGCCAGGACGTGAAAGCACAGCTGAACAATCCGGTGTATCACATCCACAATGGCGATGTGCCGGAGAGCCGGATGGTGGTGCCGTTCTCCATGCTGCTCAACCTGGCAAGTGCGGCCGGGGCCGGGGACAAGGATGCCATGTGGGGCTTTATTCGTCGGTATGCACCGGACGCGACGCCGGACACCCATCCGGATCTGGATGCGGCGGCGGGCTATGCCGTCAAGTACTACGAGGATTTCGTCAAGCCGAACAAGACCTTCCGCGCGCCCAGTGATATGGAACGGGCGGCCATGGACGATCTCGCGGCGCGTCTGAAGGCCTATGACGGCGAAGCGGACGACGAATCATTGCAGAGCCTCGTGTTTGCCGTCGGCAAGGAACACGGGTTCGAGCCGCTGCGCGACTGGTTCAAGGCGCTCTACGAGGTCCTGCTTGGTCAGAGCCAAGGGCCGCGCTTTGGCGGTTTCATAGCGCTTTATGGTGTCAGCGAGACCGTGTCCCTGATCGAAGCGGGGCTGGCTGGCAAACTCGGCTGACCGCGATCAGGAGCCGATGCGTCGCGCGTATCCTCCGACGGAGGGCATGGGCGGCGCCGCTTCCTTTGGCTTGCTCGGTGCCGGGGCTACAAAAGGATCGTGATCCTCTTTTCTGGACTGCGGCGCCGGTGCGCTGGCCTTGGTCAGGTCAAGCCATTGGGCACGGTCGTAGACCGCCTGCGTTGGCACGTTCAGCGTTTCGGAGACGAGCTGGGCCTTGCCTTCATACCAGAGGGTGGTGAAGGTTTCCTGCGGCATCAACAGATCAAAGGCGAAGATGCGCGCTTCGCGCAGGGCAACCTTGTCGGTTGGGTGATACAATGCCTGAATGCCGACATTGGGATGCATTTCACGGGTCTTGGGAATATGCAGCAGCCAGTGACCAAGACCGGTCGCAAGCGTCATGCGGTCCTGCCGCGTGCGTCCCATTTTCGGCAGCCAGATCACCGGACGCCGGTCCAGCGGCACGTCCAGGAGAATCTCGTTCGGCATCTCCGAATATTCGACGTCGACGTTCAGGGCGCGGCAGAGTTTGTCCAACGGACCGCCGTCGCGCAAGGACAGGCCGGGATTCTGAGACATCATATCATTGATTAATTGAACAATTTCCTCCTCTGTCATGTCGGCGGAGAGAGGTTCGATATAAGGATAGGTCGGATAGGCCCTGGGCATTGTTCGTTCCTTCTTTTTGTCCTGAGCAGCATTCCATTGGGCGCGGCTGCCTGTTTGTACACCCAGAGCCTTTACAGAGTGCCAATCAAATCTGGCGCTTTTGACCCGAATACGAGACGTTCTACTTTCCAAAGATCGGCTGCGATCGGGAGGAAGGTGAATGCGACGTCTGATATATGGTTCGGTTCTTGCGATGCTCTTGACGGGTCCGGGACTGGCGCAGGAGGGGTTGGCGCCGGATGCCGCCATCGAAGGCACGATCCAAAGTCAGATCGACGCTTTTCTTCTCGATGACTTCGGTGCGGCCTTCGAATTTGCCGGCCCTGGGATTCAGAGCATGTTCCGCACACCCGAAAATTTTGGGGCGATGGTGCAAAACGGATATCCGATGGTGCATCGTCCGCAGGATTTGCGATTTGGCGAACTGCGCGAGATCAGCGGCGCCCTGTGGCAGAAGGTAATCGTGCAGGACAGCGATGGGCGAACCCATGTGCTCGACTATCGAATGGGCGAGTACGAGGATGGCTGGCGCATAGACGGGGTTCAGATCCTGCCTGCGCCGGACGTCAGTGCCTGAGCCGTTTCGGATTCACCGGAGTTCTGTGAC
Organism: Pacificoceanicola niger; assembly: GCF_048553275.1. NCBI lineage: Bacteria > Pseudomonadati > Pseudomonadota > Alphaproteobacteria > Rhodobacterales > Roseobacteraceae > Pacificoceanicola > Pacificoceanicola niger. The sequence goes on from NZ_JBLZMW010000006.1 coordinate 109,458, forward strand.
AGGTCTGCTCGGGCGGATCGAAGAAGGAGGCGTTCGGCTCTTGGCGGTGCGCCTCGAACGACAGGGAGCGGCGTCGGCTTTTTCCCGTTGTGAAAATGCGACATGGCCCAACCACTGCGACCGATGGGGCTGTCGCGGCGGGCACCGTACGGTGGTGCAAAAGGGCGTTAACGTTGGCGCAAGTATTTCTCTTCCCGACCGAGGCGACACTGCCTCTCGCGTGGAAAGGGAACCCGATGAACAAAGCGATTACCGACGGTGTGGTCTTTATGCCCCCGGCCTTTGCAGCTGGAAACCTGGGGCTGTTTTCCCGGGGGGATGGCACCCCCGGCTCGGCAACCTACAACAATCTGCCGACCGCCGCCTTTGTGCCTGCGGATGCGGATTTTGCCGGATGTCTCGAAATTCAGAAAACCGACAGCACACAAAAGCTGCGCTATATGGGGCAGACGCCGATTTACCCCGGCTGCTATCTGAAGATCACCGTGCGGATCAAGGCCATGGCCGGATCGCTTGCCAATGTGCGCATCGCGGGCTGGCCGGGCGATGACAATGGAAATCAGGTCGGTGGTGTTACCACCACCGGCCCGAGCACGGCGCTGACCACCTATGGTGAGGTTGTCGAGGCCACTGCCATCGTCGGGACCGGCGTACGCGGCGGCGTGGACATGGCCTGGGGGCCGACGGCCACCTATGGCCATTTCGGGATTGATCTGACCGGCGCCAGCGGCGGTGTGTTCCGCATCGACGATATCGTCATCGAGGATCTCACCGAAGCCTTCCTGCGCGACATGATCAATGTCGTGGACGTGCGCGATTATGGTGCAATCGGCAACGGCAGCACCGATGACACTGCCGCCTTTGTGGCCGCCGATGCCGATGCAAACGGGCGCAAGATCTTTGTCCCGGCAGGCACGTTCCGGCTCAATTCCTCCGTCGAGATCACCAACCGGATCGAATTCGAAGGCAAGTTGAGCATGCCGACCGACGCGATCCTGTCGTTGACCAAGGATTTCGAGCTGCCAACCTATATCGACGCTTTTGGCGGGGATGAAGAGATGGCTCTGAAGAAGGCGATTCAGTCGCTGATGAACAACTCCGACCACGAGAGCCTCGACCTTGGCGGTCGCCGGATTTCGATCAACGGTCCGATTGATGTGCAGGCCGCCGTTCCGAACCGTACGACCTATGCGCAGCGCCGGGTTCTGCGGAATGGCCAGCTGCGCGCCGAAGAAAACAGCGCCTGGAATTCGGAGACGGTGACGAGCACGGCGACCTATTCGGCCAACAACGGCTGGAAGCTGACCAATGTCGCCAATATCGCCAATATCAAGCCTGGCAGCCTTGTGCAGGGGGCAGGGGTTGGCCGAGAGATCTATGTCCGCTCTGTCGATGTGAGCGCGCAGGAGGTGCAGCTGTCACAGCCGCTCTCCGATGCGGTGGGCACGCAGAACTATACCTTCACGCGGTTCAAATATATCCTCGATTTCAGCGGGTTTGACCGCTTGAACGTGTTCGAGATCGAAGGCGTGGAGTTCCAGTGCAGCGAGCGTGCGTCCGGTGTGATGCTGGCGCCGCTGGGCACGATCAACGTGATCCGCAACTGCGTGTTCAACCGCCCGCTTGATCGGGGCATTACCTCGCCTGGAGACGGTTGTCAGGGTTTGCTGATCGATCATTGCCAGTTCATCTCGCACGAGGGCGGCACATGGGCGCAGAGCCGTCAATCCGTGGCGATCAACACCAACGCCAATGACGTAAAGATCCGCAATTGCCGGGCCTCGCAGTTCCGCCATTTCGCTGTGATCAGCGGTGCGCATACGATCATCTCCGGCAACCATTTCTTCCAGGGGGACAGCAACCCAAGCGGCGTTCGCACCGCGGGCATCATCATCGCGCTGCGTGCCTGCAACTGCCAGATCACCGGCAACTACATCGACAACTGCTTTATCGAGTGGACCAACGAACGCGAGCCGGAGCCGGACTTTTCCGGGGGCTTTGGCTTTGCGGGGCTGTCGATCACCAACAACGTGATGCTGTCCTCAGAAGTTGCGTCATGGTTCACGTCTATCGTCGTCAAACCGTACGGCACCGGCCACTACATCAATGGTATGAACGTGTCGGGCAACACGTTCCGCTGTGTGAATGCCGGGATCGACCGGGTCGAGCGTGTCGACACGTCCTTTGCCAACCTCAACCTGGCGAACATGAAGAACGTCTATTTCACCGGCAACACCTATCACAACGTGACATCCGGTGCCGAGAACCCGCTGTTGGTCACGCACAGCCAGAACAGTCACGCACAGGTTTGGCAAGTCGATACGGACAACCGTCTCCCCTTTGGTGGTCGGGCGTTGGAAGTCGAGAGCCTTGTTGTTCGGTCGCGTCCGCGCGATGCAAACGGTGTCTCAAAGTACCACAATCCTTATGCGGTGGCGCAGCAGGGCGGCAATCTCGACAAGGTGCATGTGACCTGGCCCGAGCCGATGCTCGGCGACGTGACGCTGCGGGTGCGCATGGATAAGTGATCCCGTCGCGGGACTGAGGCCGGCTGCCCGCCGGTCATGTCGGGCCTGCCCTTTCGTGGTGGGCCCGGTTTACGTCGTGCCGAGATCTTCCGGTGTGAGCCGGAAGGCCTTGCCAAATCCGCCGTTCAGGAACGCGCTGGTCGGCACGATCCGCATCAAGGCGAAATCGGCAAAGCCGATGTAGAGTTTGGCCTTGGGCTGCAGCTGCAGGTAATGCGCGGCGAGCTCTGCGTGCCGTGGGTCGCCGTGGCGGATGAACATCGCGCGACCCTCAATGCTCAGTCGCGGATGGGTGAGCGGATCGCCCCGGTCCTGCGGCTCGCCGACCATCAGCGAGCAAATCGGATTGGCCTTGAGCGCTTGCGTGTGCCCCGCGAGATCAGAGACAAGCGCCAGCGGCAGCCCGTCCGGCCCCGGTACCACGGCGATGCGGCTGATCAGCGGGGCGGCGGTTTCAGGATCGAGCACGGCGAGCGCGCCGAACCGAGCGGAATGGATAAGATCGCGCGCAAGGCCGCGGGCTTCTTCATTGGTGGGGCGGATCGGAGAGGTCATGGCCGTGATCCTGACGCAATTTCAGAAATTCTTCCAGATGCCGAATTTCAGTCCCATGGATGTGTCCCCGGTCAGGCCATAGGTCGCGCCGGTTTCGATCATGACCCCGCGTTTGCCCAATGGGGTGACGAAGGAGGGTGCCAGCCGGACAAAGCCGGGATCGTCGGCGGGCTGGCCGGTCTGGATTTGCACGATCAGCTTGCGGTCCTTGGCAAGATTGCGCCCCCAGGTGATGTCCATCTTGTAATCGGCCAAACCGGTGTTGGTCTGAAATTCCGCCAACGCGTCCATGGTCAGCCAGCCTTTCTTCAGCCCCCAGCCCAGGGACACGCCGGGGCGGAGCACCGTCTGTTCCCCGATGCGGCCGAGGCCGAGGGCGAAGGCGATCTTGGGGCCCTTGTCCTTGTTGCGCAGAGGCCATTGCAGGAAACCGACGGTCTTGCCGCTGCCGGAGACGGACCGCCCGAAATCGAAACCAAGCGTTACACGGTCGGTCAGACCGTATTCGAGATAGGCGGTGTAATACTGCTGTGTCGGGCTCAGCGAAGTCCAGTGGTCGATGTTCTGTGGCCAGGACAGGCGCACGGCGCTGCTGAGGAATCCGTGTCCCTTCTCGCGTGGCCAAGCCCCGGCCTGAACGGTGCCGGTGCACAGGGTCCAGAGCAGGGCAAGCAGGAGCAGACGCATGGGCGGATTACCTCGGGGATCGCGCGATCATGTGTTCATCTCGGTTAAGAGCGGGTTAAGCTGCGCGAAGTGCGCGGCCTTTGACACAAATTGCTCTGAAAGCGGCCATGCCGGATCGCAGCCCATGCTTTCAGGCTGGATTCTCCCATGCTGCAAGTGCAAAGTGCCTGTGTTCAACGGGAGGGTGTGTCATGGCAGGCCAGGTTATCACAGTCGCACAGCAAAAGGGCGGCTCCGGCAAGACTACCACGGCGGTCAATCTCGGCGTCGGGCTGCAGGCGCTGGGCAAGCGCGTGGCCTTTGTCGATCTCGATCCGCAGGGCAGCCTTGGCCGGTGGTTCATGACCCGCGTGGAGAACTATCCCGAAAAAACCGAAGGCATGGAATTCGCGACGTCCTCGGCCTGGGGCATCTCCTACGAAGTGCGCAAGATGACAGCCGATTTCGATTTCGTCATTGTTGACACCCCGCCCAAGGCGGACAGCGACCTGCGGCCTGCGCTGCGGGTGGCGCAGCTGGTGGTGGTGCCGGTTTCGGTCAGCCATGTGGACCTGTGGGCCACCGAAGGGGTGCTCGATCTGGCACAGCGCGAGAACAGCGAGACGCTGCTGGTGATGAACCGGACCCGCGCGGGCACGCGGCTTGGCGCGGATGTGGCAGAGGCGGCCGCGAAAATGGATGCGCGCATCGCGGAGGCAGGCTTTGCCAACCGGGTCGTCTATGCGGAATCGCTGGGCCTCGGCCTCGGGGCGCTGGAAATGCCGAAAGGTCCGGCCCATGAGGAAGTGCGGGCCCTGACGGCAGAGGTGGCGCAGGTCCTGGCAAACGGGTAAGGAGCGGCGCAAAGGAGTGCCCGCCATGACCGATCTTGCCGCCCTTGCCGATCTGATCCGCGCCGACAATGCGTCGCGCGGGCAGACCATTTCAAAGCTGGGCTATTTCTGCGCGCCGTTCCAACCGGCGTCAGGCCCTTTGGCCGACAAGGTAATCAAGGTCTACCGCAGCTTGCCGGATGCGGCGGCCCTCGACCGGCTGAAACGCTGTCACGATCATTACGTCGAGGCGCTGAACGCCGCCGAGGTCGGCCTGCCGGAAACCGAGTTCCATCTGCTGGATATGGACGGCAGCCGCATCCCGGTGATTGTGCAGCAGGCCCTGCCGACGGATCGCCTCATGCGCCCGCTCATGCAGACGGGGACGCACGAAGAAACGCTTGAGATGATGGAGGCGGCGGGCCAGGTCATCGCCCGTTTCTGGCACTGGGCGGAAAGCTCAAACGCCCGGATCGGCTTTCATCCGTCGATCCGCAACTTCGCCTATGTCGAGGGCACCGCCCGGTTCTTCGACACCTTCCCGCCGCTGATCCACTATTCCCGCGACGAGATGGGCAAGCTGCTGCTGCAATTCTCCGAAAAGCGCCTGATGCGAATCGTCGGTCCCTTGCTGCAATCGCGGGTCACCGGGATTCAGGACGAGTGGTACAGCCCGCCGGAGACGCTCGTGGGCCTCGTCGGCAGCGCCTGCCGCCTGCGCCCGGAGCACGCGCAAAGCTATCTCGCCTGGGGACGCGATTTTGCTGCGCGGGACATGCAGCCCTGGGCACAAGAGGCGATTGCCGGCATGGCGCAGCCACCGCGTCTGCCGGGCTATTGGACGGGGTTTCGCAAGATCCTCGGTCTGCAGGGCGCGCCGAACATCGAAAAATGAAAAAGCTGGCCGCGTCGTGCGTCCCGCTTTGATCGTCTTTGGTCTATAAATACCTCGGGGGAGCCCGTAGGGCGGGGGCAGAGCCCCCACCAAAATTTCCCCTGGGAATTTTCCGCGCCGAAGGCGCGCCGGTCGCCTCGCGCCAGCGAGGCGAAACCTCTCAGACGATCTTGATCCCGGCGTCCTTGATGTCTTTCAGGAAGGCATCGAGTCCCTTGTCGGTCAGAACGTGGTTCGCCATGGCCTTGATCACCGCCGGAGGGGCGGTGGCCACATCCGCGCCGATCTTCGCGCAGTCGCTCATATGGTTCGCGGTGCGGATGGAGGCGGCAAGGATCTGGGTTTCAAAGCCGTAGTTGTCGTAGATCTCGCGGATGTCCGCAATCAGTTCCAGACCGTCGATATTGAGGTCGTCCAGACGTCCGATGAACGGCGAGATGAAGGTCGCGCCGGCCTTGGCGGCCAGAAGCGCCTGATTGGCGGAGAAGCAAAGCGTCACGTTGACCATTTTGCCTTCGTCCGTCAGCACCTTGCAGGCCTTGAGACCGTCCCAGGTCAGCGGCACCTTCACGGCGATGTTCTCGGCGATTTCGGCGAGCTTGCGGCCCTCGGCGATCATCGTGTCCGCATCGGTGGCGGTCACCTCGGCAGAGACCGGCCCGGAGACCATCTCGCAGATTTCCTTGGTCACTTCGAGGATGTCGCGCCCGGATTTCTTGATCAGGGTGGGGTTGGTGGTCACACCGTCCACCATGCCGAGATCATTCAGCGCGCGGATGGCATCGACGTCGGCGGTATCGACAAAGAATTTCATGGGGGCAGCTCCCTTTGATGGCTTGGCCTTTTCTGCCATGGGCTTTACCCCTTTTGCATGGCGCACAAAACCCTCGATTGCAGTGAATCGCAGCCCGGTTTCTTTGAGACCGGCACGCTTGTCGCCGTGCTGACGGCGCAGCCGATCGACCGGCCGCTGGATTACAAGGCGCCGGAAGGCGGCTGTTTTCCCGGCGCCTTCGTGGAAGTGCCTCTTGGCCCGCGCAAGGTGCTGGGGGTGGTCTGGGGGCCGGGACAGGGCGGCTTTGATCCGGCCAAGGCCCGCTCGATCATCCGGGTGCTGGACGCGCCGCCGATGCGCGAGGAAATGAAGCTGTTTCTCGAAAAATGCGGCGCCTACACGCTGACGCCAATGTCCATGATGCTGCGGCTGGCGACGCGCGCGCCGGGTCTTGGCGATGCGCCGTCGATGCGGAAGGTTTACCGCATGGGTGATGGCGAGCCTCCGCGCCTGACGGACGCACGGCGCCGGGTGATCGAGGCGGCGCAGGAGATGGGCGGTCTGGCCCTGACGCTGAAGGAATTGGCCGAAAGCGCCGGGGTGACGCCGCAGGTGGTCAAGGGGCTGCTGCCCTCCGGGGCCATCATCGAGGAGGAAAGCCCGCGCGACACGCCCTTCCCTCGGCTCGATCCCGATTATGGCGCCAAGGACCTGACCGGGGACCAGGAGGCGGCGGCGGCGCAACTGCGCGCGGCGCAGCAGGCCGGTGTCTACAAGACGACCCTGCTCAAGGGCGTCACCGGATCTGGCAAGACCGAAGTTTACCTCGAAGCGGTGGCCGAGGCGCTGCGCGCCGGGCGGCAGGCTTTGGTCCTGCTGCCGGAGATTGCGCTGTCCGCTGAATTTCTTTCCCGGGTCGAGGCGCGGTTCGGCGCCCGCCCGGCGGAATGGCATTCCGGGGTGACGATGACGGAACGTCGCCGGACGTGGCGCATGGTGGCCGAAGGCCATGCACAGTTGGTTGTTGGCGCACGTTCCGCGCTGTTCCTGCCGTATCAGAGTCTCGGCCTGATCGTCGTCGATGAGGAGCACGACACCTCCTACAAACAGGACGAGGGCGTAATGTACAACGCGCGTGACATGGCGGTGTTGCGTGCGTCGATCCTTGGCGCGCAGGTGGTGCTGGCCTCTGCGACACCGTGCCTGGAGAGCTGGGCCAACGCCGATGCGGGCAAGTATGACAGGCTGGTGCTGACCTCCCGGTTCGGCGCGGCGGTGCTGCCGGAGATGAAGGCGCTTGACCTGCGGCCCGAGAAGCTGCCGTCCAACCGCTGGATTTCCGCGCAGATGGAAACCGCCGTGCGTCAGCGGATGGCGGCCGGAGAGCAGGCGCTCCTGTTCCTGAACCGGCGCGGCTATGCCCCGGTGACGATCTGCCGGACCTGCGGGCAGCAGATCGGCTGTCCGCATTGCGATGCCCGGATGGTCGAACACCGGTTCCTGCGGCGGCTGGTCTGCCATCAATGCGGCGAGAGCACGCCGATCCCGCAAACCTGCCCGTCCTGCGATGCGGAGGACCGGCTTGCCCCGGTCGGCCCGGGAGTGGAGCGGCTGGCGGAAGAGGCGGCGGAGCTGTTTCCCGATGCGCGCATCGCGGTGCTGTCCTCGGACCTCTATGGCACGGCGCGCGAGCTCAAGGAACAGATCGTGCAGATCGCCGAGGGTGCGGCGGATATCATTATCGGCACGCAACTGGTGGCCAAGGGGCATAACTTCCCGCTGTTGACACTGGTCGGGGTGATTGACGCGGACCTGGGCCTGCAAGGCTCGGACCTGCGCGCCGCGGAGCGGACATTTCAGCTTATGCGGCAGGTCGCGGGCCGTGCGGGACGGGCGGAAAAGCCGGGCGTCGCGCTGCTGCAGACCTATCAGCCCGAGCACCCTGTGATCCGTGCCATCCTCGGTGGCGACGAAGAGGCGTTCTGGAAAGCCGAGGCTGAAGAGCGCCGCGCGGCTGGCATGCCGCCTTATGGCCGCCTTGCCGGGATCATCCTGTCGGGCGGCGAGGCGCAGCAGGTCTTTGAGCTTGGCACGCATCTGGCGCGGAATGACGCGCCGCTGCGGCGGATCGGGGCCGTGGTCTATGGCCCCGCGCCCGCGCCCATCGCCCGTGTCCGTGGACGGCACCGGGTGAGGCTTCTGGTGAAGGCGGAGAAGGGCGTGGCGCTGCAGGCGGCGCTGCGGGAGTGGGTGTCCGGCGTGAAGCTGCGCGGGGATCTGCGGCTTGCCATCGACGTCGATCCGCAGAGCTTCTTTTGAGGGGTGCGTCGCGTCCGTGTTGACCGGCGTCCCCGGTCGTCGCGGGCGAGCGGGGTGTCAGGACAGGATTGTCTCGAACTTGGTCCGCAGCGTGTCCGGCAGGGGCCGGGGTTTGCCGTCCTGACCCGTCAGCACCATCGCAAAGAAGCCTTCGGCGTTCGCTGTCTCCGCCTCGCCCCGGAACAGGCCGATGTCGAACCGGAAGGACGATGTGCCCAGGTGCCCGATCCTCAACCCCGCCGTGACCGGATCGGGAAAGCCCATTTCCGCGTGAAAGCGCATGCCGGTTTCCACCACGACAAAGCGATGGGCCCAGGGGCCGCGAATGGCGATGTCCTGCTGCATTTGCCAGTAGCTCACCGCCGTATCGACGAGCACGAGATAGGCGGCGTTGTTCATATGCCCATATTCGTCATTGTCCGCCCAGCGGGTTTGCAGCGGGACAAAGGCGCGGTAATCGGCGCGGGTTCCGGGCGCGGTGCGGGGCATCAGCCGGACCTCAAGAGACGGAAGGCCGTAGATGCACCCCAGCCCGCGGCGATGGCGATGGCGATGGACATCAGACCGTAGATCAGCGGTTGCTGGCGCGAGAGTTGATAGAGCCAGCGTTCAAGACCCACCTTGCGCACCGCGATCACGGTCTCGAACGAAGAGATCACCTGTCCGCCCCGGGTCAGGAAGATCCGCATCGGATAGCTGCCCTCGACAAGGTTTGCGGGCATGGCGATGGAGGTGTTGAAAAGCGTGGATTCGCTGATCTCGACAGCGCTTTCCCGCAATTGGTAGGTGCCCTCTTTTTCGCGAATGCGAATGACGGCTGCGGAAAACGCTTGGGAATCCTGGACCTGCATCGGGGCACCAACCGACCGGATGGCGCGCGGGATGGAAATGTGATGGCGCAGGTCCTCGACATTGGTGATGACCTCGTCCCACGGCCCGGACGTGGCAACGGCGTAGAAGGAGGGGGCTGCGTCAATCTGGACCGCATCGGTGTTGACCCAGATGCCGAGGCGGCGTTCCTTGCGGCGCACGGTGAGCGGTTGCAGCGGTCCGGCGAGCGTGATGATCACCTCCAGCGGGGCGCCTTCCGGGATCGGCTCTTCGCGCTTGATCGCGCCGAAAATCAGGATCTCGGAGCCGTCGAAGTCGGTGGAGATGGAAACCTGATCCTGGCTCAGGCCCAGCACCACGTTTTCTGCACTGGCCGCCGTTGTGGCGGTAAGGAAGAACAAGAACAGCGCGGACAGCAAACGCATCGCTCAGACCCCCGTGATGCCGAAGACCTCGGCCGGTTCGAGCAACAGTTCGAGGCCCAGTTTGGCGCAGACCAGCAGCACCAGACCGGCCAGAAGAATGCGGAGCTGCTCGGCCTTCAGGCGAGAACCGATGGTTGTGCCGAACTGCGCGCCGATCACGCCACCCACCAGCAGCAGGACCGCGAGCACGATGTCGACGGTATAGTTGGTTGCGGCATGCAGCATGGTGGTGAAGGCGGCGACGAAGATGATCTGGAACAGCGAGGTGCCGACAACGACTTTCGTCGGCATGCCTAGCAGGTAGATCATCGCGGGTACCATGATGAAGCCGCCGCCAACCCCCATGATCGCCGCGAGAACGCCGACAAGCAGGCCGACGAGCAAGGGCGGGATGACGGAGATGTAGAGGCCCGAAGTGCGGAACCGGATCTTGAACGGCAGGCCGTGAATCCAGTTGTGCTTCTTGCGCATGGGGCGGGCGCCGCGCCGCGACCGGCGCAGGGCGCGCACGCTTTCGATCATCATCAGCGCGCCGATCACGCCAAGAAAGACCACGTAGAAGAGCGAGACAAGCAGATCCACCTGTCCCAGCTTCTTGAGATAGTTGAACAGCCAGATGCCGAAGCTCGCGCCGACAAGACCGCCGATCAGGAGCACGCTGCCCATCCTGAGATCCACAGTGCGCCGTTTGAAATGCGCCAGCACGGCCGAGAAGGACGAGGCAACGATCTGATTTGCGCCGGTGGCCACGGCAACGGCGGGTGGAATGCCGATGAAGAACAGCAGAGGCGTGAGAAGAAAACCGCCCCCGACCCCGAACATGCCAGAGAGCACTCCGACCAGCCCGCCAAGGCCGAGGATCAGCAGGATGTTCACCGAAACCTCGGCGATGGGGAGGTATATCTGCATTTCGATATTCTGCGCTGCCGCACCGTCAAAGGCAACGGGGCGGCTCGTGATTTTGCATGTGTCCGGCGGCGATTGCCCCCGATCGAGTCAGCGTTCCTTGACGTAGGGCTCGCCGCCCGCGCGGGGCGGGATGGCTTTGCCGACAAAACCGGCGAGGATGACCACGGTCAGGATGTAGGGCAGGGCGTCCATGACCTGCACGGGCACTGTAAACGCGCCGAGGTCAATATTCTGATAACGCAGAGCCACCGCCTGAAGGAAACCGAACAGCAGGCAGGCGCCGAGCGCGTACCACGGTCGCCATTTGGCAAATATCAATGCGGCAAGGGCGATATAGCCACGGCCCGCAGTCATCTCCCGCACGAAGCCCGCCTGCAGCCCGGTGGCGAGGTAGGCCCCGGCGAGGCCGCAGAGCACACCGGTGATGACCAGCGAGCTGTAGCGCAGGCCGGCGACGGAGACGCCGGCGGTGTCGACCGCTTCGGGGGCTTCACCCACGGCGCGCAGACGCAGGCCATAACGCGTACGATAGAGCACCCACCATGTCAGGGGCACGGCGAGAAAGGAGACATAGACGAGAATGGAATGGCCTGAGAGCATGTCGGCATAGATCGGGCCCAAAACCGGCACGTCGCGCAGCGCCTCGGCGAAGGGGAGGGTGAGGGACTCAAAGCGCCCACCGGACATCAGCGAAGGCGTCCTCCCGCCTTGCCCGAACCAGACCTGGGCGATCAGTACCGTGACCCCCGAGGCGAGAAAATTCAGGGCGACGCCGGAGATCAGTTGATTGCCGCGAAAGGTGATGGAGGCGAGGCCATGCAGGCCGGACAGGGCAAGCGAGGCGGCGATCCCGGCAAACATGCCGATCCAGACCGACCCGGAGGTGAAGGCGAAAGCCGCAGAGAAGAAGGCCGCGATCAGCATCTTGCCTTCGAGGCCGATGTCGATCACGCCCGATCGTTCGGAGAACAGACCGGCGAGGCAGGCCAGAAGCAGCGGGGTGGAGAGGCGGATGGTGCTGCCGCCGACCTGGATGAGGGTGTCGAGATCCATGGTTCGTTCAGCTCCTTGCCGTGGCGAGGCGGATTGCGAAAAGGGTAAACAGGACGCCGAGGGTCGCTTCGATGCCCCGGCGCGCGCGGCCATAAAGCGTCCGCACCGGCGGCGCTGAAAGCGCCAGCGCATAGGCGCCGTGTCCGGTCAGCGAGATCGCGAACGCGCCGAACAGGAAGAGCGCGACCACATGGGCGGGGGCGCCTTGGGTTGCCCCGACGGAGGCGATGGCGATCCAGAAGACGATGGCTTTTGGGTTGGTGATTTGCATCAGATACCCGGCGGCAAAGGCGCGCGGGGCGCTCAGCGGGGGCATGTCGGCCGCTGTCACCCGTGGCGGATGAATGGCCTTGCGGAAGGCACCGCAGGCCAGCCACGCAAGATATGCCGCGCCGATCAGGCGCAGAATCGTGATGGCCCAGGCCGCCTGTTGGATGACAAGGCCAACGCCCGCCAGCGTCAGCGCCGCCAGAGTGGCCGCTCCGGTTGCAACGCCGACAGAGGCAATCACGGCTGACGCGCGCCCGCGCGACAGCGCCACGCCAAGCAGCATGGCCACGGCAGGGCCGGGCGACAGGACGGCAACCAGCAGGATGGAATAGGCCGGGAGAAAACCGGGCAGATAATCCATCACCGCGCCTCCCGACCGAAGACCAGAAAGAGCTTCTCCAGCGGCATGCGCACCATGTTGTCGAGCGCCCCGGTGAACAGGATCACCAGCGCCTGGATCACGGTGATCAGTTCGCGCGGGATATTGGTCCAGAGCGCGAGCTCTGCGCCGCCCTGATAGAGAAAGCCAAAGAGCAACGCCGCGAGGAAAACGCCCAGCGGGTGCGAGCGGCCCATGAGGGCCACGGCGATGCCGATGAAGCCGGCACCTTCGGTGGCGTTCATCACAAGGCGCTCGGCCTCGCCCATGGTCGTGTTGAGCGCCATCATGCCCGCCAGGCCGCCGGAAATCAGCATCGCCACGACAATGATCCGCACCGGCGAGATCCCGGCATATTTCGCCGCCGTTTCCGAATGCCCGAAGGCGCGGATTTCATAGCCGAGACGGGTGCGCCAGATCAGGAACCAAAAGGCGATGCAGGCGGCAACGGCAAGGAAGAAGGTCACATTCGCTGGTGAGCCGCGAAACAGCGGGTTGTCCGCCGTGGCGAACATGTCCTGAAAGGTCGGCAGGCGCGCGGCCTCGGGGAAACGGGCGGTGGCCGGATCCATGGCTCCGGTCGGGCGCAGCAGGTTGACCAGCACGTAGTTCAGCACCGCAGAGGCGATGAAGTTGAACATGATCGTGGTGATTACGATGTGACTGCCGCGCTTGGCCTGCAGGTAGGCCGGGATGAAGGCCCAGGCCGCGCCAAAGAGCGCAGCGGAGGCCGTCGCTCCGACAAGCGCGATGGTCCAATGCGGCCATGGAACGTAAAGACAGGCCAGCGCGACCCCCAGACCGCCGATCATCGCCTGCCCTTCGCCGCCGATATTGAACAGGCGGGCATGAAACGCAATGGCAACGCAAAGCCCGGTGAAGATGAAATTGGTCGCGTAATAGAGCGTATAGCCCCAGCCGGACGAGCGCATCAACGCGCCTTCGACCATCAGTTTGAGGGCGGCGACCGGGTCTTCGCCGATGGCAAGGATCACCAGCGCCGAGATGAGAGCGGCGATGATGATCGAGAAGAGGGGCACGAGAACCGCGTCGGCCCATGCGGGCATTCTGGTCATGTTGCGCGTCCTTCATTGGATGCCGCCCGGCGACGGTCCGAAGATGCCTCCGGCGGGGATATTTTGACAGAGAAGAAGCGGGGAGTGTCACTCATGGGTCTTGGCCTCCCGGGCTTGCTTGGCCTGGAGTTGCGCGTCCACGACTTCGATCGGGCGTTTGCCTTTGGTTTCCGTGACACCGGCCATAAGCAGACCCAGCTCGGTCTGGTCCGTCTCGGCGGGCAGGCGCTCGCCCATGATCTGCCCGTCGAACATCACGGCAATGCGGTCCGACAGGGACATGATCTCGTCCAGTTCGACAGAGACCAGCAGGATCGCCTTGCCCTCGTCACGCAGGCGGACGATCTGCTGGTGGATGAATTCGATGGCACCGATGTCCACGCCGCGGGTCGGCTGGCCGATCAGGAGCAGGTCCGGGTTGCGCTCGATTTCGCGGGCCAGAACGATCTTCTGCTGGTTGCCGCCCGAGAAATTCGCGGCCGCGAGGTTCGGGTTCGGCGGGCGCACGTCGAAGCGTTCCATCTTCATTGCCGCCTCTGCCTTGATGGCGGCATTGTCCATCAGCAGGCCCTTCTGGATCTCCGGATCGCGGTGATAGCCGAAGACGGTATTCTCCCAGGCGGTGAACGGCAGGATCAGCCCTTCGCCATGGCGATCCTCGGGGACATGCGCGATGCCACGGGCGCGGCGGCTCTGACCGTCGGACGATTTGCCGGTCAGGTCGATGTCCTGGCCATTGACGCGGATCGTGCCGGTTGCCTCGGCATAGCCACCGAGCACCTCCAGTAGTTCGGATTGGCCATTGCCGGACACGCCCGCAAGGCCGACGATCTCACCTGCGCGGACCGTCAGGGAGATCCCCTTGAGCCGCTCCACATTGGCGCTGTCCACGTGACGCAGGTTCTCGATTTCCAGGACGTTGCCGCCGGGGTGTGCAGGCTTTTTATCGACGCGCAGCAGCACCTTGCGGCCAACCATCAGCTCGGCCAGCTCTTCGGGAGAGGTTTCGGAGGTCTTGACCGTGGCGGTCATCTCGCCGCGCCGCATCACGCTGACAGTGTCGGTGATCTCCACGATTTCCCGCAGCTTGTGCGTGATCAGGATGATCGTCTTGCCCTCTTTGCGCAGCCCTTCGAGGATGCGGAAGAGGTGGTCGGCCTCGGCCGGGGTCAGCACCCCGGTCGGCTCGTCCAGAATGAGAATGTCGGCCTCGCGGTAGAGGGCCTTGAGGATCTCGACCCGCTGTTGATGGCCGACGGACAGGTCTTCGACCAGCGCATCGGGGTCGACGTTGAGCTCGTATTCCTCAGCAAGCTGTTTCAGAACGCCGCGCGCCCGCGCGAGGCTGGGTTGCAGCATCGGTCCGTCCTCGGCGCCGAGAATGACGTTTTCCAGGACGGAGAAATTCTGCACCAGCTTGAAATGCTGGAAAACCATGCCGATCCCTGCCGCGATGGCGGCCTGGCTGTCGGGGATCTCGGTCTGCTTGCCGCCGATGAAGATCTCGCCGCTGTCGGCCTTGTAGAAGCCGTAGAGGATCGACATCAGCGTGGACTTGCCGGCTCCGTTCTCGCCGATGATGCCGTGGATCGTGCCACGTTCGACGCGGATGGAAATGTCCTTGTTGGCCTGAACCGGGCCGAAGGCCTTGGAAATGCCTTTGAGTTCAATGGCGGGGGCTTGGGTCATGTCGCGCCTTGCGGTTGCGCCAGCCTGCTTGGAGGTCGGCCGGAATGGGCTTTGGCGGATAGAATACGGGCCGGGATGCAAAGACCCCGGCCCGCCTGTATCGTCAGATCAGAACGTGAGCACCGGGCAGGTGTCGTCCGAGGAGTAATCATGCACGGAGATTTCGCCGGCGATGATTTTCTGGCGCGCCTCGTCCACGGCGGCTTTCATGTCGGCGGAGATCAGTGCAGTGTTGTTGTCGTCGAGCGCGTAGCCCACGCCTTCCTGTTCAAGGCCGAGGACCTGAACGCCGGTTTCCAGATCGGCGCCGTCCGTCATGGCTTTTTCGACCGCGACATCGACGCGCTTGAGCATGGAGGTCAGGACCTTGCCGGGGTGCAGGTAGTTCTGGTTGCTGTCGACGCCGACCGAGAGGATGCCCTCGTCCGCAGCAGTTTGCAGAACGCCCAGACCGGTGCCACCGGCGGCGGCAAAGATCACGTCCGCGCCCTGGGAAATCTGCGCCTTCGCCAGCTCGGAGCCCTTCACCGGGTCATTCCACGCGGCGGGGGTGGTGCCAGTCATGTTGGCAATGACTTCGGCGTCCGGATTCACCGCCTTGGCGCCCTGGGCATAGCCGCAGGCGAACTTGCGGATCAGCGGGATGTCCATGCCGCCAACAAAGCCCACGGTGTTCGATTCGGAGGCCATCGCGGCGATCATGCCGACGAGGTAGGAGCCTTCGTGCTCGGAGAACAGGATCGACAGAACATTGGGGTGCTCGGCGGGATCGACAAAACCGTCGATGGTGACGAATTTGGTATCCGGGTAGTCGGCGGCCACGGAGGCGATCGGCGAGGACATGGAGAATCCGGTGGTCACGACCGGGTTGAAGCCTGCTTCGGCAAAGCGGCGCAGGGCCTGCTCGCGCTGGGCTTCGGACTGCAGTTCGATGTCCTTGTAGCTGCCACCGGTGGCTGCCGAGAAGGCCTCGGCGCCGTTGTAGGCGGCTTCGTTGAAGGATTTGTCGAACTTGCCGCCGAGGTCATAGATCAGCGCCGGGTCGGCCAGTGCGGCACCTGCGCTGAGCGCGAGGGCGGCGACAGAGCCGAGGGTCTTTGCGAAAAAGGTCATGGAGTTACTCCCAGTCGGTTAAGCAGTGGCTCTCTTGGTGGGGCCACCTAGCGGAATGCCCACGATTAGGGCGTGTGCCTGCGGAATGGTCAACCGATTCTTGCCGGAATGTCGCGGCCGAATTCGGCTAAGGCCCGGTGACGTCAGGGCAAATCCAGCCGCATGACGACGGCGTCAACGGCTTTTTCATGGGGGGAGCGGTAATATCCGCGCCGCACACCTGCTCGAATGAAGCCTTTTGCCTCATAAAAGGCAATGGCTGGGGCGTTTTCGGCGGAGACTTCGAGGAAGACCTGCGTTGCCCCGCGCGCGGCAGCGTCGCTCAAAAAATGTGCGAAGGCGATGGAGGCCTGACCGGTGCGGTGATGATCCGGGTCGGCGGCGAGGGCAAAGATTTCCGCCTCATCCGCAATCACTTGTCCGAGGACGAAAGCATGCTCGCTGGCGCTCAGGATCGTGTGCGGGCGGCGCAACATGGCGGCGATGTCCTCCGCGCGCCAGGGGGCCATGTGCTGATAGGCGCGGGCGGCGATGTCGGCTGCGCGTTCCGGCGTCACGGCGCGCCCGTGGGCGGCGCATCGAGAATCACCGGTGGTTTGTCCCGCGATGGCGCAGCATCGGCGGGGCGGATGTAGAGCGGGGCAGGGCGATCCACCTCCCCTGTATGGCGTGCGGCGGCGATCCGGGCCATCGTCGTCACGTGCTCGGTTGCGCTGTGCTGTGTCGACAGGGCGACGGGCAGATCAGGCAGGTCCGCCGTCAGGACTGGCGCTGCGTCCTTGTCCGTGTCGCAAAGGTAGAACTGGCCGCGGGGCGCCGGAACGGCGATTTGCGTTCGGTTGGCCAGCGTGGTCGTGGTCTCGAACAGCGAAACACCAACCGCCGGAACGTCCAGCCCAAGCGCGAGGCCACGCGCGGCACTGACAGAAATGCGGATGCCGGTGAAATTGCCGGGGCCGGTGCCAACGCCGATGGCGTCGAGATCGGACCAGTCCCGGCCTGCCTCGGTCAGCACCTCTTGCAGCAGAGGCATCAGCCGCTCGGCCTGTCCGCGCGCCATGTCTTCGTGACGGGCGCACAGCACCCTGTCACCACAGAGCAAAGCGGCGGCGCAATGCGCCGCCGATGTGTCGAATGCCAGAACGAGGGGTTCAGACGTCATGATCCGCGATGACCCTGCGCCGATCGCTCAGACAGCGACCGGGCGCACCTCGGTCACTTCGGGGATATAGTGACGCAGCAGGTTCTCGATGCCCATCTTCAGCGTCAGGGTCGAGGAGGGGCAGCCCGCGCAGGCGCCCTGCATGTGCAGGTAGACCACGCCGCGATCAAACCCGTGGAATGTGATGTCGCCGCCGTCCTGGGCCACCGCCGGACGCACGCGGCTGTCGAGCAGTTCCTTGATCTGACCAACGATCTCGCCGTCTTCACCGCTGTGATCGGCGTGGCCGCCGGCCTGCGCCGCGCCATCGCTCATGACCGGTTGACCGGATTGGAAATGCTCCATGATCGCGCCGAGGATGGCGGGCTTCATGTGGTCCCAATCGAGGGTGTCGGCCTTGGTCACGGTGACGAAATCGGTGCCGAAGAAGACACCGGTCACGCCGTCAACCGCAAAAAGCCGCTGAGCCAGCGGGGAGGCGCCGGCACTTTCGGCGGTCGGGAAATCGGCGGTGCCCATCTCCAGCACGGTCTGTCCCGGAAGGAACTTCAGCGTGGCGGGGTTGGGCGTGGATTCGGTTTGAATGAACATCTGGGTCGCACCTTCTGTCGCTTGCTTCCTATATGCGCTCCCGCGGCGCGAGCGTCAAGGATTGGAATGGTTCTAAAGTGCGGGTCCGACCGCAAATCGTGTTGCACATCCCGAGGAGGCACCATGCCATCGTCACGGATCAGGTAATGGCCTTCAGCCTCTCACGGCTCATGTCGCCGGGTACAATCGTGATGGGAATTGGCAGGGACCCTGCGTTCTTGGTCAGCTGTGTGACGAGGGGGCCGGGACCTTTCTTGTCCGCCGCAGCGCCAAGCACCAGAACGCCAATCGCGGGATCGTCGTTGACCTGATCGAGGATCTCGGTGAGCGGATCGCCCTCTCGGATGACAAGCTCGGGATCGACCCCTTGCTTGTCGCGCATCCATTTGGCGAAAACCTCGAAATGGGCTTCGATGCGCTCTCGTGCCTCTTCGCGCATGATGTCGCCGACACCGATCCAGTGATTGAACTCATCGGGGGGAATCACCGAGAGGATCTCCACGCCCGCGCCGGTGTGCGCCGCGCGCATGGCGGCGAACTGCATGGCGTTCAGGCATTCTCGGCTGTCGTCGAGGACGACGAGGAATTTACGCATGGGCTGGTCTCTCCTGCGCTGGATCGTGGCAGAAGGGTTTGCGGCTGTCCAGCGCTCCCGAGGCGAGTCGCCGAAGCAGACCCGGGCGCAGCGCGTTCAGCCCTGCGGCCTCCGTATCGGGAAGGCGGAAGATGGCGAGGGATTGGCCGTTTTCCATCATCCACAGATGTGTGCCGGAGGGCAGGCGCGCGTCGAAATCGGACACCATACGGTCGAGAATTTCCGGATCAAGCCAATCGCCGTCCGGGTGCGGGACAAGCTGCCGGTGATGGTGTCCGAGGCGATAGCTGAACTGTCCGGCGCCGCGGTCCATATCGATCGCGACATCGTGCAGTTCGCTTTGCAGGCTGGCAATCCTGGCAAGGTCGCGGACGAGATCCGCACAGGCGCGGGGATGATCCGCGCATTCGGTGTCGATCATCCCGGCACAGGGGCAGAACGGGCGGTCGTCACGGTGATCGGCGGGGCTGGCATAGGTCATCAGGATGAGCCGCCACGGATCGGCCCGATAGGTGCTTTCCGGGCCCCATTCCAGCAGGTCGTCGCGGTCCAGGCCCTCCGAGAGGGGCAATCCGGCTTCGCCAAGGCGGCGCATCTGGGCGTCCAGGGGCGGGCCTTGCTCGCGGCGCGATACCGGGGGGCGCTCCCGATCAACGGCGGGTTTGTTCAGCGCCCGCCGGACCCCCGCGCCCAAGCGCTTCAGCAGTGTCTTGGCGCGGGCCTGTGCACCTGTCATCCTGCGGAGGAGGCGGCCCAGTCCCAGTACATCTCGCGGACGCGGCGCGTCACCGGGCCAGCCTGATACTCGGTGTCCTCAAAGCCGGTCACGGCGGTGACCTTGCTCATGTTTCCCGAGAGGAAGACTTCGTCTGCGCCGTGGAAATCGTCGAAGGTCAGAACGGTTTCGTGGACCTGCATACCATCGGCGCGCATGTTGCTCATGTGCCGGGCGCGGGTGATCCCGGCGAGGAACGTGCCGTTCGGGATCGGGGTGAAGACCGCGCCATCCTTGACCATGAAGACGTTCGCCGTGGCACTTTCGGCAACATTACCCATGGCATCGGCGACCAGCGCGTTGCCAAAGCCGCGCCCGCGCACCTCGGTCAACATGCGGGCGTTGTTCGGGTAAAGGCAGCCAGCCTTGGCATTGACCACGGCGCTTTCCATCACGGGACGACGGAAGCGGGTCATGCCGAGCTTCACCGTGGCCGTATCCGGGGCCAGCGGAATTTCTTCGAGACAGATGGCAAAGCCGGTCTCATCCTTTTGCGGGACAATGGCCGTAATGTCGCCGTTGATGCCCCAGTACATGGGCCGGATGTAGACGGCGGCGTCCTTGGGATAGGCTTTGAGCCCCTCCCGGACGATCTGCACCATGTCTTCGGTGCTGACGGTGGGGGTCAGCATCAGCGCTTCTGCCGAGCGATTCACGCGGGCGCAGTGCGCCTCCAGATCCGGAGCAATCCCGCCCACATACCGCGCGCCATCGAAGACGCCGGAGCCGAGCCATGCGCCGTGATCGGCGGCACGGATGATCATCGCATCGCCATCGTGCCACTGGCCGTTAAAATAGGTGCGGATGTTGCTGCCGGTGGCCATCGTCTGTTCTCCTGTGGTGTATTGCGGCGGAGCCTAGGCCCGGTTTCCCGGGAGGTCCAGAGGCCTCTGCTGGCACTTCTGGGCCGTTGCGGGGACCGAGGGCCAGCCCTCGGGCTCCCGGGATATTTTTGCAGAGAAGAAACGGGGATGGGCGTTTGAGGGGCGCGTGCCACCTATCGGAAACGCGGAAAGCCGCAAAAATGCGTACAGGCGTCGGGATTGATCTGCGGGTGCCGGGTTTGGCATGCTTTAACAGCCGCGAAACAGGAGACGCGCGATGTCCGAAACGATCCGATTCACGCTGGATGGCAAAGAAGTTGAGGCCGAGGCGGGCCTGACGATCTGGGAAGTGGCGAATGGCCGCGGGCTGAAGATCCCGCATCTGTGCCACAAACCCGCGCCGGGGTATCGCCCCGATGGCAACTGCCGCGCCTGCATGGTGGAGATCGAGGGCGAGCGGACATTGGCGGCGTCCTGCATTCGCGAACCCTCCGAAGGGATGGTCGTGAACACGGCCAACGCCCGGGCCACTTCGGCGCGCAAGTTGGTGATGGAGCTGTTGCTGGCCGATCAGCCGGAGCGCGCGGCGTCGCATGACACATCCAGTCATTTGTGGGATATGGCCGAGGCGACCGGTGTTTCGGAGTCGCGGTTCCCGACGCTGGAGGCGGAGCGCATTCCGCTGCTCGATGACAGCCATGTGGCCATGCGGGTGAACCTTGACGCCTGCATCCAGTGCAACCTGTGTGTCCGCGCCTGCCGTGAAGTGCAGGTGAATGATGTGATCGGCATGGCGGGCCGGGGCCATGACGCCTATCCGGTGTTTGACGTGGGCGATGACATGGGGGCGAGCACCTGTGTGGCCTGCGGCGAATGCGTGCAGGCCTGCCCGACCGGCGCCTTGATGCCAGCGAGCGTGGTTGATGAGGCGCAGATCGGTGACAGCAAGGATTATGACAGCGCGGTCGACAGCGTCTGTCCCTTTTGCGGCGTCGGCTGTCAGATCTCGCTCAAGGTCAAGGACGGCAAAATCAAATACGTGGAGGGCATCAACGGTCCGGCGAACGAAGGACGGCTCTGCGTCAAAGGGCGGTTTGGTTTTGACTATGTGCACCACGCGCATCGCCTGACCAAACCGCTGATCCGGCGCGACGACGCGCCCGCGAAAGGGCTGAACGTCGATCCGGAAAACTGGCAGGCGGTTTTCCGTGAGGCCACTTGGGACGAAGCGCTGGACCGCGCGGCCGGCGGCCTGGCTGACCTGCGCGCCGAGGGTGGCAAGACCGTTGCGGGCTTTGGCAGCGCCAAATGCACCAATGAGGAAGCCTACCTGTTTCAGAAGCTGATCCGGCAGGGCTTTGGGCACAACAATGTCGATCACTGCACCCGTCTTTGCCACGCGTCCTCGGTCGCGGCGCTGATGGAGAACGTCGGCAGCGGCGCGGTGTCGGCCACCTTCAACGAGATCGAAAACGCGGATGTCGCCATCGTCATCGGGGCCAACCCGGTCGAAAACCACCCCGTGGCCGCGACCTATTTCAAGCAGTTTGCACAGCGCGGCGGAAAGCTGATCGTGATGGACCCGCGCGGCGTTGGATTGCGCCGCTTTGCCACGCATATGCTGCAGTTCAAGCCGGGCGCGGATGTGTCGATGCTCAACGCGATCATGCATACGATTGTGGAGGAAGGGCTTTACGATCAACAGTATATCGAGGCCTACACCGAGAATTGGGAGGCCGAGAAAGAACACCTCAAGCAGTTCCCGCCCGAAAAGATGGCAGCGCTCTGCGGCATTCCCGCCGAGACGTTGCGGCAGGTCGCGCGCGACTTTGCCACCGCCAAGGCGGGCATGATCTTCTGGGGCATGGGTGTGTCGCAGCACATCCATGGCACGGACAATTCGCGCTGCCTGATTTCGCTGGCCTTGATGTGCGGGCATGTCGGTCGTCCGGGCGCGGGCCTGCATCCCTTGCGCGGTCAGAATAACGTGCAAGGGGCGTCCGATGCCGGGCTTATTCCAATGTTCCTGCCGGATTATCAACCGGTTGGCGATGACGGGGGGCGCAGCGCCTTTACCGATGTCTGGAAGTCCGCGGATTTCAGCGCCGAGAAGGGCCTGACCGTGACAGAGATTCTCGACGCGGTGCACACCGGGGATATTCGCGGCATGTATGTGCTGGGCGAAAATCCGGCGATGTCCGACCCCGACGTCGAACATGCGCGCGATGCGCTGGCCAAACTGGAGCACCTTGTCGTGCAGGATATTTTCCTGACGGAGACGGCGAATTTCGCGGATGTGATCCTGCCGGCCAGCGGGTTTGCGGAGAAGCGTGGCACGGTGACCAACACCAACCGCCAGGTGCAGATGGGCCGTCCCGCAGTGTCACCGCCCGGAGAGGCGCGCGAGGACTGGGCGATCACCGTGGCCCTGGCGCAGCGGTTGGGGCTGACCTGGGACTACGAAAGCCCGGCGGATGTGTTTGCCGAGATGAAGCTCAACATGAAAAGCCTCGACAACATCACATGGGAGCGGCTGGAGCGGGAGAACGTGGTGACATACCCGTCCTTGTCGCCGGAAGATCCCGGACAAGCGATTGTATTTGCGCGCGGATTTCCGCGCCCGGATGGCCGGGCAAAGTTCACGCCCGCCTCTGTGATCCCGCCCGATGACCTGCCCGATGCGGAGTATCCGATGGTCCTGACCACAGGGCGGCAGCTGGAGCACTGGCACACGGGGTCGATGACGCGGCGCTCGAAGGTGCTGGACGCGGTGGAGCCGGAAGCGAACTGTTCCCTCCATCCTTCGACCTTGCGCAAGTTGGGCGTGGCGCCGGGGGGCATGGTGCGGCTGACGACGAAACGCGGTTCCGTTGTTGTCATGGCCCGGGAGGATCGTGCGGTCGCTCCGGACATGGTGTTCCTGCCGTTCGCCTACGTCGAAGCGGCGGCGAACATCCTTACCAACCCGGCACTGGATCCCTTTGGCAAGATCCCGGAATTCAAGTACTCGGCGGTTCGGGTTGAAAACGCCGAATCCCTGGCCGCCGAATAGGACGTGCCCGGCGCTCGTTCCGGCCAGGGCCGAAACATCGCCCCGCCCACCGTCCCGAAAGCGCCCCGCGTCCGAGCGATGCGGAGCGCCTTCGTCCGGTCAGCGCCAATTAATCATGATAAATTGACAGTCCGTGGATTGCGGCGCAGAGTCGGAGCGAAAGGAAGGTGCGCCGATGATCCCTGTCAATCCTGAACGATTTCTGAACGACCTGCACGCTTTGCGGGCAATCGGCGCATCCGGCGTCGGCAAAGGCGTGGTGCGTCCGGCGTATACCGCCAAGGACATCGAGGCGCGTGACTGGCTTGCGGCGCGGATGCAAGCCGCCGGTTTGACACCGCATTTCGATCCGATGGGATCGGTGTTCGGGCTGGCGGACGGGCCGTCATTGCTGATGGGGTCGCATTCGGACACGCAGCCGGAAGGCGGCTGGCTCGACGGGGCCCTGGGGGTGATCGCGGCGCTGGAAGTGGCGCGGGCGTCGAAGGAAGCCGGCGGTCCGGCGGTCTCCGTGGTATCCTTCGAGGACGAGGAGGGCCGCTTTGGCGTGACAACGGGCAGTGCGGCCTGGACCGGCGTTTTGCCGGAGGAAAAGATCGCTGATCTCGTTGATCCCAAGGGCATTTCCTTACCCGAGGCGCGCGCCGCCATGGGTGGCCGACTGGGCGATTGGGTTGATCCGAAACAATTCACCGGCTTTTTGGAAATGCACATCGAACAGGGCCCGCTGCTGGATCAAACCGGCGGCAGGATTGGCGTGGTCGAGGCGATCGTGGGCATTCGTGACATGGTCATCCGCTTCGAAGGGCAGCAAAATCACGCGGGCACCACGCCCATGGCGCTGCGGCGCGATGCCTTTCAGGCGCTTGCCCGCTTCAACACGTTGATCAACGAACGGTTTCGAAATGTTGTAACACCCGCGACGGTCTGGACCGTGGGCCATGTGAGCCTGCATCCAAACGCGCATTCGGTGGTTCCGGGCAAGGTCAGCTTTTCGATGCAGTGGCGCGATGGCGATGTCGAACGGCTCAAGCGGATGGAGGCACTTATCCGGGAGACCGCCGAGGAGGTGGCGGAGACCATGGGCATGACGCTGGCGTTTGGTTCGATGCTCGGCGTGGAGCCGGTTGCGATGGACCCGACCATGCGCGCGGCCCTCGCCATGGCCGCCGAAGAGGAAGCACCGGGGCAGTGGCGTCACATGCCCTCGGGCGCGCTGCACGATGCGTCCAACATGGCGCGACTCATGCCCGCCGCCATGCTGTTCGTGCCCTCGATTGGCGGCGTCAGTCATGATTTTTCAGAGGATACCGACGAAGCCGATCTCGTCGCGGGTCTGAACGTCCTGGCGCGGGCGGTGGCCCGGATGCAAGGCTGAGATATCAGGCCGAGGCCGGACGCGGCAACGAGTGTGTGTCAGGTTTGCGGCCAGTGCGGGAGGCTGACATGGATTTGGTATCCTTGGGTTTTTATGCGCTGGTCTGCGGACTGCTTGGTCTTGCCGGGCCTAGGCTTGGCCGCGCGCCGGTGCGGCTCGGCATCGGCGCCGTGGTCGGAATCGTTGCAGTGACCGTGCTGCCGTTGCTCCGGGGCGCGCTGGGGCTGGGGGGCTATGGTATCGCGGTGCCGTGAGGCCGGCTGTCAGCCCCAGTCCACGTCCCCGAGAAAGATATACCCGGCGCCATAGATCGTCTTGATCAGACGCGGGTTCTTGGGGTCTTCACGCAGCTTGGTGCGCAACCGCGAGATGCGCACATCCATGGCGCGGTCGAAGCTCTCGCCCGCGGCGCCGCCAAGGGTTTCCTGCATGAAGGCGCGAGTGATCAGGCGTTTCGGGCTTTCGAGGAACAGGCGCAGCACCTCGCCTTCGGCCTGGCTGAACGGGGTTTCCATACTGTCGGTATCCTCAAGGGAAAACCGGTCGAAATGCGCGGTCCAGCCGTTGAAGCGTGCGGTCATCCCTGTCGCCGAGCGCTTGGGGCCGCGCAGGCGTGCCCGCACACGGGCGACGACTTCGGAGGGATCGAAAGGTTTGATGATGTAGTCATCGGCGCCGAGTTCGAGGCCGGTGATGCGGTCCTGCACCTGCGCGCGCCCGGAGATGATTATGACGCAGGCACCCTGTTCCAGCGCCAGCCGGTGTACGAGGGAGAGGCCGTCACGGTCGGGCAGGCCGAGATCGACAAGGCAGATGTCCGGCGTGGTGCGGCGCAGCGCCGCCTCGAACTCGGTGGCGCGGGCGAAGGTCATCGTCCGGTAGCCCGCCTCGCTCAGCGCCTCGGAGAGCATTTCCCGGATCGCGGGTTCGTCGTCGAGAATGGTGACAAGGGGGCTCATGCGCTGGCTTTAGACTGCGCGAGGAAGGTGGTCAAATCGTCCGGCGTAAAGGGTTTTCGCAGCACCGGGACTCGGGCGCGGGCCGCGCTGTGCAGCGGGTGGTCGGGGGGCATGGAGGTCATCAGATGCAGCGGCGCACCGGGCAGGCGGTCGATGAGCGCAAGACCGGTGTCCTCGCCTTCGAGGCTGATATCCGAGAGGATCAGTGCAAGGTTGGGCAGCTCTTGGGCGAGCGCGATGGCCTCCGCGACGGAGGCGGCCTCGACCACGGCAAAGCCCATACCGGTCAGCATATCGCGCACCGAGGCGCGCAGGTCGGCGCTATCCTCGACCAGCAGCGCGAGAGAGCCGGTGCCGTCCGGTTGCGGCGCCGGGATGGCGGCGCGCAGCGGCAGACGCAGGGTGACGCAAGCGCCGTGGCCGGTGTTTGACAGGCGCGCGGAACCACCGGCGAGCTTTGTCATGTCGTAGACCATGGCAAGGCCGAGGCCGGAGCCCTCACCGCCCTTCGTGGTGAAGAACGGATCGAGCCCGTGTTGGAGCGCGGTTTCCGAGAAGCCGGGACCGGTGTCCGTGACGGTGAACTCCAGCCATGTGTCCTGCACCGCGCGGGCGTCGATGCGGATCTCGCCGCGGTCGCCACAGGCGTCACGGGCGTTCAGGATCAGGTTCAGGAGTGCGTCCTGCAACAGGCCCGGATCGGCAAGGAGCGGGCCGTTCGTTGCATTGTGCACACGCAGTCGTATGCCGGACGGCAGCGAGGGCGTGGCGAGCGTGCCGATATCATCGAGGAAGCCTGTGAGATCCAGCGGCCGGGGTTGCCAGCTGCGTTGGCTGGTTATGTCGGCGATGCGGTTCAGCAGATCGCCGCCGCGCCTGGCCGCGGCAAGTGTGGCGGTGATCAGCGGCTGCGCGGCCTCGTCCGCGGTGAGGCGCGCGAGTTTGGACTGCATCCCGAGGATGATGGTCAGCAGGTTGGAGAAGTCATGCGCCATGCCACTGATCAGCTGTGCCGCCATTTCGCGGCGGCGGGTCTGTTGCAGGGCGGCGCGGGCCTGGGTTTCTTCGGTGATGTCCTGCGAGAGGATATAGACGCCCGGTTCCAGCGGATCGGGGGTGAAGGCGGCGCGAATGCGGCGCGAGCTGGCCTCATCGGTGAATTCGAAGGTGCTGGGCCGCCCCTGCATCGCCGCGTCGAGGTGCGGCTTGACACGCGCGTAGGCCTGATCGCCGAGCGTTTTCGAGATGTGCAGACCGATGATGTCCGAGGGCCGACCCGGCATGACGGCTGAGAGGCGGCGGTTGGAGAAGGTGTAGTGCCCGGCGGCGTCGACGCGGGCGATATGCGCGGGCATCATTTCGGTGGTTGTGCGGGTGCGGGCCTCTATTTCCAGAAGCTCGCGGCGGGCTTCCTTGAGGGCCGTGTTGCTGGCGGCCAGTTGGCGGTTGGTCTTGGCCAGTTCCTCGGAGCGTTTGAGCACCTGATCCGAGAGCGTTTCGGAGTGACTGCGCAGCATTTTCTCCTGCGTCTTGGTGTCGGTGATGTCGGTGTAGACCGTGACCCAGCCGCCCTGCGGCAGCGGCGCGCCCTCGACCGAAATGGTTTGGCCATTGGCACGGGTGCGCTCCATGTAATGCGGCTGAAAGGCGCGGGCGATTTCCGTGCGTGTTGCGATGAAGTCTTCGGGATCATCCACGGTCCCGTATTCGCCGCGCAGGGTCAGGTGACGGATGGTGTCCTCGAAGCAGGCACCGGGCGTGGTGAGTTCGGGCGGCAGATCGAACATCTCCGCAAAGCGGGCATTGCAGACGGCAAGCCGCAGGTCGCTGTCGTAGATCGTCAGGGCCTGCTGAATCAGGTTCAGACCGGCCTGGGTGAGGGCGGGTGTGCTCATGGTGTGGAGCCTATGCCGGCGTGCAGGCCTTGGGAAGGGCCGGGACGGCAGAGCTGTTTCTTCGAAAGGCGCCCCGCCCGCCCCGGCGATCCCTTCAGGATTGGACGGGAGGATACGCGAGGCCGGAGCGGCTCGTTACAATTGGTTACATTTTGGAAATGTTCAGGAAAAAGTTGACCGCCAGCGTTGGAGGGGACCAAGATGGTCTCCAGAATCGCGAAAAGCGGCTGGCCCTTGAGGAGGGGTCGGATCTGGGTGCCGGACAAACGGCATGACGGGAGGAAAAGCATTGGTTCAGATGGTGATGGGCGCAGCAGGGCTGCGCTCGGTCCCTGCCTTGTTGCAGCGCAATGTCCGGGAGTGCGGGAACAGCCCGGCCTACCGCGAGAAAGAATTCGGCATCTGGCAAAGCTGGACCTGGGCGGAGGCCGCCGAGGAGATCGAGGCGCTGGCGCTTGGGTTGATGAACCTCGGGGTGAACCCCGGCGATCACGTTGCCATCATCGGGCGCAACCGTCCGTCGCTCTACTGGTCGATGGTGTCCGCGCAGATGTGTGGCGCCGTGCCGGTGCCGCTCTACCAGGACGCGGTGGCCGAGGAGATGGCCTATGTCATGGGGCATTGCGGTGCGCGGTTCGTGATCTGCGCCGATCAGGAGCAGGTCGACAAGGTCATCGAGATCCAGGACGACCTGCACCAGTTCGAGCATATGATCTATGTCGATCCGCGCGGAATGCGCAAATACGACCATACGCATCTACATGATTTCGCGCATGTTCAGGCGCAAGGGCGCGCGGCGCGGGACGAGTTCATCAAGGAGCTGGAAAAGCGGCGTGATGCGCTGGGCTATGACGACAAATGCGTGATGCTCTACACCTCCGGCACCACGGGTAAGCCCAAGGGCGTCGTGCTGTCGAACCGCAATATCATCGAGGCGGCGAAATCCTCGGCGGAGTTCGACAATCTGCGCCGCGACGATGAGGTGCTGGCCTACCTGCCGATGGCCTGGGTCGGGGATTTCATCTTTTCCATTGGGCAGGCCTACTGGAAAGGGTTTTGCGTCAACTGCCCGGAATCGGCGGATACTTTGATGACCGACCTGCGGGAGATTGCGCCGAGCTATTACTTTGCGCCGCCGCGGATCTTCGAGACGCAGCTGACACAGATCATGATCCGCATGGAAGACGCCAGCCCAATGAAACGGCGGATCTTCCATTACTTCATGCAGCATGCCCGCCGCGTCGGGCCGGATATCCTCGATGGCAAGCAGGTGAGCGTGCTGGACCGGCTGAAATACCGCCTTGGCGAGTTCATGGTCTATGGGCCGCTGAAGAATGCCATGGGCTTTTCGAAAGTGCGCGTCGGGTACACGGCGGGCGAGGCCATCGGGCCGGAAATCTTTGATTTCTATCGTGCACTCGGGATCAACCTCAAACAACTGTACGGTCAGACGGAAGCGTCGGTCTTCATCACCGTGCAACCCGATGGCGAGGTGCGCTCCGATACGGTCGGCGTGCCCGCGCCGGGGGTCGAGATCAGGATCGCGGAGAACGGCGAGGTGTTCTATCGCTCGCCCGGGACCTTCGTGGAGTATTACAAGAATCCGGAGAGCACAGCAGACACGAAAGACGCCGAAGGCTGGGTCGCGACGGGGGATGCGGGGTTCTTCGAAGAGGGCTCCGGGCATTTGCGGATTATCGACCGGGCCAAGGACGTTGGACAGATGTCGACGGGCGCAATGTTCGCGCCGAAATATGTCGAGAACAAGCTGAAGTTCTATCCCAACATCCTCGAAGCCGTGGTGTTCGGCGCGGGGCGCGACCGCTGCGTTGCCTTCATCAACATCGATCTGACGGCGGTGGGCAACTGGGCGGAGCGGAACAATATCGCCTATGCCTCCTACCAGGAACTGGCGCAGCACCCGCAGGTGCTCGACACGATTCAGGGCCATATCGAGGAGGTGAATGCCTCCGTTGCGGAAGATGACATGCTGGCCGGGTGCCAGATCCACCGCTTCCTCGTGCTGCACAAGGAACTCGACGCCGATGATGGCGAGATGACCCGGACCCGGAAGGTGAAGCGCAAGGTGATCGGCGAGAAGTTCGACGATCTTGTGACGGCTTTGTACGACGGTTCGGACAGTGTCTATACCGAGACGGAAGTGACCTATGAGGACGGGCGCAAGGGCAAGATCAAGGCGACGCTGATCCTGCGGGATGCGGCCGTGGTGCCTGTGGTGCCCAAAGCGGTGGCGGCGGAATGATGGCTGTCGCTCGTTGCCGGGGGCAACATCGCCCCACCCACCATCCCGCAGGCGTTATCCGTGGCGTTGCGCCTTTGGGCGACGGTGCGGTGAGTATTTGGAAAGAGAAGAAGACGGGGGCGGGCGCGTGAAGGACACTGAAGGATACGTCACGGCGGACGGGCGCCAGATCGGCGGCACTCTGATGGAGCTCAAGAACATCACACTGAAGTTCGGTGGGGTGACGGCGATCTCCGATATCTCCTTCGACATCCGTGAAGGGGAAATTCGGGCGATCATCGGACCCAATGGCGCGGGCAAGTCGTCGATGCTCAATATCATCAGCGGGTTTTATACACCGACGATCGGCGAGCTTTGGTACAAGGGGGCGAAACGCCCGCCTATGAAGCCGTTCGAAGTGGCGCGGATGGGCGTGGCGCGGACGTTCCAGAACATTGCCTTGTTTGAAGGAATGACGGTGTTGGACAACGTCATGACCGGGCGTCTGACGCATATGAAGGCTGGTATTGCGGCGCAGGCGCTGTGGTTCGGCAAGGCGCGCGACGAGGAAATCGCCAACCGCGAGAAGGTGGAGCGGGTGATCGACTTTCTGGAAATCCAGAGCATCCGCAAGACGCCGGTGGGGCGGTTGCCCTATGGTTTGAAGAAGCGGGTGGAACTGGCGCGGGCGTTGGCGGCGGAGCCATCTATCCTGCTGCTCGACGAGCCGATGGCGGGGATGAACGTCGAGGAGAAGGAGGACATGAGCCGCTTCATCCTTGATGTGAACGACGAATTCGGCACCACGATCTGCCTGATCGAGCATGACATGGGTGTGGTCATGGACCTCTCCGACCGCGTGGTTGTCATGGATTACGGCAAGAAGATCGGCGATGGCCCGCCCGAGGAGGTGCGCGCCAACCAGGATGTGATCGATGCCTACCTGGGGGTGGCGCATTGATGGGCTGGCACGGGACCCGACCGCGGCAGGCGCTTTGCCCTTCCCGCGCGCAGTCGATGCGCCGGGCACAGCCGCGTGCCGCGCATGTTCGCCTTTTTGCGACCTTTCTGTTGGCGACTTCGGTCGCTGGTTTTGCCGGTAACACTGGTGCCGCGCCGGCCGACGATTGGCGCGAGATGGTCGATGCCTGCGCCGCCTTTCTTGAGACGGGCGCGTTCACGGAGCCTGAAGACATGACGCTGACTGGAAGGCGCGACCTTGGCGAAGACCACTTGCTGTGCTTTGACAGCCTCGCTTTGGATGCGCGTCCCGTTCCTGGATGCAATGTCATCGAGGCAACGTTCGAGGGGCGCTCGTACGCGGGACTCGAGCTGCAATGGCGCGAAGACGCGGCCAGTCCGGACAGTTTCGAGAGGGCAAAGTGCTTTCCCAACAGCACGCGGATGGAATCCCGCAAAGGCATCCCCGATGCGCTGAGCTCCTGGTTCAAGGAGGCGGAGGCTTCCGGTCGGGTCGTGGCGGTAAAGGAACATGTATGGGACGGTTGCTCGCGAAGCGGACGGAAATGGCGTGTCGCGCATGCGCATGAATTTGGTCCGATACTGTGGTTTTCCAGCCTGAAATCCCCCTGCAACTCCTGAAAGGCACGTTGGAGAAGAAATGCTGAATGATATTTTCATCAATCCCTTCGTGGACATGTTCGCCGCGCCGGATTTCCTGTTGCAGGTACTCTGGGAAGGACTCGTCTCCGGCATCCTCTATGCGCTGATCGCGTTGGGATTCGTGCTGATTTTCCGCTCGTCGCGAATCTTCAACTTTGCGCAGGGCATCATGGTGGTCTTTGCCGCGCTGACGCTTGTCGGTCTGCACAGCTTCGGCGTGCCGGCGTGGATTTCCGTGGTGCTGACGCTGGGGGTGATGTTCCTCTTGGCGGTGTCGATCGAGCGGGTCGTTTTGCGCCCCTTGGTCGGGCAGCCGGACATCATCCTCTTCATGGCGACCATCGGCATCACGCTGTTCCTCATTGGTCTTGGCGAGATCATTTTCGGCGGTGAGAACAAGGTGATGATTACCGAGGAGCTGGGCATTCCGACCGGTTCGGTTGTCCTGGAACCCTGGGGCGGTTTGCTGATCCTTGAGCAGAAAGACATTACGGCCGTTGTCGTGGCGGCCCTGCTCGTGGTGGCGCTGCTGCTGTTCCTGAACAAGACGCGCATGGGCCGGGCGATCCGGGCGCTGGGCGACGATCATCAGGCGGCGCTGTCCGTAGGGATTTCGCTCCAGACGGTTTGGGTGCTGGTCTGGTTCATCGCGGGGATCATCGCGCTGGTCACGGGCATTGCCTGGGGCGCACGGGCCGGGGTGTCCTTTGCGCTGGAGGTGATTGCCTACAAGGCGCTGCCGGTGCTGATGCTCGGTGGGCTTGAGTCGATCACCGGTGCCATCATCGGCGGGCTGATGATCGGTATTCTGGAAAAACTGTTCGAGATTTACTGGGGGCAGCCGTTGCTTGGCGGCAATACCGAGACGTGGTTTGCCTTTGTCCTCGCGTTGATCGTGTTGCTCTTCCGTCCGCAGGGGCTGTTTGGCGAGCGTATCATCGAAAGGGTCTAGACGGTCCCCGTCGGAGCGAAGGCTTCGGCGGGGATCGGGAGACGGGGAGAACGGATTGGCGCTGACGGGAGATGGCGCCGGATTTTGGGAGGAGCGGGCGTCATGTCCAAGGTAATTGCGGTGTTGAATGTTGTGGCCTGGTCAGGGTTCTGGTGCTTTGGCTATCTCGCACTGACAACGGATCCTGACGCCTCCGGGCGGATGGTGATCGCGCTGTTGCTGGCGGTTGTCGGCGCCGGAGCCGGGCTTTGGGCCTGGTTCTGGATCGCGCGCTACAGCGAGGCGACGGGCTATGCCCCGAAGACCGGAAGCCGGACGCGGTTCGATCTCGATGAGGGGCTGGATGTCTGAGAAACCAAGACCGCACGGGGCCTTCGATATGGAGGAGCCGGGTGTGACCCCGGTGCCGGACGTGGCCGATCTGGCGCGCGGCGCCAATGGTCTGGGCGAGCCCTATGAGCCGGATGCGCTGGCGCGGGGGATTTTGGATGCGCAGTTCCATGCGGCGCAGGCGATGCTCACCGCATCCATGAGCCTGACGACAGGCTCGCTGCGGGCGATTGCGGCGTTCTGGGGCGCCGGGTCGCCGCGGGACAGGAAAGACGACGGTTAGGCCCCGCGCAGGCAGGTCAGCCCGAGGGAGGAACGGGATGTAGGGCGGGGCTTTGCCCCGCACCCCGGCGAGAGGAAAGAGACGGAACATGCTGTATCGCACCGCAGGACAATTCAAGACGAGTTATGAGTCGGATCAGGCGTTATTCCCGATCAAGCAAGATGCCTTTTTACTTGCGGTGATCCTGCTTCTGGTCGCGGTGATCTTTCCGCTGACCGCCAGCGAGTTCACCTTTCAGACGCTGCTGATCCCGATCCTGATCTATTCGCTGGCGGCGCTGGGGCTGAACATCCTGACCGGGTTTGCCGGTCAGCTGTCCCTCGGGACGGCGGCCTTCATGGGTGTCGGCGCCTATGCCTGCTACAAGATGATCACGTTGATGCCGTGGATGAACCCGGTGGTCGCGATCCTGCTCTCTGGCGTCTTCAGCGCCGGGATCGGGGTGGCTTTTGGCATACCCTCGCTTCGGATCAAGGGGTTCTACCTCGCCATTGCCACGCTCGCCGCGCAGTTCTTTCTTGTCTGGCTTTTCGAGAAATGGTCCTGGCTTTATAACGACAATGCCTCCGGTGCGATCCAGGTGCCGAACATGGAGATGTTCGGGGTCTATGTGGCCGGTCCGCAGGCCAATTCGCTGGTGCAGTACTACGTGGTGCTGTTCATTGTCGCGCTCCTGACCTGGGTGTGCATCAACCTCACGCGCGGCAATCTGGGCCGGACGTGGAAGGCGACGCGGGACATGGACATCGCGGCAGAGCTGATCGGCATCAACCTGATGAAGTCCAAGCTCACGGCCTTTGCCGTCTCGTCCTATATCGTGGGGGTTTCAGGGGCCCTGTTCGTCTTCATGTGGCGCGGCGCTGCAGAGCCGAACCTGTTCGATATTCCGCTCTCGTTCCGCATCCTGTTCATTGCAATCATCGGCGGCCTTGGCTCGATCATGGGCAATTACCTTGGAGCGATCCTGATCGTGGGTTTGCCGGTGGTACTGAACCTGTTGCCGAATGCGCTTGGGATTCCGATCAGTTCGGCCACGGTCGAGCATTTGAACATCATGATCGTCGGCAGCCTGATCGTGTTTTTCCTGATCGTGGAGCCGCATGGCCTGGCGCAGCTCTGGCGATTGATCCGGGAAAAGCTGATCATCTGGCCGTTCCCCCATTGAAGGGTGCGGGGCAGAGCCCCGCCCTACGACATCGGTGTGCCCCGGGAGGAGCGGGGCCCGCAGAGACAAGCAGACGTGACACAATACATTCTCAGGGAGGAGATACCATGAAACACTTCACCAAGCTGGCGATTGCCGCCGCCGTGGCGGGCATGACCGCGGGCGCGGCCATGGCGCAGGAGCTGTATACGCCGAATCTTGCCTATCGCACCGGGCCATTTGCGGCCACGGGCATTCCGCTGATGAACGGTCAGGCCGACTACCTGGCCATGCTGAACGCGCGCGACGGCGGCATCGGCGGGGTTCCGATCAATGCCGAGGAATGCGAAACCGGGTATTCCACCGAAAAAGGCGTGGAATGCTATGAAAAGGTCAAGAGCACCGCGATCGTGACGCAACCCTGGTCCACCGGCATTACGCTACAGGTTCTGCCCAAGACCAACGTCGACGAGATCCCGATCCTTGCGCCCGGCTACGGCTTTTCGCCGATGATGGACGGCAAGACCTTCCAGTGGGCCTACAACACGCCTGCCGGCTATTGGGACGCTGCGGACATGATCATCCAGTACCTCGAAGGTCAGGGCAGCCTTGAGGGCAAGAAGATCGCCTTCCTGCACCTGGACCATCCGTTCGGCAAGGAGCCGCTGCCTATTCTGGAGATGCACTCGGCAGACAAGGGGTTCGAGCTGGTGCCGATCCCTGTTGGTCTGAAAGAAATGCAGAACCAGTCTGCCCAGTGGCTGCAGGTCCGCCGCGAGCGTCCCGATTACGTGGTCATGTGGGGCTGGGGTGCGATGAACGCCGGAGCCATTACCGAAGCGGTCAAGACCAAGTTCCCGATGGAGAACATGGTGGGTGTCTGGTGGTCCGGGCATGACGCCGACCTCGCCATCGTCGGCGACAAGGGCAAGGGCTACAAGTCGATCAGCTGGTCCTTCCCGAACATGGATGCGCCGGTCATGGCGGACATCAAGAAGTACGTCGTTGATGCGGGCAATTCGAAGTCCAACGAGACCGAGATGCAGGGCGTCTTCTACGGGCGCGGCATCGTGATCTCGGCGATCCTCGCCGAGGGGATCCACGCGGCCCAGGAGGAATTCGGCACGGCGCAGATCGACGCCAAGCAACTGCGCTGGGGTCTTGAAAACATCGATATGACCGAAGAGCGGATTGCCGAACTGGGCCTCGACGGCATGGTGCCGCCGTTCAAGACCTCCTGTTCCGACCATACCGGCCGCTCCGGTGGCTGGATGCTCGAATGGGACGGCGAGAAGTTCGTCAAGGTTTCCGATCACCTGATGCCGAATGTCGATGGCTACAAGGCGCTTGTCGCCGAGAAGGCCGCCGAATATGCCGAGGCCAATGCGCCCTGGTCGGTGAACGAAGCCTGCGACGGCTGATCGTGGTACGGCCACCGGCGGCGGCTGTTGTCGCCGGTGGCAGTCAGGCAGTGTCCGGGCGGAATGGCTTCGGGCAGCCGGTGAAATTTGGATATTTTGACAGAGAAGAAGCAGGGGCGATGTGCTCCTGAACCGAGGGAAGCGCCATGCTGGATGCCGGAAAGACCGATCAGAGCCTTCTGGAGGTCAATAATATCGAGGTGATCTACAATCACGTGATCCTCGTTCTGAAGGGCGTGTCGCTGAGCGTGAAGCAGGGAGGGATCACCGCTTTGCTTGGCGGCAATGGCGCGG
Source organism: Pacificoceanicola niger (assembly GCF_048553275.1). Classification (NCBI taxonomy): domain Bacteria; kingdom Pseudomonadati; phylum Pseudomonadota; class Alphaproteobacteria; order Rhodobacterales; family Roseobacteraceae; genus Pacificoceanicola; species Pacificoceanicola niger. Next base: position 145,294 of record NZ_JBLZMW010000006.1, read on the forward strand.
GCAAGACCACGACGTTGAAGGCGATTTCCAACCTGCTGCACTCAGAGCGGGGCGAGGTGACAAAGGGCAGCATCCTTTACAAGGGCGAGCGGGTTCAGGATCTCGATCCCGCCGCACTGGTCAAAAAAGGTGTCATTCAGGTCATGGAGGGGCGGCATTGTTTTGAGCATCTGACCGTCGAGGAGAATCTGATGACCGGGGCCTATACCCGGCGCGATGGCAAGGGCGCTGTCGAGGCGGACCTGCAAATGGTTTACGACTACTTCCCGCGTCTCAAGGAGCGGCGGAAGAGTCAGGCGGGGTATACCTCGGGCGGCGAACAGCAGATGACGGCGGTGGGCCGGGCGCTGATGAGCCGTCCGGAGATGATCCTGCTCGATGAGCCGTCGATGGGGCTTGCACCGCAGTTGGTCGAGCAGATTTTCGAGATCGTGAAGTCGATCAATGAGAAGGAAGGCGTGTCCTTTCTGCTGGCGGAACAGAACACCAACGTTGCGCTTAAATACGCGCATATGGGCTATATTCTGGAGAATGGCCGGGTGGTTATGGATGGCCCGGCGGCGGAGCTGCGCGAGAATCCGGATGTGAAGGAATTCTACCTCGGGGTGTCGGACGAGGGCCGCAAGTCGTTTCGCGATGTCCGATCCTATCGTCGTCGCAAGCGGTGGTTGGCGTAATCGGGGCGCGTGCCCATGACTGAACCGGTACAGGAGATTTGCCGATGATGAAGGCCGTATTGATTTGCGCGTTGGCCGCCATGGCGGCACCGGCCGTGGCGCAGGATGCCCTGGTGACGCGCGAGATCCTGCAGGAAAAGCCGCTGAGCGGGGTCGATGGCATGGTGGTGATCCTGTCGCGGTTGGTGATCGAGCCGGGTGGGCGCATTCCGCTGCACACGCATGCGGGCGACGAACACGCGATGGTGCTGCATGGCGGTCAGGTGTTGTTGCCCAATGGCAAGGAGGCGGCTTTTGCGGAGGGCATGACGCTGTTTTTCGAGGCGGGCAGTGTGCATGGCGGCGTGACCAACAAGAGCGCCGCGCCCATGACGCTATTGACCACGCATGTCGTGAAGGCGGGCGAGCCGTTCCAGACGCTTGCGGACTAGGCCGCGCGGACCGTCGAAAGGTGAGCCGATGACGATACCCTGCATGGACGCCGAGGCGTCAGGCCACGCGCTCGCGGCGCATTTCGTCGATCCGGGCCAACGCCTCTTGCCGCGTGTTACGGATATTGGGACGGAAATCCTGCGCAGTCGCGCGACGGCGGATTTCTTCCTCCGTTTCCGATCCGGGGGCGTAGCGCACGGTGCCGAGCGAATGGGCGAGATTGAGCGTCTTGCCGCGAAAGGCGTGCTGGACCCAGGCAGCAGGCTCGATGCGGCAGCCGTCGTAATTGATGAGGAAGAACCACTTGGCCTGACCGGTGTCGGCGATGCGCTCATCGATGTGGTCATGGAAATCGCCGACGTCGCGCGCGTGGAAGAAGGTGAAATGCGAGAAGTCGATCTTCAGGATCTGCCCCTCCGGGTCGAAGCTGACGCGGCGGACGAAATCACTGGTCGCGTAGTTGGGATCGTGCAGAACACCGCTCTTGCGGCGCTTGGAGGGCAGGGCGGCGAGGCGGGCGCGGGCGTCGTCTCGATCGGTGAAGAGATTGGGATCGAAGCGCTCGGTCTGGGAGTCGCGCCGGATCTGCGCGGCGGTCTCTGGCGAGGCGTCAAAGCGGACCGTGCCCATGGAATGCGCCATGTTGAGCGCGCGGCCACGGCGGGCGTAGTCGATCCAGGCGGAGCTGTCGATGCGCAGCCCGTGCAGGTTGATGAGGAAGAACCAAAGGTCCTCGCTGCTCTGGGCGATGCGGGTTTCGATGTGGTCATAGAGCCGGTTCACCATGGGGCTGTCTTCCAGGTCCAGTCCCGAGAGATCGACCTCCATGGTCTGGCAGGCCTCGTCGAAACGAATACGCGACTCGAATCCCGGTTTTGTCATGGTGGGGCCTCCGTTCCTCCGTGGATGCCACAACTTATAGGGGCAGAGCCGCCCCGACCTTGTTTCAGATCAAAGCGCCCGCGCTCGGGCGGATGGAGACGGCGATGACCAGCTATTTCGACGACTTGGAAACCCGTTCGCAGGATGCCCGCGAGGCGGCGCATCTGGAGGGGCTGAACGCACAATTGGCGAAATACGGGATTGATCCGGTCGAAACGCTTGGCGATCTGAAGGCTTTGCCGGTGTTGCGCAAATCCGAACTGTCCCGACGACAGGCGGAAAACCCGCCTTTTGGCGGGCTGCCGGTGTCGAATATTGCTCATGTCTTCCAATCACCGGGGCCCATCTACGAGCCGGGTGGCGCGAGCCATGATTGGTGGCGCATGGGGCGCTTTCTCAATGCCTGCGGCGTCGGGCCGGGGGACGTTGTGCAGAACTGTTTCGGCTACCACCTCACGCCCGCCGGGATGATTTTCGAAAATGGCGCGCGGGCGGTGGGCGCGACGGTGTTGCCCGCCGGAACCGGGCAGACGGAGTTGCAGGTGCAGGCGGCCAGAGACCTTGGCGTCACGGCCTATGCGGGCACGCCCGATTACCTGAAGATCATACTGGAGAAGGCCGACGCGCTGGATATTCGCCTTGGCATCACGCGGGCGGCGGTCGGGGGCGGGGCGCTTTTTCCCTCGCTTCGAGCCTACTACGCGGAGCGCGGCATCAGCTGTCTTCAGTGCTATGCCACCGCCGATCTGGGCAATATCGCCTACGAGAGTCCGGCGCAGGAGGGCATGATCCTCGATGAGCATGTGATCGTGGAGATCTGCACCCCGGGTACGGGCGATCCTGTGGCCGAGGGTGAGGTTGGCGAGGTGGTCGTCACGTCGCTTAATCCCGATTATCCGCTGATCCGCTTTGGCACCGGCGATCTGAGCGCGGTAATGGCGGGAACAAGCCCCTGCGGGCGCACCAACCGGCGGATCAAAGGCTGGATGGGGCGTGCGGATCAGACAACGAAGATCAAGGGCATGTTCGTCCGCCCCGAGCAGGTGGCGCAGCTTGTGGCACGGCACGACGAGATCGCGCGCGCCCGCGTCGTGGCCAGCCGCGAGGGCGAGATGGACGTGATGACCGTGCGGATCGAGACGGGCGCGGGCGACGCGGCGTCTTTCGAGGCCAGCGTGGCGGAGGTGCTCAAGCTCAAGGGCAGGGTCGAGATTGTCCCGATGGGCGGCCTGCCGCGTGACGGGCTGGTGATCGAGGACACGCGGAGCTACGACTGAGCCGGAGATCGCGCGCCCTGACCCGTGATATTGGATAACAGCGGGGTACGGGGCTACCTTTGAGCCAACGGGTGCAGTGCGCCCATTGGTTATGGAGGATGACATATGCGGATCGCGACACTGGCTCTGGCGGCGGTGATCATGGGCGCGGGGGCCGCGCAGGCGGCGGGTGATGCGCTGATCATCGGCAATTCACGCTATGGTGCGGTGCAGAGCTTTTTCGGGGCAGAGCGGGTGCAGGCGGCCGGAGACAGGTTGCGCGGCGCGGGCATCGCGGTGACTGAGGTCAGCGATGCCGACCCGCGTGGGATGGAGCGCGCCTTTGCCGACTTTGTCGAGGGGATCGAGGATGGCTATGCGCCGTTGATCGTGATCCTCGCCGGGGCATTCCAGCATGGGCCGAGCGGGGCCTATCTGTTGCCGGTGCAGGGCGACACGGTGCCGGGCGCGGCCCAGGTTTTGACACAGGCCTTTCCGATTGACGCCGCGCTCGATGTGCTGGCGCAGCGGCCGGGACGCTCCTTCCTGATCCTGGGCGAGACGTCCGGCGATGTGCCGGTGGGGCCGTATCTGCAGAGCGGCATCGGGCCGCTGTCGGCGCCGCAGGGGGTGACCGTGATCCGCGGCCTGGCGCCGGATGTGGCCGCTTATGCGGCGCGGGATCTGACGCGTCCGGATGTACGGCTGGCGGATGTGGCGGCGCGCTACGAGCTTGCGGTGGAGGGCTTTACCCCGCCGTGGCAGGTGGTGCTGCGCGAACAGGATATCGACCGCACGGTGGCGGAGACGCCGGTGGCGGCCGAATCCGATTCGCGGGCGCAGCAGGCGGATGACACGGCATGGCGGCTGGCTCAGCAGGCGGACAGCGCGGAGGGCTATCGCACCTATCTTGACGGGTTTTCGGACGGGCGTCATGCGGCGGCGGCGCGGCAACGGCTGAGTGCGATCGAGGCCGAGCCGGCTTACGTGGAGCGGCGGCGCGAAGAGGCGCTGAACCTGAGCCGGGATGCGCGGCGCGAGATTCAGCGGGACCTGTCGATCCTTGGCTATAACACGCGCGGAATCGACGGGATCTTCGGTCCCGGCACACGGGGGGCTGTGAAGGCGTGGCAGACGGCAACAGGGCGTAACGCCTCCGGTTATCTTGATACGCCGCAGATCCGGGCGATAGACGAGGCGTCGCGGGCGCGGGCAGCCGAGCTTGAGGCCGAGGCCGAGCGCCGCAAAGCGGAGCTGGAGCGCGAGGACAACCGGCTTTGGGCGCAGGTGCGCGGCAGCGGCGACGAGCAGAGCCTGCGGCGGTATCTGGAGCGGTTCCCGGATGGCCTTCACGCCACGCAGGCGCGCGAATCCCTTTCCCGGCTCGAAGAGCAACGTGCCGGGAACGCCGCACTACAGGACAGGCGGGCCTGGGACCGGGCGCGGGACGCGGGCACGGAGCAGGCTTATCGCGCCTATCTGAGCGAGCAGCCAGACGGAGCCTTCGTCGGTCAGGCCGAGGCGCAAATCGCGGCCCTTCGTCGTGCGGAGCAGGATGCCCGTGACGACGCGCGGGCCCAGGCCGAAGAAAAGGCGCTTGGGCTGAACCCGGTGGCCACACGGCTGGCGGAAGCGCGGCTGGCGCAGCTTGGGCTCAGTCCCGGCGCGGTCGATGGGACCTTCGATCAGAACACCCGCCGTGCGCTTCGAGAATTCCAGCGGACGCGGGGCCTGCCGGTGTCGGGCTACCTGGATGAGCAAACCGTGGTACGGCTTCTGGCGGACGGGATATTGGGGCGGTAGTGCCACCGGAGGGCTGCGCGCGCCGGGTGCGCGGCCCCTTGCCGGCCCCGGAGCCCGGAGGCCTGTCCGATCCAATGAAAAAGGCCATCCCGGAGGGATGGCCTTGAAACGTCTCGCTGCTGTGCGTCAGCTCAGCCCTGACGGGCTTTGAACCGGCGCTGCGTCTTGTTGATTACGTAGACGCGGCCCTTACGGCGCACAACGCGGCAATCGCGATGGCGCTTCTTGAGCGAGCGGAGTGAGTTTGCGACCTTCATGGTGGTCTCTCCTCTGTTCGTCGCGGCGCGCGAGCGCCATGCGGTTTGTTTGCCTTGCCTTCGGACCTGACGATCCGGAGACGATGAATTCCATGGTGGGCGATACTGGGATCGAACCAGTGACCCCTTCGATGTCAACGAAGTGCTCTACCGCTGAGCTAATCACCCATATTATGGCCTGCGTTGCCTTTATTGCCCCGTTTCGTGGGTTTCCCCAAAAAATGGGGCGCGGAAGACCGCGCCGGTGGAGCGCTCTATAAAAGGAGTCGGAGGGGGGATCAAGCGGTTTTACTCAGAGTTTTTGTGACCATGCAAAATTTGCGTTTGATTTGACGTCGAGGGCGTGGCTTGATGGTTCCACGTGACCGGGATTTCCGCGCCAAACCGCTTCGTTCGCACGGAAAACTGCTGTATATGTGGATCGAGGGGACCCGGATGCCAAAGCTTGCCTATTCTTTGAATGTACCGGATGTGCGGACCTCCGCCGTGGTTTTCGCCTCTCCGCACTCGGGGCGGGATTATCCGTGGACTTTCCTGCGCAGTACGGTCTTGGACGATCATACGATCCGCTCGTCCGAGGATGCGTTTGTCGATCGTCTGTTCGACTGTGCACCGCAATTCGGAGCGCCGCTGCTGCGCGCCGGCGCGCCGCGGGCCTATGTCGATCTCAACCGATCGCTCGATGAGCTTGATCCTGCATTGATCGAAGGGGTGCGGCGCAGCGGGCATAACCCGCGCGTGGCCAGCGGTCTCGGCGTGGTGCCGCGCGTGGTGGCCGGGGGGCGCGCAATTTATCGCGGCAAACTGCCGAAGGCAGAGGCGGAGCACCGGCTTGCACGCATCTGGAAACCCTATCATGCGCGTTTGCAACGGCTTCTCGACGAGGCGCATATGGAGTTCGGCGAGGCCATCTTGATCGATTGCCATTCCATGCCGCGTGAAGCGCTGGACAGCACGGTGCGCGCGGGCGCGCCGCGACCGGAGATCGTCATAGGCGACCGGTTCGGGGCTTCGGCGCATGGCGAAATCGTCGAGCGGGTGGAGGCGGCCTTTGCCGCCGCCGGTCTGCGGGTGGCCCGCAATGCGCCCTTCGCGGGTGCCTTCACGACGCAGCATTACGGCCGCCCATCGAAAGGCCAGCACGCGGTGCAGATCGAGATCGACCGCGCGATTTACATGGATGAGGCCACGATCCGGCCGAATCGTGATTTCCACGCGTTTCGCACTCTGCTTCGCAGCGTGGTGGCGGAAATCGCGGCCATCGGGCATCGCGATCAACAGATGGCGGCGGAGTGAACCGGGGCTGAGCCGTTAGGCTTCGGCGGATTTGTTCAAGACCCTGTCCAGCGCGGCATCCAGGGCGCCGGGATCGCCGATTTCGAGCCGGACCGGCAGGGTGAGAACCTTCATGCGAAAGTCGGGGGGCAGGCGCACAGCGTCTTTCTCCGTGGTGACAAGCTGCGCGCCAAGCTGCGCGGCATCGCTTTCCAGCCGGGTCATCAGGGCTGTGGTCAGGGGCTGATGATCATCCAGCGCCTCGAACCGTTTTAAATCGGCGCCAAGGGCGCGCAGCGTGGCAAAGAACTTCTCCGGATGGCCGATCCCGGCAAAGGCCAGCACGGGTAGGCCGTCCCAGTCCATGCCGGTCTGCAGCGGCGCCAGATGGCCGGTAACATGCGGCAGCGTGATCCGGTCCCCCCAGATCTTGGCAAACCGCGCTTGCGCCGCGTCCGGCCCGATCGACAGCAACAGGTCGGCGCGCGCCAGACCGGCGGCGACCGATTCACGCAGCGGGCCAGCGGGCAGGCAACGGCCATTGCCGAAGCCTGCGACCGCATCAACCACGACGATCGAAAGCGCCTTGGGCAGGGTGGGGTTCTGAAAACCGTCGTCCATGATCAGCACCCCGGCGCCTGCGGCCTCTGCGGCGCGCGCGGCGGCGGCGCGGTCCTTGCCGATCCATGTCGGGGTGAAGGCGGCGATAAGCAGAGGTTCGTCCCCGACGTCCCCGGCGGTGTGGGTCTTTGGATCGACCTGCACCGGCCCCTTGAGCTGCCCGCCGTAGCCGCGCGAGATCACATGCGGGGTCTGGCCGCGCGCCATCAGGCGCATCAGTAGGGCAATGACGGTCGGTGTCTTGCCGGTGCCGCCCGCGTTGATGTTGCCGACGCAGATCACCGGGATTTTCGGGCTGTAGGCAGGGGGCTGTGCCACGCGCCGCGCGGTGGCGCGGGCGGTCAGGACAGCCAGCGGCGCGGCGAGGCGGGCACGCAGGTCGGGCGTGTCGGGCGGGGTGAACCAGAAACGGGGCGGGCGCATCAGCGGGTGTCCTCGCGGTCGAGATGGGTGAAGATCGCGGCGATCACCGTGTCGATCAGCTCCGCGCCAGAGGAAACCACGTCCCACCCCGCATGCGCCATGGCCGCCGCCTGATCCGGGGCGACGAGGTGCGAGACCGCGGTGGCCAGCGAATCCGCGTCACGCACGATCCGCGCGGCCCCGGCATCGACCAGCTTCGAATAGCTCGACAGGTGCCGCGAGACGTTGGGGCCATAGAGAATGGCCGTGCCAAGGGCGGCGGCCTCGAAGGGGTCGGTGCCGCCGTATCCTGACGTCATGGAGCCGCCAAGGAAGGCCAGCGGCGCGGCGCGATACCACAGGCCCAGCTCCTCCGGTCCTTCGGCGAGCATGACCATGGTGTTGTCATCGGGCGTCTCGCCCGCATCCCAATTGCAGCAGCGCAGTTGTTCGGCGGCGACGATCCGGTTGATGGCGTCGAAATCGCTGTCGGAGGCGGGAACAAGGATGAGCAACAGGCGATGCGCCAGTCGCACGGCCCGGCGGTGGGCCCGCAGAACGTCGGTGGCCTCGTCCGGCCTGATCCGAGCAGCCAGCCAGACGGGGCGCCCGGCAAGGGCAGCGGCAAGCTCTTCATGCTGGCCTTCGTCACATTCGAGCGGGGTGCCGGTGTCGACAAAGGCCCCCGCGTGCCTGATTACGTCGCTGCGCACGCCCATGCGCCGCAGTTGCCGTCCGGCGGCCACGCTGGGCGCGTGAATGCGGTGGAAGAGCGCCATGGTCGCTCCGGTGGGGTCCGGCAGCCAACGCGGGACAGGGCAGTGCCAGTGCCCCGCTGCTGGGGGCAGGGCGATCATCTGCGCGCCACTGCCGCGCATCGCCTGCAACAGCGCCGGACGCAGCATACCGGCGGCCCAGAGACAGACATCAGGGCGCAGCCGCGCGGCGAAGGCGTCGCAATCGGAGCTGCGTTCGGGGGGCAGCGGCAGGGTGGTCATGCCCGGCGGCGCCGGGTCTGTCCCAGAGAGCACAACCTGCACCTCGGGGCGCTGCTGCTGGATGCGGCTGCACAGATTGACAAGGGCGCGGGCCTGATCGCCCGGCTCCGCATGGGCCCAGATCACCGGGCCGGAGGCCGGCCGTGTCCAGGTCTGCCCGGAGGCCGGACCACCAAAGGCGATGCCCCCGCGCGCATAGGCCAGATAAGCCTGCAGGCTCAATGTGCGCGAGGCCAAGGCTCAGCCCAGTTCTTCGGTCGAAGAGACTTCCTGCTCTTCATCGCGCAGGCGATGCAGGTGGGCGATGTAATACCGCATATGGGCATTGTCGACGGTGCGCTGAGCCGCCGCCTTCCATGCGTTGTAGGCGGTTTCGTAATTGGGGAAGATACCGACGATATCGAGCGCGTCGACATCGCGGAACACGGATTTCGACGGGTCGACCAGCTCGCCGCCAAAAACAAGGTGAAGTCTTTGCATTTGGGCTCCTTTTTCGTGCCGTGTATGCGTGGCCCGAGACTAGCGGGTTTGCGCCGGGCCTTGAACCGCTTTTCGCCTGCCGTGTGTTACGGGGCGGTGAACGCGGCGCTTTTCAAAGCAACTGATCGAGCAGCAGAGCGTGCAGCGCCGGGTTGGCCGCCAGAACGCCGTTGGTCTGTGGGTGCGGATTGTTGAAGCGCAGCGGCGCGCCCTTGCGGTCCGTGGCGCGCGCGCCCGCTTCGGTCAGAATCAGGGCCCCCGCAGCGATGTCCCATTCCCACGATGGGCGGAAGGTGAACATGGCGTCATAGCGCCCCTCGGCAACAAGGCTGAGCCGGTAGGCCAGCGAGGGCCGGTGGCTGCGCTTCATCTCGGGCACGCCGCGCCGCCAATGATGCGCGTCAAAGCTTGGCCGTGTGGCGAGAACCTTTGCCTGCGGGAGTGTTGCGGTTCGGCTGGTGGCGATCGGGCTGCCGTTGAGACGGGCGCCATGGCCGAGGCTGGCGCTGTAAAGCCTGTCGCGTGCGGGCAGGTAGACAACAGCGGCGGTCACCTCTCCCCCGCGCACTACCGCCAGCGCATGGGCCCAGGTGTCCGAGCCTTCGATAAAGCTGCGGGTGCCGTCGATAGGGTCGACGATGAAGACAGTCTCTGTGTCTTGCCGCGCGGCGCTGTCGTCGCTTTCCTCGGAGAGCCAGCCATAGTCCGGCCGGGCCCGGCGCAGCCGGTCTTCAAGCAGGGCGTTGACCGCGAGGTCGGCCTTGGTCACCGGGCCGGCGCCATCGTCCTTTTCGCGGATTTGCAGATCGCCGCCCACATGCGACAGGGCTTCCTTGCCCGCCGCCCTCGCAACGTCGATCAGCAGGGAGAGATCACTCCCCGGCAAGGGTGAGCCCTTCGACCAGCAGCGAGGGCACCACGCGGCTCAGGTGGAGGCGGGCGTCATTTGCGGGGACAATGCTGGGCAGCATGTCGCGCAGGTTGCCGGCGACGGTGACGCCGGACACCGGTCCGGTGATTTCGCCGTTTTCGACCCAGAGCCCGGCGGCCCCGCGCGAATAATCGCCCGTGTTGCCGTTGATCGTGGCGCCGATCATCGAGGTGACGATGAGGCCGGTGCCCATCGCGCGGATCAGATCATCGCGGCTGTGGCTGCCCTGGGTCAGGGCAAGGTTCCATGGCGTGGGCGAGGGGCCGGACCCGGCGCTGCGGGCGGCGTTGCCAGTGGGATCGAGGCCCAGCTTGCGGGCATTGGCCAGATCGAGTGTCCAGTTTTTCAGCACGCCGTGCTCGATGATCGCGCGCTTGCGTGTCGGCAGACCCTCAGCGTCGAAAGGCCGCGAGCCGGACGCGCGGGGGCGATGGGGATCTTCGATCAGCGACAGCCCTTCGGGCAGGATCTGCTCGCCCATGGCGTTCATCAGCCAGCTGGCCCCGCGCGCCACGGCGGCACCATTGGCCGCCGCCATCAGGTGGCCGATCAGAGAGGCGGCGATGCGCTCGTCGAAGAGCACGGGATAGGCGCCGGTCTTCGGCTTGCCGGGGTTCAGGCGCGCGAGGGTGCGCTCGGCGGCGCTGTGGCCGATCTCCTCGGGGCTGCGCAAATCGGCCTGAAAAGTTCGGCTGTCGCCGTCATAATCGCGTTCCATGCCAAGGCCGGTTCCGGCGATGGCGACGCAGGAGGTGCTGCGCGAGGTTCGGCGATACCCCCCCTCGAACCCGTTGGAGGCGGCGAGCCAGACATCGCGGGCGCTGTAGGCGGCGGAGGCCGATTGCACCTGCGTTATGCCCTCATGGCCGAGCGCGGCGGCCTCCGCGCGGCGGGCGTCGTCCTCAAGCGTGGCGGGGGCGGGCTCGGCTGTCTCATCGCTGAGTTCAAGCGCCGCGAGATCCCAGTCGGCGGCGAGCTGATCCGGATCGGCAAGCCCGGCACAGGGATCCTCGGGGGCTTCCCTGGCCATGGCAACGGCGCGGGCGGCCATGGTTTCGATGGTGTGGTCCGAGGTGTCGGAGGCCGAGACGATGGCGCTGCGCTTGCCAACAAAGACCCGCAGGCCGATGTCGCTGCCTTCGGCGCGCTCGGCTTGTTCGAGCAGTCCGGCGCGCACGTCGATGGAGACGGCGGTTCCGGCAAGGGCGATGGCGTCGGCGCTGTCGGCCCCGGCGGCTTTCGCGGCGCTCAGAAGCGATTGGGTCAGGTCCTGCGGCGATTTAGGCATGGGCGCTCCGGCGGTCACTCTGGTTCACACGGAGGTAGGCCGGATTGCTGCGCGGTACAAGACTGCGAGCCTGATTGCAGCCCTCAAAACGCTTGGTGTGCGGCCCGCGGGCCTATTCCGACGTCACGGCGACGATCGGCCCCATTTGCCTGCCGAGGTCCGCGCGGTTGAGCGCGGGCGCGAACAGGCGGGAGACATTGCCGTCGAGGAACAGCGCATTCGGCAGGTTCAGGCCATCGCGGAACAGCCGGGCAAACTCAAAGAAGGTCACCGAGGTTTCCGAGATCGCGAAAACCGCCCGTTTTCCGTCCGCCGAGGTGCCGACCCCGTTGCGCACATAGCGCGAGGTGCTCTCCGGCAGGAAACGCGGGTGCAGCGCTCCGTCGATCACCAGCATCGGGCCGGATTGCGTCGCGTAACGGCAGTCGGGCCTGCGCTCCAGATAATCGCGGGTTTCGATCACATGGGCGCGGCGGTCCTGAATGCACAGCAGGCCATTGGGCAGCAGGCCGAAGTTGCCGGGACCGGGATTGGAGATGACGCGCATCGCCTCCCTGCCGTCCTCGACATAATGGCCCACGGGCGAGCGGTCCTCGTGATACATCCCGGCATTCATGGCAAAAAGCAGTGTCTTTCCCTCGCCATTCAGCCGCGATTCGAGCGTGGAGAAATCCCCGATGGGCTGCCCGTCGGGCGTGTTGAGAAAGAGCCGCAGGTGGTCCTGCGCCGGATCCACGTCACAAATGGAGTAGCGATTGCCTTCGAAGCGGATGGTTTCGCAGGACAGGGCCGAGGCGCCGGACGCAACAAGCCCGGCGACCAGGGCCAGGCATGCGGCCAGCCATGGCCTCACTTGTCCAGATCGCGGCGCACCGCGTCCTGCGACATCAGCCGCCGATGCTCGTCCAGCTGATCGAAGGTGTCGTCGAGGCGGAAATGCAGCTGCGGCGTGTGTTTGATCTTCATGCCCTTGGACAGAAGATGGCGCAGCTCGCCGCGGTGCTTGTGCAGCAGTTCGAACATCTCGTCCTGCCCTTTGCCGCCAAGCGGCACCACATAGGCCGTGGCGATCCGCAGATCGGGAGAAACGCGCACCTCACCGACGGTGATCGACATGCGGTTGAGATCCGGATCGTGGATTTCCGCGCGGGAGAGGATTTCCGACAAGCGCCGGCGCAAGAGTTCACCCACGCGCCGCTGACGCTGGGACTGACCGGGACCTTCGGGGATTCTGTTCTGTGCCATAGGGGTGATGTAAGCCCCTTCATCGGCTTTGCCAAGCGGGGCGCGCCACGCTATGGGGGGGCGGAAGCTGAATGAATGGAGAATGACCATGACCGATCTGCCAGGCGTTGTGATCACGGGTGTTTCGGGCCGGATGGGCCAGATGCTGGCCCGCGAAGTGTTGGCCAGTGACAAGCTGAAGCTGGCGGGCGGGCTGGAGCGCGCTGGCCACGATTGGATTGGCCGCGATCTGGGCGAATGCATGGGCGGCGCGGCGAACGGGATCATGGTCAGCGACGACCCTTTGGAGGCCTTTGCCCGGGCGCAGGCGGTGATCGACTTCACAGCCCCTGCGGCGACGGTGGCCTTTGCCGAACTGGCCGCGCAGGCGCGGGCGGTGCATGTCATTGGCACCACGGGGCTGTCGGAGGATGATCTGGCCAAGATCAAGAAGGCTGCGCACCATGCGGTGGTGGTGCGGGCCGGGAACATGAGCCTTGGCGTGAACCTTCTCACCCGGGTGACACGGCAGGTGGCGGCGGCGCTCGACGCGGATTGGGATATCGAGATCGTCGAGACACATCACAATCAGAAGGTGGATGCACCGTCCGGCACGGCGTTGATGTTGGGCGAGGCCGCTGCCGAGGGGCGGGGCGTTGCGCTCGATGATGTGTCGGATCGGGGCCGCGATGGCATCACCGGGGCGCGCAAACGCGGCGATATCGGGTTTCACGCGATCCGGGGCGGTGATGTGGTGGGCGAGCACGAGGTGATCTTTGCCAGCCCAGGAGAGCGCATCGTGATCAAGCACATCGCGTCGGACCGGGCACTTTTTGCCCGTGGCGCGCTAAAGGCGGCGCTCTGGGGGCAGGACAAGGAACCCGGGGAATACGACATGCTGGATGTGCTGGGTCTGACATAAGGTTACGGGCCGGGTCGGGTCATTCTGGCCCGCCCAAGTCCGGAACAGACCGGCGCAACGCACGAAAAAAGGGCGGGGGACATCCCCGCCCTTTGCTACATCCGCACCAAGGGGAAGAATTAGTTCAGCAGGCCCGCGTGGCGCAGCCCGGCGTCAAGCAGGTCGCGCGTCGGCTCGGTGACCGGCATCAGCGGCAGACGCGTGTCCTCGGAGCACAGGCCCAGCTTCGACATGGCATATTTCGCACCATTCAGGCCCGGTTCGGTGAAGATCGCCCGGTGCAGCGGCATCAGGCGGTCCTGAATGGTCAGCGCCTTGCGGTAATCCCCGTCGAGACAGGCAGTCTGCAGCTCGGAGCACAGGCGCGGCGCGACGTTGGCCGTCACGGAAATGCAGCCAATGCCACCCTGCGCGTTGAAGCCATGCGCCGTCGCGTCCTCGCCGGAGACCTGAATGAAATCCGGGCCGCAGGTGATGCGTTGCTGGCAGACGCGGGCGAGATCGCCGGTGGCATCCTTGACGCCCACGATGCGCGGCAGCTTGGCCAGCTTGCCCATGGTGTCCGGCGTCATGTCCACGGCCGAGCGGCCAGGGATGTTGTAGATGATGATCGGAATCTCGGCGCAGTCGTGTACGGCCTGGAAATGCGCGTAAAGCCCTGCCTGCGTCGGCTTGTTGTAGTAGGGCGTCACGACGAGGGCCGCATCCGCGCCAACCTCGGCCGCATATTGCGTAAAGCGCACGGCCTCGTCGGTGTTGTTTGACCCCGCACCCGCGATTACCGGAATCCGGCCGGCGACGGCATCAACGACGCAGGCGATGACCTGTTCATGTTCCTTGTGGGTCAGCGTCGGGCTTTCGCCCGTTGTCCCCACGGGAACCAAGCCATGCGAGCCTTCGCTGATGTGCCACTCCACAAGGCGTTTGAGCGTGTCGAAATCCACTGCGCCGTCCTTGAACGGCGTGACCAGTGCAGGCATCGAACCCTTGAACATGACACGCTCTCCTATTGCGGTTTCTCTCAGTCGTCTTTCAGAGGAATTCCGCCGACCCAAAGCGATTGTGAGTTGAAGGGCCTGATATGCGCGGTATCCTTTGCGGGCGTCTATCCCTTTTAGCATGGAAATTGCAAGCTTATGTCACGCCTTCTGGCCTGCCTCTTCATCCTTTGTCTGCCCATTGTGGCCGCCGCCGAGACCAGTGGGCAGGCTTTGGCCCGCGCCATGGCGGCGATGCGCGAGGGCAACTGGGCCAAGGCGCAGATCGAGGCCCGCACCGACGGGCAAGCGGCGATTGACGTGATTCTCTGGCATGCGCTGCGCGTCGGGCGCGGTGACCCAGTCGAAGTGCAGGATTTCATCGCGCGCAACCCCAATTGGCCGGGCATGCCCTACCTGCGGGAAAAGAGCGAAGTTGTGATGTCCGAGGCCTCCGGCGATGAGGTTCTGGCGTTCTTTGCAGACGATACGCCACAGACCGGCGCGGGCACGCTGGCGCTCGCGCGGGCACACAAGGAGAAGGGCGAAGAGGGAATCGCTGCCGCGGAAGTCGTGCTGGCCTGGCGGACTTTGGCGCTGACGGCGGACGAACGCCGCGCGTTCCTGTTCAACTGGGAAGATGTGCTGAAAGATCATAACACCGCGCGGCTCGACATGGCTCTGTGGAAAGGCTGGAGCAGCAATGCCAGCGCCATGGTGCCGCTGGTGAGCGAAGGGTGGCGCAAGCTGGCGGAGGCGCGGCTGGCGCTGCGTGCGGACGAAGGCGGCGTCGATGGCAAGATCGCGGCGGTGCCGGCGGAGCTGGCCGATCATCCGGGACTGGCCTTCGATCGGTTCCTCTGGCGGGTGCGAAAGCGGCGCGACGCGGATGCCATCGCGCTGTTGCTGGAGCGGTCGACCAGTGCCGAGGCTTTGGGCGAGCCATGGGCCTGGGCGCGGGCGCGGCGGGATCTGGCGCGCGAGCGAATGCGCGATGGCGCGGTGCTCGAAGCGTACAAGATCGCTGCCAGCCACTACCTTGTCGAAGGGTCGGATTTTGCGGATCTGGAATGGCTCTCGGGCTATCTCGCGCTGCGCTTTCTTGATCGGGCCGACCTCGCCGAGACTCATTTCAGGCGTTTTGGCGAGGCGGTCTGGACCCCGATTTCCGCGGGACGTGCGGGATATTGGCTGGGCCGGGCACTCGAAGCGCAGGGCAAGACGACAGAGGCCGCCGCCGCCTATGCGCAGGGGGCGAAATTCCAGACATCGTTTTACGGGTTGCTGGCCGCCGAACGGGCCGGTGTCGCGCCGGATCCGGCGCTTTCGGGCGCGGAGGAGTTTCCGGACTGGCGGCAGGCGGATTTTGCGAAGAGTTCCGTCTTCGACGCGGCAATCCTGTTGCTGGCCGCTGGCGAGACATCGCTGGGCGAACGCTTCTTGACGCATCTGGCGGAGGGGCTGGACCGGACCGGCATGGGCCAGCTGGGCCAGATGCTCGAAGAGCTGAACCGTCCGCACATTCAGGTGATGCTGGGCAAGCGCGCCGCGCAATATGGCATCGAGCTTCCGGGACCGTATTATGCGTTGCATCCGAAGATAACCGGCACCGAGTTCCCGGTGCCGAAGGAGCTGGTGCTGTCGATTGCGCGCCGCGAGTCCGAATTCGATCCCGGCGTGATCTCCGGCGCCGGGGCACGCGGCTTCATGCAGCTCATGCCGGGGACGGCACGCGATGTTTCGGGCTGGCTGAACATGGACTACAGCGCCGATCGGCTGCTCAGCGATCCGTCCTACAATGCCACGCTCGGGGCCGCCTATCTTGCCGATCTGGCTCAGCGCTTCGATGGCAACGCCGTGATGATGGCGGCGGGCTACAACGCCGGGCCGGGACGGCCCATCCAGTGGATGGAACGCTATGGCGATCCGCGAAAGGGCGAGGTGGATGTGATCGACTGGATCGAATTCATCCCCTTCGACGAGACCCGCAACTACGTGATGCGCGTGACCGAAAGCCTGCCGGTGTACCGAGCGCGCCTCGGCAAGACGCCGCACCCGGTGCCGTTCAGCGAAGAGCTGACAGGTGGAACGCTGAAATCCTCCACGGATTGAACCTCAGCTTTCCGCCTGCCGAGCCCGCCATAGGGTGAACAGACCCGCCAGAACGATCAGCGCGACGCCCAAGGCGACGTTCAGGCGGATATGCTCGCCGAAGACGATGATGCCGAGGGCGCTGGCAAAGACCAGCTGGAGATAGGCGAAGGGCTGCACGGCGCTGGCCTCGGCCACTTCGTAGACGCGAATGAGCGTGTAGTGCCCCGCCGCGCCTGTCAGGCACAACAACGCCATCCAGCCCCAGTCCGGGGCGGTCATCGGAACCCAGAACCACGCGCCGATCGCCGTGGCAATCACCATGCCGACCGTGCCGGTATAGAAGAAGGAGGTCGCGGCGCTGTCGGTGCGCGCCACGTAGCGCGTGAGCAGCCCGTAAAGCGCAAACATAAGCGCCGCGCCCAGCGGGATCACCGCATAGGGCGAGAATACCCCGCCCGAGGGTTGCAGGATGATGATCACCCCGATGAATCCCACGCCGATCGCCGCCCAGCGGCGCCAGCCGACAGTCTCGCCGAGGACCGGTCCGGACAGCGCGGCGACAAGCAGCGGATAGCAGGCAAAGACAGCGTGGCTTTCGATGAGCCCGAGATAGACGAATCCGATGACCATGACGTTGATCTCGACCACCAGAAGCGCGGCGCGGAAGGCCTGAACCCACGGCATGCCGGATTGCGCCGCAATTCTGATGCCGCCCGCCTTGCGCTTGGCAATGGCGATCACGAAGGCGGCAAAGAACCAGTAGCGGATCATCACCACCATCATCGTGTTGTATTCGCCGGCCAGATGTCGCGAGAGACCGTCCTGCATGGCAAAAATGAAGGTGGTCACCACCATCAGCCAGATGCCGAGGCCAAGGTTCTGTTCTTTCATTCCGTGTCTTCCATTCAGCCCAAGCGGGCGCGTGTCATATGTCTCTTGCGCCCGTACCCTTGGGTGCGGGTCGCGACAAATCCGGCCTCGTCGAGGCTACGCCGGACATGTCCGGCGGCGGTGTAGGTGGCGGCGGTGCCCTCCGGCGCGGTGTGATGCGCCACTGCCTGCATCAGTGCCGGCGTCCAGAGTTCGGGGTTTTTCGCCGGGGAAAACCCGTCGAGAAACCAGGCGTCCGCCTTGCCCCGCCACGCGGGCACGGTCTGCCGTGCGTCGCCTTCGATCATCTCGAAGCGCAGATCCGGCAGCTCGAAACGCCGTGCCCCCGCCGTCCAGAACGGGCCGAGTTCGCTCGCTAGGGTTTTGACCTCCGGAAAGGCGCTCTGCGCCCGGATCATCGCGTCCCCGTCGAGGGGAAAGGCCTCGAATGTTGTAAAATGCAGGACGCCGGTCTGCCCCGCCTGCCGCCAGAGCAGCAGCGCCGCAAGCAGGTTCATACCGGTGCCGAACCCCAGTTCGGCAATGTGAAACCCGTCCCGAAACCGACCCGGCAGGTCGTTGCCATCAAGAAACACGTGCCGCGTCTCGGCAAGCCCGTTGTCCAGCGAGAAATAGGGGTCGTCAAACCGGGTCGAGACGGGAACCGCGCCCCGCCAGTCAAGCGCGCTCTGGCCTGCCATGGTAAATCACCTTAGAAGTCGGCCAAGTTGTGAAGGCAGGGGGCGGCAATGGCAAGCGTGGATGTGACGGTGCGCGGGGCGGGCGCTTTCGGGCTGTCGGTGGCCTGGGCTTGTACGCTGCGGGGCGCGCGAGTTCGTGTGGTCGACCCCTTCGGGCCGGGGGCCGGCGCGTCGGGCGGGATCGTCGGGGCGCTGGCGCCGCATGTGCCGGAAAACTGGAACCCGAAGAAAGCGTTTCAGCGCGACAGTCTACTGATGGCACAAGCGTTCTGGGCCGGGGTCGAGGCGGCGGGCGGTCTCTCGACCGGGTATGGCCGGCTCGGCCGCTTGCAGCCGATCATGGATGAGGCCGGGCTGGCGCTCGCCCGGCAGCGCGGATTGGGCGCACAGGACCTCTGGCTGGGCAAGGCGAGCTGGGAGATTGTCGAGGCCGCAACCGCGGCGCCTTTTGCGCCGCAAAGCCCGACCGGCTTCTTGATCCACGACACGCTCAGCGGCCGTCTGCACCCGCGCCGTGCCTGTGATGCGCTGGTTGCCGCCCTGCGCGTGCGGGGCGGCGACATTGTGACAGAAGCCTATGATGAAGGGGCGGTGGTCTGGGCCACCGGCTGGCGTGGTCTGCTGGAGCTGACTGATGCGCTGGGCCGGAAAATCGGCGACGGGGTCAAGGGGCAGGCCGTCTTGCTCCGCCATGACGCGCGGGACGCGCCGCAGCTGTACGCCGGAGGCCTGCACATCATTCCGCATTCCGATGGCACCCTTGCCATTGGCTCCACCTCGGAACGAGACTTCGACGACCCAACGGCCACCGATACCCAAACCGACGATCTGATCGCCCGCGCCTGCGACGCCCTGCCGGTGCTCCGAGGCGCGGAGATCCTGCAACGCTGGGCCGGTGTGCGCCCGCGTGCCCGCAGTCGCGCGCCCTTGCTCGGCCCATGGCCTGGCCGCGCAGGGCATTACATCGCGAATGGTGGCTTCAAGATTGGCTTTGGCATGGCGCCGAAGGTGGCGGAGGTCATGGCTGACCTGATCCTGACAGGGCAGGACAGCATCCCCGAAGGCTTCCGCGTTGAGGAACTGACGCGCTGATCTGCGCTTCTTCTCTGTCCAAATATCCTGGGGGAGCGCCGCAGGCGCGGGGGCGAAGCCCCGAACCGTCCGGCGCCGTCTCGCCTTATCCGTTTTCGTGAAAGAACGCGTAGATCCGTTCCGCGAGCGATTCCGATACGCCGTCAACTGCCTTGAGATCGGCAAGGTTGGCCCGGCTGACGGCCTTGGCCGAGCCGAAATGCGCCAGCAACGCCCGCTTGCGCGCGCCGCCGACCCCTGAAATCTCGTCCAGCGGGTTCTTCATATTGGATTTTGCCCGCTTTGCCCGGTGCGTGCCAATGGCAAAGCGGTGTGCCTCGTCGCGCAGCCTTTGGATGAAGTACAACACGGGATCGTTGTGGCGCAGCGCGAAAGGCCGCGCTCCGGGACGATAGAACTCTTCCTTGCCCGCATCGCGGTCCACGCCCTTGGCCACACCGACAAAGGGCAGATCGTTCACGCCATGTTCGGCCATGATTTCGGCCACCGCCGAGATTTGCCCCGCGCCGCCGTCGATCAGCATGAGGTCGGGCCAAAGCCCCTTGGAGCGATCCGGGTCTTCCTTCAGCAGCCGTTTCAGCCGCCGGTTCAGCACCTCTTTCATCATGCCGAAATCGTCGCCCGGCGTGAGTTCTTCGCCCTTGATGTTGAATTTGCGGTATTGGTTCTTCATGAACCCGTCCGGCCCTGCCACGATCATGCCGCCCACGGCGTTGGTGCCCTGAATATGGCTGTTGTCGTAGACTTCGATGCGGTCCGGTGGGGCGTCGAGGGCAAAAGCCTCCGCCAGCCCGCGCAGCAATTTGGCCTGCGTCGCGCTTTCGGACATGCGCCGGGCGAGGCTTTCACGGGCGTTGCGCACCGCCGAATCCATCAGCTCGGCCTTTTCCCCGCGTTGTGGCACGCTGATTTCGACCTTGCGGCCCAGCTTTTCGCTCAACGCCTCGCACATCAGGTCGTCATTCTCGATCCCGTGCGAGAGCAGCAGCAGGCGCGGCGGCTCTTTCTGGTCATAAAACTGACCGATGAAGGCTTCCATGACTTCTGCGTGACCCACGTCGGGACCGACACGCGGATAGAAATCGCGGTTGCCCCAATTCTGGTTCGCGCGGATGAAGAAGACCTGCACGCAGGCCTGGCCGCTGTCCATATGCAGCGCGATGATGTCCGCCTCGGCCACGGTCTGCGGGTTGATCCCTTGGGCCGTTTGCACCTGTGTCAGGGCGCGGATGCGATCGCGCAGGGCGGCGGCGCGCTCGAACTCCATCGCTTCCGATGCTTCGGCCATTTGCGCCGCCAGTGTTTCCTGGATCTCAGTCGACTTGCCGGAGAGGAACCGTTGCGAGTCCTTCACCGCCTTGGCGTATTCGGCCTCGGAGATCTTGCCCACGCAGGGGCCGGAGCAGCGTTTGATCTGATACTGCAGGCATGGGCGGGTGCGGGCCTCGAACATCGAATCCGAGCAGTTGCGCAGCTGAAAACCCTTTTGCAGCTGTGACAGCACCCGGTTCACCGCCCCGGCGCTGGCGAAGGGGCCGTAATAGCTGCCGCGCTCCTTCTTTGCACCGCGATGCTTCTTGATCATCGGGTAGGGGTGATCGGTCACGAGGATATTGGGAAAGCTCTTGTCGTCGCGCAGCAGCACGTTGAACTTCGGCTTGAGCTGTTTGATCAGGTTCTGTTCGAGCAGCAGCGCCTCTGTTTCGGTGCGCGTGGTCAGGAACATCATCGAGGCGGTCTCGGAGATCATCCGTTCGATGCGGCGCGAATGCTGGGCCGATGGGCGTGCATAGTTGCTGACGCGGTTGCGCAGGTTGCGGGCCTTGCCGACGTAGAGCACGCGGGACTGGTCATCGAGCATGCGATAGACGCCGGGGCTGCCGTCCAGCGTCTTGAGGTGGTCCTGAATGACCTCGTATCCCGTTCGAGCGGGGGGCGCGGCGTCTGTCATGTCGGTCCTGGTCTTAGCTTCCGATTCTGCCCTTTGGCTGCAATAGCCCGGCGGGTGGTTCAAGGACTATAACATCCACGGTTTCTGTGGATAACTCTGTAGGCAATCTGTCGGCGATTTGAAATTTTCCTTGTCTCAACAGGACTTCTTGGAGGTGCACAAAAAAAAGGCACACCTGTAAGCTGTTGATTTTGCTTATACAAAAACATTGACGCTGCAAGCTACTGAGAATCTTAAGATATTTGTAACGTTTCCGTAACGTCCCGTTGGCCCGGTGCAAAACTTTTGGCTGCCGGACCTATTCGACACCGGTTACATCGGGCGTTTCCCACGCAAGGTGCTGGCCTCCGTCGACGCAGAGCAGCTGTCCGGTGATCGCGGGCGAGTCGAGAAAATAGCCCAATGCTGCGGTGATATCCGCGGGATCGGCGCCGCGTTTCAGAACCGTTGCCGCGCGTTGGCGGGCGAACTGGTCGGTCTGCTGATGTTCGCCTTGCAGGGTCGGGCCGGGGCCGATTCCATTGACCCGGACATGCGGGGCAAGCCCCTGTGCGGCGGTCCGTGTGAGCGCCCAGAGACCCATCTTGGCAATCGTGTAGCTGGCGAAATCCGGCGTCAGCTTGCGCACCCGTTGGTCGATCATGTTGACGATCAGCCCCTGCGCTCTTGGCTCGCCATGTGCGTCGATCATCGCCTGGGGCACCTGCGCGGCGAAACCCTGCGTGAGGACGAAGGGCGCGCGCAGGTTGCTCTCGATATGGCGGTCCCAGCTTTCGCGCGATGCGGTCTCCAGGGTGTCCTTCTCAAAGATCGAGGCATTGTTGATCAGCACTGTGACCCGCCCGCCAAGCGCATCGGCGGCGCGGTCGATCAAGGTGCTGGTTTGCGCCTCGTCGAGAAGGTCGGCCTGAATGGCCTCGGCACGGCGGCCCATGGCACGGATCTCGGAGACGGTGTCTTCTGCCGCATCTTTCGAGCCGGCATAATGCACGGCGACGTCATAGCCGCGCTCGGCCAGGTAGAGCGCCATGGCCCGGCCAAGCCGCTTGGCCGCGCCTGTTACCAATGCGTTTTTCGCAGCTGTCGTCATGTCACCTCTCAGAATGCAAGAACCGCGGTCAGATAGGCCAGATATAGCGCGGTGAGGACGATGCCCCAGAGACGAGTGAGGTTTTTGCCAAGGTAGACGAATGGGATCAAAAGCAAGGACGCCGCCAGCATGACCCAGAGGTCAAAGCTGAGGAAGGCGGGGTCCACCGGCATGGGTTTGATCAACGCCGCAATGCCGATGATGGCCAGAAGGTTGAACAGGTTGGAGCCAATGACGTTGCCAAGGGCGACGTCCGCCTGGCGCCGCAGCGCCGCCATCACGGTGGTGGCCAGCTCGGGCAGCGATGTGCCGATGGCAACCAATGTCAGGCCGATGACCGTATCCGAGACACCATACATCAAGGCGATCTCCCGGGCGCTATCGACCAGCAGGCTGGCGCCATAGGGCAGGCCAATCAAGCCAAGCAGGAGATAGATGATGATCTTCCACCAGGGCATGTCCGGGTCCGCGCCTTCCGGTTCCTCCAAGTCCTCTTCGAGATCCCCGGCGCGGCGGTGGGCCAGGGCATCCCGCACCGCCATCCACAGGAAACCGGCCAGGACCAAAAGCAGGATAAGCGCCGCAAAGCGGTCGAACACGCCGCGAAAGGCCAGAGCGACGAAGAGCACCGTCGCCCCGATCATCTGAACAAAGCTTTTGCGTGTGTCGCATTCGGCGGTGTGCATGACCGCGATCATTGCCGGAATGCCCAGGACAAGCAGCACATTGGCGGTGTTGGAGCCCACGACGTTGCCAAGCGCAATGCCCGGCACACCGTCAAGCGCGGCTTTGATCGAAATCAGCAATTCCGGCGCGGAGGTGCCGAAGGCCACGATCGTCAGGCTGACGATCAGGGCCGGGATTCCGATGCGCAGGCTTAGGTTTACCGCTCCTTTGACGAGCGCATCGCCGGCCAGAAGCAGGATCACGAGACCCAGGATCGCGTAGGCAAATACCATTTCAGCTCTTTTTCTTGGGGGGTCCGCAGGGGCACGGCGTCTTGCCGATCCGGAAGCGACCGCATTTCTTGCAGCGCGCATCGGCCAGACGTTGCCGCCCCGGCAGACGCAGCTTTCCGAACATCGCCAGAACGGCAATGAAGACGAGGAAGAGAGTGACGGCCTTTACCAGCACGTCAGAGGCCGAACCGCGCAAACTCCGCGCGTTCCTCGATCTCGGTCAGCGCGCCGCGTGCCATGGACAGGCCAAAGCGCGGAAAGAAGGGTTTCCTCTCGGAGTAGCGCCGGAATTTGACCTTGTCGCCAAAGCGATCCTTCATCGTCGGAACCAAATGACCGATGCCGTCGGCGAGGCCTTGGTCCACCGCGTACTTTCCGATCCAGATTTCGCCGGTGAACAAATCCGGGTTCTCCGCGAGCTTGCCCTGCCGCGCAGTTTTTACATGCGTGATGAAGTTGTCATGCAGCTGCCCGAGCAAACGGTCGAGGCGGGCGACGTCTTCTTCGGTCTCGGGCTTGAAGGGGTCCATCATGGATTTCGACTTGCCCGCGGTGTGAACCCGGCGCTCGATGCCTTGCCGCTGGAGGAAGACATGGGCACCAAAGCCGGAGGAAATCACGCCAATGGAGCCAAGGATGGAGCTTTCGTCCGCCCAGATTTCGTCCGCGGCCGAGGCCAGCCAATAGCCGCCCGACGCCGCCACGTCCTCGACAAAGGCAAACACCGGCACGCCGGTTTCCTTGGCCAGCCGCCGGATGCGCGCCCCGATCAGGGAGCTTTGTACCGGTGAGCCGCCGGGCGAGTTTATTTCGAGCGCCACAGCGACGGGTTTGCCTTTGGTGAAGGCTTTTTCCAGCAGGGACGCGGTGGAGCGGTCGTTGATCGAGCCGCGCCCGCCCATACCGATGGCGCCTTGTAGGCGCACCACGGCCACCGTCGGCTTGGACTTCAGAAAGGGTAGCCAGTTTTTCATACCGCGTGATGTAGAATGCAGGGGGGGCGGCTACAAGGCCAAGGCAAAAAGAAGCCGGTGACAGTGTTGGCAGAACACGGCCGCAGCACGCCAAAGCCCGCGCGATCCGTGGAAATCGGCGGGCTATTGTTGTGGGGGCCGGAGTTGGGGTCAGTCGAACTTGCGAGAGGGGGCAAGCACCTTGGCTTCGCCGATGACGACTTTCTTGCCATCGACAGAGCAATGACAGTCGAGCGTGACGCGGCGTTTGGCGATGTCGATGTCCGTTACCTTTACCTCGGCATAGACCATATCGCCGGGGCGCACGGGGGCCAGGAACTTCAGGCTCTGACCAAGATAGACTGTGCCGTGTCCGGGAAGCTGTTCGCCGATGACGGCTGAAATCAAACCAGCAGTCAGCATGCCATGCGCGATGCGCCCCTCGAAGATCGTGTCCTGCGCATAGTCATCGTCAAGGTGCACCGGGTTCCGGTCCGTCGAGACCTCTGCGAACATCTCGATGTCCTGATCGGTGACAATTTTGCGCAGATGGCGGGACATGCCCATCTCGATGTCTTCGATACAGATCGTTCCACGTGGCAGATTGTCCAACATCTGGCCCTCCATGACCCTGCTGCGATAGCATGACTGAGTAATAAATGCGCATTCATGCGCGCCCATTGGAAATTTTATTACTTTGCGACCGCAGAAAGATCAAGCGTTAAATCTCTATGCAAGAGTCCCCATTGCAAAGGTCGGATTGATCATTTCCTTGGAAATATAGTCGTTTAGGGCATTTTTGTCCGGCGCTTGCGACGTTTTGGTTTCTTCCCGCGCCAGACCGCCGGTGATGAACAGGGAATCGATATCTTCCCCCATCGCGCCGCGAATGTCCGTTGCCGGGCCGTCGCCAATGGCCAGGATCCCGGCGTCCGTCACACCTTGGCGATGTTCGGCCAGACGGCGGCGGGCCAGATCGTAGATCGGCGGATGGGGTTTGCCGAAGTAAAGGCTCTCGCCGCCCATTTCGGTGTAGAGTTGCGCCACCGCACCGGCGCAAAATTCCCGCGTCTCACCGCGATCGACCACCACATCCGGGTTCGCGCAGAGCAGTTTCATGCCCTTCTGCTTGGCATAGAGCAGTTGCGGGCGGTAAACGTCCGGCTGCGCATGCGGGTCTTCGGGGCCGCAACAGACGATGCCCTCGGCCTCCTCGAAGGGGACACGGGTGATGTCCACCGGGTCGTCGATCATGTTCAGCGGTTCGAAGAACGAGTGGTCATGCGGCTGGCCCATGAACCAGACCTTCTGTCCCACGACGCCACGAAACATCGCGGCGCGGGCGCTGTCTCCGGAGGTGGCGATGTCGTCATAGGCCTCCGTCGGGACTTCGAAGTGATCGAGTTGCTTGGCGACCTCGTGGCGCGACCGGGGCGCATTGGTCACGAGGATAACCGCGCCGCCGCGCTGGCGATAGGCGACAAGGGCCTCCACTGCTGAAGGGATGGCCTTCTTGCCGTTGTGCACGCAGCCCCAGAGGTCGACGAAGAGCGCGTCATAGCGGTCGGAAACCTGGGAAAGCGCGGTGATGATCTCGGTCATGGTCCTGTCCTAGAATGATTGCTGCTGTTTGGAGCATATGCCGCCGGATTTGGCCAGACTGTCAACGCCGCGTCGCGGACAGACGGTCCGTGCCCGGCGACGATACGGAGCCAAAGCAGGATATTGCCAAGGGGCGCCTCAGACTGCTATCAAAATGCTGCACCTGCGAAAGACCTTTGGATGACACACATTGCCCATATCGAACTCGACGATGGAGGCCTGCCGCCTCCGACGCCGGAGATCGAACAGGAACGCCGCGTCGCGATGTTCGACCTGATGGAGGAAAACTCGTTTTCCCTGCCCAACCGGGATGACCGCACAGTGCCGAACGGGCCGTATAATCTTGGCCTGTCGATCCGGGAAAAACGGCTTGTGTTCGATGTGAGCACCGAAGGCCACGAGAAGGCGGCGGAGTTTCACCTGTCGCTTTCGCCGTTCCGGCAGGTGGTGAAGGATTACTTCCAGATCTGCAAAAGCTACTTCGACGCGGTCAAGACTCTGCCGCCGAGCCAGATCGAGACAATAGACATGGCACGGCGCGGCATTCACAACGAAGGCGCGCGCATTCTGCAAGAGCGCCTCGAGGGCAAGGCAACCGTCGATGACGCCACTGCCCGCCGCCTGTTTACGCTGATCTGCGTGCTGCACTTCGGGGGCTGACTTGGCGGGACTTCCCCAATCGGTCCTGTTCTGCTGCGATCACAACGCGGTACGCTCGCCGATGGCCGAAGGCATCATGAAAAAGCTCTTCGGCACCGATGCCTATGTGCAGTCGGTTGGTGTCATGAATGATCTGGAGATCGATGGGTTCGCCATATTCGTCTGTGAAGAGGTGGGCGTGGCCCTGTCGCGCCACCGCTCGCGCAGTTTCGAGGAGCTCGAACAGATGGGCGAGGCGCTGTCAGGATTTGACGTGATCGTCACCTTGTCTCCCGCGTCGCAACGCCGGGCTCTGGAGTTGACCCGCTTCTATCACTTGACGGTGGAATACTGGCCGATCATGGATCCGACGTCGATTGGCGAAACGCGCGAGCAAAAGCTGAACGCCTATCGCCAGACCCGGGATCAGATCGAAAAGAAATTACAGGAAAAATGGGGGTAAACCATGAGCCATGACGTGATCGAGGCCTATTTCGCGGCGTTCAATGCGGGCGATACCGAGGGCATGCTCGCCTGTCTCTCGGAGGATGTGGCGCACCACGTGAATGAGGGCAAGATCCGCACCGGCAAGCCGCTCTTCACCGAGTTCTGCGCGCATATGAGCCGCTGCTACAGCGAGGAGTTGACGGACATGGTGATCTTCGTGAGCGAAGACGGCACCCGCGCCGCCGCCGAATACACCGTCAATGGCACCTATCTGCAGACCGACGCGGGACTACCGGAGGCGCAAGGCCAGAGCTATCGCCTGCCGGCGGGCTCGTTCTTTTCGCTGCGCGATGGCAAGATCAGCCGTGTCGTGACCTATTACAACCTCTCCGACTGGATCGCGCAGGTTTCCTGATGCGGGTGGAGGTTCTGACCGGCGCCGCGCTTGATGCCGCGCTTGATGATGTTGCGCGTTTGCGCATCACGGTCTTTCGGGCGTTTCCCTATCTCTACGATGGGTCGATTGAATACGAACGGACCTATCTCCAGACCTATCGGAACAGCGACACGGCGGTGCTCGTCGGGGCGTTCGATGGCGCGCAGCTGGTTGGGGCCGCGACCGGCACGCCGATGCTCGATCACGCACAGGATTTCGCCGCGCCCTTCGCGGCGTCCGACTTCGCGCTGGAGGACATCTTCTACTGTGCCGAATCCGTTCTATTGCCGGACTACCGCGGGCAGGGGATCGGGCACCGCTTCTTCGACCTGCGCGAAGCGCACGCGCGGAGGCTCGGCGCCCGCTACAGCACGTTTTGCGGGGTCATTCGCCCGTCAGATCACCCGCTGCGCCCGGCGCGTTACGCGCCGCTTGATCCATTTTGGCGCAAACGTGGTTATGCGCCGCTCGACGGTGTGCAGGCCGTGTTCCGCTGGAGGGACATTGATCAGGCCGAGGAGACGGATCACCTTCTGCAATTTTGGATCAAGCCGCTGCGCTGAGCGCCTTTTCGTCTCTTGACCCCTAAAATGCTCAACGGCGCTCGCAGAACGCGGGCGCCGTTTTCTTTCGCGATGTTCCAACAGGGCAAGTGTTCATGCCAGACGGCCCACGACCTTCGCGTACTCTGGCTCAACCGGCCTGATTCATCCGCTCGACGTAAAGCCGCATTTCCTCGGCTTCCTGCCGCGCTTCGCGCAGGCCGTCCATCGCGGCGGAAAGCTCGGCTTCGGTCTGCGCGAGTTGGTTGGTCAACTCCGCCTCGCGCTGCTGCAGGTAGGTGATCGCCTGATCGCGTGTCTCCTCTGCCTCATGCAGCTCCTGGCTCATGCGTTCCAGCTGATCCATGTCGGCCTGGCTGACCCGGCTGAACCGGTGCACCAGCCAGTTGGCAAACCAGCCCAGGCAAAATGCCACGAAAAGAATGATGGCAGTAGCAATGATGAATTCAGTTCTATTCATCCCCGGTTCCTTCTGCGGGCGCGGCGTCGGCGCCTTGCTGGTCTTCCACCTGTTCCAGGGTGGTCTCGACGTCTTCGTCCGGTTCGAGCCGCAAGAGCTTGAATTCGATACGGCGGTTGGCTTCGCGTCCGTCCTCGGTGGCATTGTCCGCGATCGGCTCCACTTCGCCATAGCCCTTTACGGTATAGGATGCCACAGGAACCAAGCGTCCACGCAGTGCGTCGAGCACCGATTGTGCGCGCTCGCGGCTGAGTTCCTCGTTCATCGACTCCCGGCCCTGGCTGTCGGTGTGGCCGCCGATCTCGATCGGGATATCGCCGCATTTCTTCAGCAGGTCGGCCAATTCGTCGAGAATGTCCTTGGCCGAGGCGTCGAGCGTGGCGCTGCTCGGCTCGAAGGTGATCTTACGGTCGCCAATGATCTCGACGATCTGCGCCTCGCATTCCTGCGGCGTCGGGATGCCCAGCGACGCATCGAATTTCTTCACGTATTCGACATTGATGTCGAAGTTTGCCTCGTCGCCGAGCTTGGCGGTCAGCAGGCGCGCGATTTCGGCACTCGCCTCAGTGTTGCCGGTCTTGCCGGTGACGCGGATCAAATCGGGGGTGACGGTCACCGCACCGTTGACCAGCTGCGCCAGTGCCTCGATCCCGGCCAGGGTGCGTACCGCCCAGCCGCCGGGAAGCGCCTCGTCGATGCGGGCCGCAGTGTAGACCTTTTCCGAACCGAACCGGGCGCGGGCAAAGCTGTCGGCAGTCTGGCGGGCCACTTCGCTGCCGATGCGGCCGCGCAGCTGCACTGCGCCTTCCGGGCTGAGGGTGGCGATGAATTCCGGCGGACCTTCGTCGGATTCCTCCGGTGCCTTGGGCAGGGTCGCGTGCAGGGCAAACACCTCGGGCAGGGCGGCTTCGAGTTCGCCAACGACCCGATCGAACAGCACCTGTTCGGTGCCTTCCACGGCAACCAGTGCAACATCGGCATTGGTGAAGGTCACAGAGCCGTCGCCAAGCTCCGCCAGTTTGGCAATCGCGATTTCCACCGCGTCGGGCCAGCGCCGCGACGGCACGCCCAGTCCAAGTGTACAGCTGGCCTTGCCCTCCAGCCCGGCGCGGGATGCGGCGCGCAGGATGCGATCCCGGCCTGCCTCGCTGTCGGCGGAGCAGGCATCGAACCGCGGTTTGCCCTCCTCGATCACGAAGCGCAGGGTGAACGGCGTGATGACCGGGCGCGGCGCGGTGAGGGTCAGCGCCAGCCGCAGATCGTCGGGTTTGCGCCGGGCAAGGGACGTTTCCAGCCGCCGTTTCTCTTCGCCGCTTTCGGTCATGGCCTTGATGGCGATCCGCTCGGCGTCGACGGAAATCTGGCTACGGGGCAGATCGCGCAGGGCGCCAACCGCGAAGCGCAGCGCCGCGTCCCAGCCATCGGGCGCCGGATAATCGGCCACGTCAAGCAGATCGGAGACCTCCAGATCACCGGCAATCTCGCTGAACTGGGACAACAGATCCTCGCGGTCGCTGGAGGCGGGGATCAGGCCGATGATCGAAATTCCGGCGTCGTTGCGCATGATTTCGGCGGAAAAATGCGGCGGCGCAAAGTCCTCGGGCTCGTCGATCAGCATCTGGTCGATGACCCGCGCGGCATCGACAACGCGGCCTGCGGTGCTGAGCGCCTTGAACCGTGTGGCCTCGTCCGGTGCGGTGCCGATGAGAAAGACCTGAAGCCCGTTCGTGTCGACCTCGGCCCAGGTCAGACCTTCCCGGTCCAGTTCATTGAGCACATCGGACTCCGACGCGGTTTCGATCATCCCGACCGAGAAATAAGCGGAGACGAGGCTGACCGCTGCGGCGGCCGAAAAGGTGCCGACGATCGTGAACAGCGAAGAAAGGCGCATCGGCGCTCTGCATCCTTTGTTTGGGTGCGTCGGTGATACGCAAGCCGTGCCGGATAGGCAATCACAGCAGGACGGCGATGGCGAAAAACAGCACAGGAATCAGGCCTGCGTCGCGGTTTGACCGAAACAGTTCGAGCAGGCGGTCGGCATCGTCCATCTTCAGGCGACGCATCTGCCAGAGCATGTGCCAGCCCATGGCCCATGGGCCAACAAGCAGGATCACCAATTCGAGGATGGCTCCGTCCGGGGCCGCCAGGACAATCGCGATCCCCATCAGGGTCGTGCAGGCCACCATGAACCGGGCGAGCCACTGCGGCGTGTTGTCGCCGAACAGCCGGGCGGTGGATTTTACCCCGATCAGCGCGTCGTCTTCCTTGTCCTGATGGGCATAGATCGTGTCGTAGAAGAGCGTCCATGCCATGCCGGAAACGTAGAGCAGCACCGCCGGCCAGCCAAGACTGCCGGAATGCGCGGTCCAGGCCAGCAGTGCGCCCCAGTTGAAGGCAATGCCTAGGAAAATCTGCGGCCACCATGTGAATCGTTTGGCAAAGGGGTAGATGGCGACGGGAACCAGAGAAATCACGCCAAGCGCAATCGCGGCTGGCGGGAAGGTGATCAGGATCAGAAAGGCAATCAGGCATTGCACCACGGCCCAGGCCAGCGCCTGCCTGGCCGTGACCTGCCCCGAGGGAATCGGCCTTGAGGCGGTGCGGTCCACCGATCCGTCGATGTCGCGGTCCGTGATGTCATTC
Source organism: Pacificoceanicola niger (assembly GCF_048553275.1). Classification (NCBI taxonomy): domain Bacteria; kingdom Pseudomonadati; phylum Pseudomonadota; class Alphaproteobacteria; order Rhodobacterales; family Roseobacteraceae; genus Pacificoceanicola; species Pacificoceanicola niger. Next base: position 176,219 of record NZ_JBLZMW010000006.1, read on the forward strand.
CATGTGCAGCCCGCGCCGCGCATCAGTACTGCGCCAATCCCGCAAGAGGCGAAGATCCAGACATCGAACCAACCGGCCTGGCCATCGGCCACCATCGACAGCAGCAACCCCCACCAGCAAGGCAACAGCAGCAGCCACGTGCCAATCGGCCGGTCGGCGCGGGACAGGCGCAGGTAAGGCCGTGTCCATGCGGGGGCGTGATGGTCCACCCAATTGCCGCGCACGGCGTCACGAACCTGTCCTTCAGCCTCTGGCGTCTGGGATGTGCCGGTCATATGTTGGCCTCATGAATGCGAAAATCCGCCTCTACGTACAGCACCCTTTGGGTGAGGGACAACCGGTGCCGCTGTCGCGGGAACAGGCTCATTACCTTTTCGGCGTCATGCGGCTCAGTGTGGGGGACGCGGTTGCGCTGTTCAACGGGCGTGATGGCGAATGGCAAGCCGAGGTCATGGAGGCGGGTAAGCGTGGCGGCACTCTCGCATGTCGCCTGCAGTCCGCGCCTCTGGCTGTGCCTCCGGACCTGTGGCTGTGTTTTGCTCCGATCAAGAAGGCCCGCACCGATTTCATCGTCGAAAAGGCTGCCGAATTGGGAGTCCGGCGCGTTGTTCCTGTTGCGACCGAGTTCACCAATTCGGAGCGCATCCGGCAGGATCGGCTGCAGGCCCATGCGGTCGAGGCGGCAGAGCAATGCGGTGGCACCTTCGTGCCCGAGGTCACGGGCCTGATCCGCCTGGACAGGCTCCTGAGCGATTGGCCATCGGGGCGGCGGCTTCTGTTTTGCGACGAGGCGCGCCTCGGTGAACATATGACGCTTCCGGATCGGGAGGCGGCAGGCCCCTGGGCGATTCTCATTGGCCCGGAGGGGGGCTTCAGCGCAAGCGAGCGGGATCGGTTGGCAGGGCTGCCTTTCACGCATCCCATCGCGCTCGGGCCGCGAATTCTGCGCGCCGATACGGCGGCGGTTGCCGCGATGACGCTCTGGCAGGCGTGGTTGGGAGACTGGACATGATCCGGCGCGAGGCGGCCGAAACACTTGTCCGGTTTCGTGAGCCGTTGATCGGTGCGGGCGTTTTGGCGCTCGGGCTGTATTGGGCTTTTTTTACTGGCGGCGGGCTGCTGCATTGGATCGGCTATGCGGTGGGTTTGATCGGACTCGCCCTGATTGTCTCGGGTCTGCAACGCGTGCGGTTTCGGCGCGGCGATGGCGGGCCGGGGATCGTGCAGGTTGTCGAAGGCCGCATCACCTACTTCGGGCCACTCTCCGGCGGTGTTGTCGATATCGAGGCGCTCAAGGCCCTGACCCTTGTCAGGGAGGCAAAGCCGCCGCATTGGCGGTTGGAGCAACTTGGTCAGCCCCCACTGTTGATCCCGGTAAACGCCGAAGGGGCGGAGGCGCTGTTCGATGCGTTTGCGCATCTTCCGGGCATTCGCACGGAGTACATGCTGCGCGAGTTGGAACGGGGCGAGGCTGATGCGGTTGTGATCTGGCGCGCTGTCACTGTGCGTGATCCTGCCTTTCGGCTGCATTGACACCCGGAAATTTTGCGACCAAGGCTGAAATCCCAAACGCGTCAGGCCCAAATTCGGAGCATTACCCATGTCCATTCCTCAATCCGGCGGCGGGCCGATCGAGAGCCGCGAGCAGATGATCGAGTATCTGGCCTCTGGCAGTAAGCCGAAAGAGGACTGGCGCATCGGCACCGAGCACGAGAAATTCGGCTACTGCAAGGATTCGCTGAAACCGCTGCCCTATGACGGCGAGCGTTCGATTCGCGCGGTGCTGGAAGGGCTGCGCGACCGTCATGGCTGGGACGAAGTGCGCGAAGGCGGCCATCTGATCGGCCTCGAAAAGGATGGCGCCAACGTCAGTCTTGAACCCGGAGGAGCGCTGGAGCTGTCGGGCGCGCCGCTGGAAACCATCCACCAGACCTGCGACGAGGTGAATGTGCACCTCGCCGAGGTCAAGGGGATCGCTGACGAGATCGGCGTCGGGTTCATCGGGCTTGGCGCTGCGCCGCTTTGGAGCCATGAGGAAATGCCCCTCATGCCCAAGGGCCGCTACAAGCTCATGAACGATTACATGCAAAAGGTCGGCACCATGGGCACCGCCATGATGCGTCGCACGTGCACGGTTCAGGTCAACCTCGATTTCGGCTCGGAAGCGGACATGGTGCAGAAAATGCGCGTCGCGCTGGCGCTTCAGCCCGTGGCGACGGCGCTTTTTGCCAACTCTCCCTTCTTCGAAGGCAAGGTGAATGGTCACAAAAGCTGGCGCTCGGTGATCTGGCGCAATCTGGACGACGCCCGCACCGGCATGTTGCCCTTCGTCTTCGACGAGGGATTCGGATTCGAAGCCTGGGTCGATTACGTACTCGATGTGCCGATGTATTTCGTCTACCGCGATGGCAAGTATATCAATGCCTTGGGCCAATCATTCCGCGATTTCCTCAAGGGTCAGCTTCCGGCCCTGCCGGGCGAGACGCCGACGCTCTCCGACTGGGCTGATCACCTGACCACGGTGTTCCCCGAAGCGCGGCTCAAGAAATACATCGAAATGCGCGGTGCCGATGGCGGCCCGTGGCGGCGTCTTTGTGCCTTGCCTGCCTTCTGGGTCGGCCTGACGTACGATCAGGGAGCGCTGGATGCAGCTTGGGACCTTGTGAAGGATTGGGACGCGGAAACCCGGGAGGCGCTACGCGTTGCGGCCTCTGTTGACGGGCTGCAGGCCGAGGTGGGCGGCTTGAAGATGCACGATCTTGCGCGCGAGGTCGTCGATATCGCTGACGCAGGCCTCAAGGCGCGGGCCCGGCCCGGTGCCGGCGGTCTTGTTCCGGACGAGACGCATTTCCTCAATGCGCTGAAGGAAAGCATCGAAACCGGAAAAGTGCCCGCCGACGAATTGCTCGACCGTTACAACGGCGACTGGAACGGCGATCTAACCCGCATCTATGCAGACTACAGCTACTGATCGCGCAGAGGGGCAGGGCGTCAGGCGCCCTGTCCGAGCACCCGCGTGCGGTAGTAATCCTTGATCTCGTTGCGGCGCTGTTCAATCATGTCTGGCGTTGGTTCCGCCTCGCCGTTCACGAGGTAGGCGTAGCTCTGGTACGCGTTGTGCGGCTTGACGTCCTGTCTTTGAACTTCAGACAGCCCCATGCGCCGGCTCTGCGACGTCTTTTCATGAGTCCAGCAATGCGCCGGGGGCTGCCCCCAGGCATTTTCGTCAGGCTGTGATGGCAGCGTCAGAATGAAATGCGTGATGACCGGCCCGATCAGCGGCACGGCGACCAGAAACAGCCAAAACCCGGACCGCCCCGTATCGTGCAACCGACGTATGCGCAGCGACAGGTAAGGAACGAAAGACAGGATCAGGATCCACGGCGTGAGCAAAGTGCTCATCCCGAAGGCTTCACTCCCCCTTTCCAGGAGGGTGAGGCCATCCATGACAATTGATCCCAGGGTTAGACCGCCAAGGAACAGGAAGGCCCACCAGAACTCGGCCCGCGTGGCGCGCCCACTGAAATCGAAGGCCTTGAACGCGAAGTTCTCAACGGCTGCAATCGGTCCGACCATGTGCCAGCTCTCCCGGATCTGTTAACCCTATGGGTGGCAACAGACCGGGGCCAAAATTGGGCGGGGCGGGGGCAACTGTCTGGCCAGCCCTGCGAATTGATGAAAATTTGCAGGATTGTCCCGGCCCCCGCCGCAGTTTCAGTAGCCGATGGCGCAGCCGTCCTTTCGCGGATCGGATGCGCCTTCGAGAACGCCATTTTCATGGATAACAATCGCCTGTGCGCCCCCGATGGGCGTTTCGGGGGTTTCGATGTCGTGCCCCTTCTCGGCCAATACCTTGGCAACATCCGGGGCAAAACCGCGCTCCAGTCGCAGTTTGCCTGCTTCGGCAAAGCTGCGCGGAGCGTCGAGCGCCTCTTGGGCATGCATCCCGAAATCGGTCATGTTCGACACCACGCGGGCGTGGCCGTTGGGCTGATATTGTCCGCCCATTACGCCAAAGGGCATCGTCACTCGTCCGCCATCGCGCAGCATCGCGGGGATGATGGTGTGCATGGGGCGCTTGCCGCCTTGCATCTCGTTCGGATGCCCCTCCTTGAGCGAGAAACCCGCGCCGCGATTTTGAAAAAGAATGCCGAACTTGTCGGACGCGATACCGGAGCCGAAGCCGTGAAAGACCGAATAGATCAGCGATACGGACATGCGATCCTTGTCGACCACGGTGATGTAGATCGTGTCTTTATGCACCGCTTCGGAGGCCTGTGTGGCAGAGGCCATGGCGCGCTTGGGGTCGATCAACCCGGCGAGCTCTACCGCCGTTTCCATACTGGTCAGATGCTCCAGCCGGTCCATGGTCTCCGGATCAGACAGGAACCGGTTGCGGGCGTCATAAGCCAGTTTGGCCGCCTCCGCCTCGAGGTGCACACGCTCCGCGCCAAACGGCTCAAGCGAGGAAATATCGAACTGCGACAGGATATTCAGCATCAATTGGGCAATGATGCCCTGACCGTTTGGCGGGTGCTCCAGAAGCTCACGCCCGCGATAATCGCTGCCGACCGGGGCGCCGACCGTGCAGTGCGTTGCGGCAAAGTCATCGAGCGTGTGCTTGCCGCCGAGCGCTTGCAGCGACGCCACCATATCCTCGGCCACTTCGCCTTCGTAAAACCCTTTTCGCCCGTCTTTTGCGATGCGTTTCAGAGCCTCGGCCTGCGCGGGCAGGGCAAAAAGATCGCCGGGATTCGGGATGGCGCCGGGTTGGAAATGGCGCAGCGCGTGGCCTTGCAGGACGCCCGCGTCCCTGGCCCAGTCGAAGGCAACGCGCGGCGCGATGGGAATTCCGTGCTCCATGTAATGGATCGCCGGAGCGAGGCTGTCGGCAAGCCCGAGCTTGCCCCAGTTTTCCGACATGGTGCAAAAGGCGTCGATCGCGCCAGGGATGGTGACCGCATCAGGCGTGTTCAGCGGCACAGTGGCCATGCCCTTGTCCCGCAGACTTGAGGCGGAGGCGGCGGCCGGCGCGCGGCCGGAGCCGTTGACGGCGATGACATCGTCGCTGCCGGCGGGCGAGACGAGCGTAAAGCAATCGCCGCCGATCCCGGTCATTTGCGGCTCGGCCAGGCCAAGCAGTACAGCGCCCGCGATGGCGGCGTCCATGGCATTGCCGCCCCGGCGCAGAATTTCGACAGCTGCGTTCGCGGCGATCGGATGCGAGGTCGCGCAAATGCCATTCGTGGCATAGACCGCCGAGCGTCCTGGTAGTTGGAAATCACGCATGGGTCAGGCTCCTCCCTCAATGCTTTCGGCGCGAGGATAGACCCGTGCGGGCCGAGGTCAATGGAGGCTATGCTTTGGAAGAAGTGTCTCGACGCCGTGCACTGGGTGGGGGCTGTTAATGCACGGCGCCGAGTGAAGCCTATTGCAGCTACAAGACGGATCTTGTCGCGCAATGCGGGCAGAATTGTGGTGCGGTTTGGGAAAATGCACGGCTTGTAAGCGGCCACCTGGCAATGCCGAATTCGCCGCGCGCGGCGCGGGAAGGACGATTGCAATGTCGGGGATCGGAGTAAGTGCCTCGGCGCCACGCACTGGGTGGGGGCTGTTAATGCGCGACGCCGAGGGAAGCTTTATGCAGCTACAAGAACAGGAATGCCGGTTCTTTCTGTCGTGAATATGGCGCCAAGCGGACGATTTGAAGAAGCAGGGAATTGTAACGATTCCCAAGCGGTGAGGGACGGGGTGCGCGATGTCAGTCGGCGTCCTTGATCGGGATCGAAAAGTCGAGCAGGTTGATCCCGTCCTTGCGGCGATAGCGCAGTTCGTCGGTCATGCTGCGGATGAGGAACCAGCCAAATCCGCCTTCCGGCAGATCTGCCAGGGCAACATCGACCGATTTCATTTCGCCGGTGGGCAAGCTGCTTTGCGGCATCATGCCGCCAGAGTCCTCGATCCGCGCCTTGAGATGTGTGGCGTCCAGCGAGAGCGTAATCCGGATCTCGCCGTTGTCAGCGTCCTTGTAAGCATGTTCCACGATATTGTTCATCGCCTCGGCAAGCACGAGTTCGCAAGGACCCAGTTTTTCCGCGCGTACGCCCCGTTGGATCAGAGCGTTCCGGATATCGCCAAGGGTCTCCCGGACTGCTTCCGGGCGGCTGGACAGGACATAGCGCAGCGTACTGCCGTCCTGGTCTTCAACCGGCTGCATGGCCTGTTCTCCCATCGCTGCCGGTCAGGCGGCGGTTTGCGTCGCTGCGTCGACGGATTCGTGAATTTTGAAAATCGAATCCATGCGGGTCATCCGAAAAACCTTGTCGACATTGGCGGTGAGGCTGGACAGTTCCAGTTTTCGCCCATCGGGCATCAGCTTCATGGCGGCGACGATCGCGCCGAGGCCGCTCGAATCGATGAAATCCACGTGTTCGAGATTGAGGACGACGCGATCATCGGCGCCGACTACCACTTCGCGCATCTTGTCCTTGAATTGTATGGCGACGGCGGCGTCGATCCGGTCCGCCTCGACCGTAATGATCTGGACCGCGCCGTGAGTTTGTGTTGTCAGGTTCATGGCTGCCTCTCAGGTGCTCTTTGTCCAGCACCCTAGACGGCATTCCTTACCATTCGGTATTCAGGGGGCAGACATTGGAGGAGACACCATGCAAGACGTCGTAATCACAGGAGCCGCACGCACCCCGATGGGCGGGTTTCAGGGCGTGTTCGAGAGCGTGAGCGCTTCTGCGCTGGGTGGGGCCGCGATCGCCGGAGCGCTGAAACAGGCAGGGGATCCCGCCGTTGATGAGCTGTTGATGGGATGCGTCCTGCCAGCAGGGCAGGGACAGGCACCCGCGCGGCAGGCTGGGTTTGCAGCCGGGCTTGGCGAAGAGGTGCCGGCAACGACGCTGAACAAGATGTGTGGCTCTGGCATGAAGGCGGCGATGATGGCCTGGGATCGGCTGGCGCTGGGCCACGCCAGTTTGATGGTCGCCGGCGGCATGGAGTCGATGACACAGGCGCCCTACATGCTGCCCAGGATGCGTGGCGGCGCCCGGATCGGCCACACGCAGGTGATTGACCACATGTTTCTCGACGGGCTTGAGGATGCCTATGACAAGGGCCGCCTGATGGGCACCTTTGCCGAGGATTGCGCCGAGGCGTTTCAATTCACCCGCGAAACGCAGGACCAATACGCGCTTGCGTCGCTTTCGAACGCGCTCGACGCGGAACGCTCTGGTGCGTTCGACGGTGAGATCACGCCGGTGACGCTGCACACGCGAACAGGCGAAGAGATCATCACGCGCGATGAGCAGCCCGGCAAGGCCCGTCCCGAGAAAATCCCGATGCTCAAACCTGCCTTCCGCAAGGACGGAACGGTCACGGCTGCCAATTCCTCGTCTATTTCGGATGGCGCGGCGGCCTTGGTGATGACCACGCTGGCCCAAGCCGCGGCCAGTGGCGCCACGCCGCGCGCCCGCATACTTGGCCATGCCAGCCATGCACAGGCGCCGAAAGACTTTCCCACGGCCCCGGTGCCCGCCGCCCGGAAACTTTTGGAGCGGATCGGCTGGAAGCCTTCGGATGTGGACTTGTGGGAGGTCAATGAGGCCTTCGCTGTTGTGCCCATGGCCTTCATGACGGAAATGGGCCTGCCGCGCGATGTCGTAAACGTCAATGGCGGCGCCTGCGCGCTGGGCCATCCGATTGGTGCCTCCGGGGCGAGGATCATCGTCACCTTGCTCAATGCGCTTGAGACACGTGGATTGAAGCGCGGTGTTGCGGCGATCTGCATCGGCGGTGGCGAAGGCACGGCGATTGCCATAGAGCGGCTGTGAGCCGCCTTCGCAACAGGACTTCCCATGACGACCGTTGACTACACCGCACTGAGCGCAACCATCGCGAGCCTGACAGAGGGTGAGACCGACACGGTCTCGCTCATGGCCACCTTGGCGTGCGAGATACATCACGCCGATGCACGCTTTGACTGGACCGGGTTCTACCGCGTCACTGAGCCCGGGCTTTTGAAGATCGGGCCGTATCAGGGCGGCCACGGATGCCTTGTCATTCCTTTCGCGCGCGGGGTTTGCGGCGCTTGCGCACGGACCGGTGAGGCGCAAATCGTTGAGGATGTAGAGGCCTTTCCAGGGCATATCGCCTGTTCCAGTTCGACTCGCTCCGAGCTGGTGCTGCCGGTGCGCAATGCGGCCGGTGCGTTGCTTGGCGTTCTGGATATCGACAGCGACAGGTCGGGCGCGTTCGACCGGGCGGATGCGGAGGCGCTGCAGGCAATCCTGAATGCGACCTTTGCAGATGCCTCCTGAGACCATCGGCGCGTGTCTTGGGCGGGTCCAGTGCCGATGTCTCCTGAACGCGCTTTTGGCGCCGCAGGCCGGATAAAATGACGCTCGAAGGCTGGATCGTATTCGCGAGCTTCTGGGTGCTCTTCGTGACCTCGCCGGGGCCCAATGCCGTCAACTGCATTCAAAACGGTATGAGTTTTGGCTTTGCCCGCGGCCTGTGGGGGGTGCTGGGTATCATGACGCAGGCGCTGCTTTTCCTGTTCTTGTCGGCGGCGGGGATCACCGCGCTTCTGACGGCTTCTCCTGCGGGCTTCCTGATCGCCAAGATCGTCGGGGCGTTGGTGCTGATCGGGCTGGGGCTGCGAAACTGGCGCCGCGCCGCGCAGCCCATGGCGCAGGCCGAGGCGCCCTCGCGCCACATCTATTCACGCGCTTTCATGATCGCGACGATCAACCCCAAGTCGGTTGCGGGCTATCTTGCCGCGTTCTCGCAATTCGTGCAGACGGAGATACCCATCGGGCCGCAAATGTGGGTGATCGTGCCCACGGCGCTGACGATCACCGCCGCGAGTTATGTCACCTATACAACCTTCGGCGTGATGATCGGGAAGGCGGCGCTCTCGGCGGTTGCCAACACCACCATTCGCCGCGTATTGGCAGGATGTTTCATCCTCTATGGCCTCGCGCTCGCCGCCACGGCCCTACCCTTGGGAGAGTTGTAATGCAGGGTTCCTGTGCCTGTGGGGCGATCACCTTTGCGGTCAATGATGTGCCGCTCGGGGCCTCGTGCTGTCATTGCTCGCAGTGCCGAAAGATGTCCGGGCATGTCTGGAGTTCTGCCTATGTCCAGGCAAGCGCGCTCGCCATCGCTGGCCCGGTCAAATGGGTTGCGCTGACGGAGGTGGCACACCGTGGCATATGCCCGGACTGCGGCGCGTTTCTGTTCTGGAAGGCGCATGAAGAGGACACCATGAGCTTTGCTCTCGGCGCAATCGACGGGCCAACCGGCCTTGCTCTCGAAAAACACATCTTCACAGCCACAAAAGGGGACTACTACACCCTTTGCGATGGTCTGCCACAAAAGGACTGACCGATGACGAAACCTGCAATCACCCTGCTCGACGGTGGCATGGGGCAGGAACTGGTAAAGCGATCGGGCGATGCGCCCACCGCGCTCTGGTCAACGCGCGTGATGATGGATCGGCCCGGTCTGGTGGCTGATATACACCGCGCCTATTTCGAGGCCGGTGCCGTCATCGCGACGGCAAACACCTATGCGATCCTGCGTGACAGGCTTGTGCGGGAAGGGCTCGAAGACGCCTTCGAATCGTTGCATGCCAAAGCGCTGGAGGAGGCGCGCACCGCGCGGGATGGATTTGGACAGGGACGGATCGCCGGGGCCATCGGGCCGCTTGGAGCCACTTATCGCCCTGACGTGCACCCGCCGGTTTCTCAGGCTGTGCCGCTCTATCGCGAGATCGCCGACCTGCAGGCACCGCATGTGGATCTGTTCTTGCTCGAATCCGTCGCATCGCTTGACCATGCCCGCGCTGCCCTTGCTGCCACGCGCGATCACGGCAAGCCGGTCTGGCTGTCGGTGACGGTGGACGACGCGGATGGGGCGCGGCTGCGCTCCGGCGAAGCTGTTGCCGATCTGCTGCCCCTGCTGGACGGGGCGGCGGCGCTTCTCGCAAATTGCTCGACCCCGGAGGCGATGCCGGCTGCGCTGGAAGTGTTTGCGCGGCAAGAGCTGCCGTTTGGCGCCTATGCCAATGGATTTACCGCGATCAGCGATGGCTTTCTTGTCGATGCTCCGACTGTAGATGCGCTGAGCGCGCGCGCTGATATGGGACCCGATGCCTATGCCGATCACGTGATGGCCTGGCTTGATATGGGCGCCACGCTCGTCGGCGGCTGTTGCGAAACCGGGCCGGAGCACATTCGCGCGATTGCAGATCGTTTGAAATGTGCGGGCTACGACATCGCCTAGGCGCGGGACGGTTGCCCTGCCTTGGATGCCGTGTGGTCCCGAAGGCCGAGCAATGCGGCGCGGAAGGCTTGCCTTCCCCGCCCCGCCGCGCCTAAAGGAGGCGGATGAGCGACACCTATGATCCGCCGCAGGGGGAAATCCCCGTCCTGCATGAAGACAGCGATCTGCTGATCGTCCACAAGCCCGCCGGCCTTCTGTCCGTACCGGGCAAGGGAGAGGGGCTGGAGGATTGTCTGTTGTCCCGGCTTGAGGCGGCCTTTCCCACCGTGCGACTGGTGCATCGGCTGGATCGGGACACGTCCGGCGTCATGGTCTTTGCCCTGACCGCCCATGCGCAAAAACACCTCGGGCAGCAATTCGAAGCGCGAAAGGTCAAGAAAACCTACGTGGCGCGGTTGGCAGGAGAGTTGGAGCCGAAGGACGGCGAGGTGGACCTGCCGCTGATCGTCGACTGGCCCAACCGCCCGCGTCAGATGGTTTGCCATGACACCGGCAAACCGTCGCTGACCGGTTGGAAGGTGGTGAAATCCGGAGACGGTGAAACGCGGGTGCGGCTGTTTCCGCATACGGGACGCAGCCATCAGCTGCGCGTACATATGCTGGCACTGGGGCATCCGATTCTGGGCGACGAACTGTACGCGCCCGAGACTGCGGCGTCTTACCCGCGCATGATGTTGCATGCAGAAGAGTTGCGCGTGAACCATCCCGAAAACGGGCGCGGCATGAAATTTCGGGCGAAGCCGGATTTTTGACAGACGTGCGGGGTGAAACCCCGCCCTACGGACCCGTGCGCTCTCACGCGTTGATGTCCTGCCTTGGGCAGGCAGCGCGTTGCCCGCATGGCGCGGCGACCCGCCCCCCGAAGTCCTTGCAAAGCGAAGACGCCCGGGCCGGTTTGCCCATCCTTGAACGTTGGGTCGTGATGCGCGGGACCATAGCCGATCCCGCGCAATACGTTGTTATTCGGCGGCCCAGCCGCTGACGGCTTTGACCTCGACAAAGTCGTGGATGCCCCAGCTGCCTGCCTCGCGGCCATTGCCGGAGGCTTTCATACCGCCAAACGGGGCACCGGCTCCGCGCGACTGGCCGTTCATCTCGACCATCCCGGAGCGCAATTGCCGGGCGAGGCGCACGCGGCGCTGATCGTCGGTGCTTTGGACATAGTTGGTCAGGCCATAGGGGGTATCGTTCGCGATCTGAACCGCCTCATCCTCTGTTTCGAACTTCAGGATGGAAAGCACGGGGCCGAAGATCTCTTCGCGCGCGATCGTCATGTCATTCGTCACATCGGCAAAGACCGTCGGGCGCACGTAGAAGCCCTTGTTCAGACCATCGGGGCGACCGAGGCCACCGGCGACCAGCCGAGCGCCTTCGTCGATGCCTTTCTGAATAAGGTCCTGGATCTTGTCCCATTGGGCGGCGTTGACCACCGGGCCGATGTGGCGTCCGTCTTCGGAAGCGGGACCGACCTCGACCTTGGCGGCGATTGAGGCGGCCTCTTCGACGGCGGCCTCATAGCGCGAGGCTTCGACCAACATGCGCGACGGCGCGTTGCAGGACTGGCCCGAGTTGTTCATCATGTGCAGCACACCGCGCTTGACGGCCTTTTCGTCGGCGTCGGCGAAGACGAGATTGGCTCCCTTGCCGCCGAGCTCAAGATGCACGCGCTTGAGCGAATCCGCTGCCGCCTTGGAGATTGCAATGCCGGCCCGGGTGGAGCCGGTGAAGCTGACCATGTCGACATCCGGATGCACCGACAACTGGGAGCCGACGCCCGCGCCATCGCCGTTCACGAGGTTGAAAACCCCCGGGGGCAGATCCGCGGCGTCCATGATCTCCGCAAAGACCATGGCATCGAGCGGGCTTTCTTCGGAGGGCTTGAGCACCATCGTGTTGCCCGCCACCAGCGCCGCGCCAACCTTCAGCGTGATCTGGTTCATCGGCCAGTTCCACGGCGTGATCAGACCGCAGACGCCCACGGCTTCGTGGATGATGCGGTCGTTCGGCGCATGATCGCCAAGCGGCGCTTCCCATGGGAAAGCCTTGGCGGCGCGGATGAAGTTCTTCAGATGGGTGAGTCCAGCCCCGACCTGCGCGGTGCTGGCGAGCGCGATGGGTGCCCCCATTTCGAGACTTATGGACTTGGCCAGATCCTCACTGCGCGCCTTGTACGCTTCATAGACGCGTTCCAGAGCCGCGATACGGTCCTCGGGAGCGGTTGCCATCCATCCGGGCAGCGCGGCCTTGGCGGCGGCGACAGCGGCATCGGTGTCGGCTTGACCGCCCAGAGAGATCACGGCACAGGCCTCTTCCGTGGATGGATCAATGACCGGATGGTCGCGCCCCTCGACGGGGTTGACCCAGGTGCCGTTGATGTAGAATTGCTTTTTCTCGATCATGTTGAGCCTCCCATTGGCGATCGACGTGTCCGTTTTCCCGACCATTTGGTCGGTCTTTGGCCGTACTGTGTCATCGGCGATCAGAAGGTTCAAGTACGCCTTTAAATTTAGAATTCAGAATATATCTAAACTGCGTTTACACACCGCCTGCGTAGGCTTTACACCCGCAGGCGAAACCCACGAGAAAGGATGTTTCCATGGCCCTGCGCATCAACCAAGAGATTCCGAACCTGACCGTTCCCACCGATATGGGCGAGATCACGCTCCATGACTGGATCGGTGACAGCTGGGCGATCCTGTTCTCGCACCCGAAGGATTTCACCCCGGTTTGCACCACCGAATTCGGCGCCGTGGCGCAACTGGCTGGCGAATGGGCCAAGCGCAACACCAAGGTGATGGGCATTTCCGTCGATGGTGTGGGCGAGCACAAGCAGTGGAAAGGCGATATCGAAAAGACCGCAGGCGCGCCCGCCGGGTTTCCGATTGTTGCCGACGAGGACCTGACCGTGTCCAAGGCGCTCGACATGCTTCCTGCCGATGCCTACCTGCCCGACGGTCGCACGCCTGCGGATAGCGCGACAGTGCGCTCCGTCTTCATCATCGCGCCGAACAAGAAAGTGCAGTTGATGATGACCTACCCGATGTCGGTGGGCCGGAACTTTGCCGAAATCTTGCGCGCGCTTGACGGTCTGCAGCGGACCTATGAACAACCCTTGGCGACCCCGGCGAACTGGGAAACCGGTCAGGATGTGATCGTGGCCTTGTCGCTGGACGACGCCGCCGCGACCGAGAAATATGGCGCGCTGGATATCAAGCTGCCCTACCTGCGCTTTGCCAAGGACCCGGCATGACACGCCGCTTGCCTTGATTGCGTGAACTGACAAGACCCCCGGTGCCAATACGCCGGGGGTTTTGCATATGCGTCGATTGCGGATCTGGGCGCTGTCTGGATCGTGGATGGACGATCAAAAAGATCGGGGTCGGCCCATAGGTCGATAAGGGCCGTCCACTGGCACGCTGTCCATCCGCCCCTGTTATCCGCGTTTCTTGCGCCGGATCACGCCAAAGCCGGCCATGCCAGCCAGAAGCAATGGCAAAGTGGCGGGCAATGGCACAGCGGCGGTGCTCACGACTGTTGCTGTCATCGACCAGTTCACGATACCGGAGAAATCAACCAACGGACCGGAGTCCGACGCGGTGATATAGAAGCCATATGTTCCCGGGCCGATGGAGGCTCCCGACAAGGCGGGCACGATGTTGAGGTTGCTCACACCGCCAGTGAAACTCTGGTCAATCGTAAAGCCGAGAGGCGTTGTCACCCGGGCCAGAAAGTTCACACCGGAGAAACTTGGGGAGGCCGTTTCCGAGCCAAGGCTGAACGTAAGGTTTGTGATCTCTGTGTCCGCTGCGATGGTCGCGAAAAACGCATCAGACGGGTCGCGCAGGCCAGACGTGTCGCTGCAATCGCCCGCGACGCAATTCAGCCTCAAACGCCCATAGAGGCTGGTTTCTCCGACAAGAATGCCGCCGGGCGCGATATTCGGACCTGCGCCTTCGGTATCGCTATAGTCGCCCCCGGGCGTTGCGCTTTCCAATGCATCGGGATTGACGGTGGCGGCAAAGCCCATTTGGCCAAATACGATAGTCGCGGCCAAGAGGGCCGGAAATTTCAAACGCGTCATACTTTTTCCTAAAATAAAATTTCCAATAAGAGCAAATCTGCGCAGACCTTGGCCACTGTGTAAACCCTTAATTGATTTTGTGGCGTGTTAATCTGCCAAGCCGGTACTGAGCCGGGATTGTGTCCCGATCGCCATTTGCCAGTGCGCGCAGACATGGACGCGTCACCGGCAAATGCGATGGTCTTCCTGATCCGTCATATGAAATCGGCATTTTCCGGATGAGGCGTTCCCGAAGCAGGACAGACAGTTGCGCGCCGCTGTGTGTCACCGTAGGTCTGAGACACGCACAGGAGACTCCCCATGCCCGATGCCTTTGTTATTGGCTCCGAAACCATACCGTCCGGAACCCGGCGCACGGTGGAATTGCCGGTGTCGGTTCTGTCGGATCATACGCCCGTCACCATGTCCGCCCATGTGGTCCACGGGAAAAAGCCCGGACCGGTCATGTTTGTCTCTGCCGCCATCCATGGCGACGAGGTGATCGGAGTGGAGATCGTGCGGCGGCTTCTGAAGGCGGCGCCGGTGTCGCGCCTGGCTGGGACGTTGATCGCGGTGCCGATTGTAAACGCCTTTGGTTTCCTGAACCAAAGTCGTTACCTGCCGGACCGGCGCGATCTGAATCGCTGTTTTCCGGGCCATGCCTCCGGCTCCCTCGCGGCCCGGCTGGCGGATTTGTTCATGACCGAGATTGTCATGCGGTCGAACGTGGGGGTCGATCTGCATTCCGCCGCTGTCGGTCGCGAGAACCTGCCGCAAATACGCCTGTCTCCGGGCAACCCGCGCTTGAAGGTCCTGGGTGATGCCTTCGCGGCGCCGGTGACCATGATGTCGAAAATGCGCGAGGGCTCTTTGCGGATGGAGGCGGAACGCGTCGGTGTCGACGTGCTGCTCTACGAGGCCGGCGAAGGGCTGCGGTTCGATGAGTTCGCTGCACGCGCCGGGGTTGCCGGTATCCTGAGAGTCATGTCCGAGCTGGAGATGATTTCGCCGCGTGGCGTTCCAAAACCGCGCAAGCACGGGGTGCTTTGCGAGGGCTCAGGGTGGCTGCGTGCGCCATCCGGCGGACTGCTGCGCACATTGAAGGCCAGCGGCGATTGGGTCGAGCCGGGCATGATTCTAGGGATCGTTTCAGATCCGTTCGGCGAGCACGAGGCCGAGGTGGTGGCGGAGGAACACGGCATCATCGTCGGGCGCACGAACCTGCCGGTGGTCAACGAAGGCGACGCCTTGTTCCACATCGCCCGCCCCGACAAACGCAAGATGGCAGAGGAGGCCGCAGGCGACTTCGATGCGCATCCCGATGTCCATGCTCTGTTTGATGAGGATGAAATCATCTGACACGCGGTATCGTGTGCGCAGCGGAATTTTCCCTTGTTTTCAACGATAAGTCGCGCCGGGTTGCGCCTCGCCCCGGCACGTTGCACTCTGCGCTGAAACGCGGATAGGAGAGCGGCAATGGGTTTTACACTGGCGACCTGGAACATCAATTCGGTCCGGCTTCGGGCTGACCTGGTGGAGCAGCTCCTGCGGGTGGAGGGGCCGGATATTCTGTGCCTGCAGGAGTGCAAGAGCCCGGTCGACAAGATCCCGATGGCAGGCTTCGAGGCGCTGGGCTACGGCCACATGGTGGCGCGTGGTCAGAAGGGCTATAACGGTGTCGCGATCCTGTCGAAACTGCCGTTGCGAGACGTCGGTGACAGGGATTTCGCCGCGCTCGGACACGCACGACACGTGGCTGCCGAGCTTGAGAACGGAGTGGTCATCCAGAATTTCTATGTTCCTGCAGGCGGAGACATTCCGGATCGTGAAAAGAACGAAAAGTTCGGACAGAAGCTGGATTATCTGTCGGAGATGCGAGACTGGTTTCATGCTGAGAGGCCGAAAAAATCCATACTGGTCGGGGATTTGAACATCGCTCCGCGCGAGGACGACGTTTGGGATCACAAGAAACTGCTGAAAATCGTGAGCCACACGCCAGTAGAGGTCGACGCGCTGGGTGCGGTGCAAGACGCCGGAGCCTGGGTGGACATCACGCGGCAAGACATCCCAGATGGCAAACTCTACTCGTGGTGGTCCTATCGCGCGCGCGACTGGGATGCTGCGGACAAGGGGCGGCGGCTGGACCATGTCTGGGCGACGTCGGACATCTCCGCTTCGGCCCATGGATCGAGAGTGCTCCGGGCGGCGCGGGGCTGGGATAAACCATCCGATCACGCGCCGGTTTTTGCGTCTTTCGATCTCTAAGGGTCTAGCGAGGCTGACGAAGCCACCGACAGGGCAAAACGCCCGCCTTCCAAGGAAGACGGGCGTTTCTGTATCCTTCATGGCCCGTGCTGGGCCAACGCGCTTAGCGGCGAATGCCGAGGCGCTTGATCAGGTCCTGGTAGCGCGCTTCGTCCTTGGCCTTGGTATAGTCCAACAGCTTACGGCGCTGAGCAACCAGCTTGAGCAGACCACGACGCGAGTGGTTATCTTTCTTGTGCGTCTTGAAATGCTCGGTCAGGGTGGAGATGCGCGAGGTCAGAACAGCAACCTGGACTTCCGGCGAACCGGTATCGCCTTCTTTGGTTGCGAATTCTTTCATCAGGCGGTTTTTTTCTTCCGGCGTAATCGACATCGGGGTCTCCTTTCGGATTGAGGGTAATGGCGCGAGCCGGGATGTCGTCCAGCAAGGCCCGTGGAGATATCCGCACTCTTGGCGGATGGTGGCAGATAGACGATTCAGTGAGGTTTGAAAAGCCCCTGAATTGGTTGCGTCCGATTGTTGGTGTGAAACGATCGTGCAGCTTAGGCACCGATCGGTTTCGGCAGGATCAGATCAACGCGCCTGCTGCGCTTTCGCCGACCAGCGCAATGGACGAGATGTCCGGCGCACTGCTGGTGGCCAGCGTTCCGAGGACCGTACCATCCAGAACAATCTCCGACACAGCCGGATCCGTTTGGCTCACGCGGATTTCCAGATCCGGCTCCGCATCGCCATCGCTGTCGTCGTAGACGATCACGATCTGATCTTCGCTGGCGTCAAAGTCATAGAGCGCGGCTGCGTCATCTTCGATCCAGTCGCCAAGAATCACAACATCCGCGCCCTCGCCACCGGAGACAGTATCCCCTTCTCCCGCGACCAGTGTGTCGTTGCCGTCGCCGCCATTGAGGTAATCGCCCTCATCGGTGTCTGCGCCATCGTCATCGCGCTCTACGCCGATGAGAAGATCGTCGTCCCAACCGCCAAACAACGTATCCTGTCCAAGGCCGCCCGCCACGGTATCCGCGCCCTCCCGACCCAGCAGCGCATCGTCGCCTTCATCGCCGTCCATCAGGTCATCGCCGAGGCCGCCGTAGAGATCATCATCACCGGCATCACCGCTCATGACGTCGTTGCCATCGTGGCCGTAGATATCGTCATCGTCTTCGCCACCCGACAGAAGGTCATCGCCCGCGCCGCCGTGCAACGTGTCGTTCTCGCTGCCGCCAAGCAGGGTATCGTTGCCGTCGCTGCCGTGCAATTCGTCATCGGAGGCACCCGCGTTGATCAGATCATCGCCCGCACCGCCATTGAGCAGATCGGTGCCGTCTGTGCCGTCGAGCGTGTCGTCCGCGTCGCTGCCTGCCTCGATCAAACCAGGCATATTGATCAATCCCATGCGACCGAAAAGCGTGGTGGTCTGTGTCACAGGGCCCGCCGTTCCGGGATCCTGTGTCATCCCGATGTCCATGGTCACGGTCTGAGTCGTGGTCTGCTGAGAGGCGCCGATCTCCGGTGCGGGGGTGTCGGCCCCTTCGGCGGCGTCGCTGCGTGTCGCGAAATCAAGGATGCTTGTTCCGGTGCTTTTGCCGTCTTCGTCAGGAGCATCCGTATCCGGTTCAACGCCGCCTGTGGGGGCATCGGCCGGTTCGTCCGCTCCGTCATCCTCGCCAACTGGCAGCCCGACAAAGGCGACCGATCCAAGAACCATCATACCCATGAGGCCAGCAAGAAATAACATGATTGGACACCCCGCACTCCACCGATGACAATATCCGGTATTGCCCTGCGTCGATCAACGAAATTCTCCCAAACAGGTTAATGATGATTAACGGGTGATTTCGCGCTCGCCGGGTTGGATTTCCTGAATGATCTGGGTTGCGAGGTTGCCAAGGATCGGAATGAACTCGACCTGGCTCAGCAGCAGAACAATCACCGAAACCAGCGCCGAGGCTCCAATAACCGTGCCGAGGCCTAGGGCAAGTCCGCGCACGAATTGGAAAAGGATCAGTCGGACAAAGGAATTTTGCACGCGGATGAACCGATGCCTGTTCAGGCGGTGAACTTCGTCGGCCAGCCGTGTCAGGTCCTGATGGAATTGCTCGGAACGCTCCGGGTCAAGCTGCATAACGGGTGTCTTTGCTCCACTGTATCGGGTCCACTGCGTAGGAAACATAGAGAGGATGACGCGGATGGCCAGCCTTTGTCAGCCCCAGATGCCGCACATCGCCGCGCAGGCGGGGGGCCACGCGCGCCGCCTGCCCAAGAAATGACCCATGCACGCCCCATGCCGCGATGGTCATCTGTGCCTTGCCGGACCAGTCGCAAAGGAGCGCTTCGTTTTCGGGACCAATGGGGTCCTTGGCGCGGCGGAGGTCTTCGGGCTTCGTGGCGCGAAAGGCAAAGAGGTTGGCAATCCAAACCGATCCGCAACCCATCGCCTGGGCCCGGCGCTGGCACCGCTCGATGGTGGGGTCATTGCGCAGCTCATCGGCGGTGGAGGGGTTGAGCATGATGAACAGCACCCCAGGGCGTCCTCCGTCCCATTCCCGCGAGAGACCGTAACGATAGCGCTCGCACGGAGAGTATAGCGCCAGACTGCGCGTCCCGTCCTGCTCTGCCGTCCGTTCGATCATGGCGGCACAATGGCGCGACGGCTTTGCGTTGACAAGCCTGACAAACCGAGGCCCACTCCGCCGCGCAAAACCCGCCCTATCCGAGGAGTCCCCGATGGACATCGCCCGTATCGAAGCCGCCGGTGAACGGCTCAAAGGTCAAGCCCGGCGCACGCCTTTGCTCGGCGCTCCGGCGCTCGACGAGATCGCCGGTCGGCGGCTCTTGATCAAGCCGGAATGCCTGCAACGCACCGGCAGCTTCAAGTTTCGGGGTGGCTGGGCGGCGCTCTCGGCGCTCCCCGAGGGCGCGCGGCGACGCGGAGTCATTGCCTTTTCTTCCGGGAACCACGCGCAGGGCGTTGCGCTGGCGGCCCGGGAACATGGGGCGCCGGCGGTGATCATCATGCCCTCCGACGCGCCGCGCCTGAAGATCGAAAACACGCGGGCGCTTGGCGCCGAAGTCGTGCTGTATGAGCGGGGCGGGGCAGAGAGCCGTGAGAGCATCGGCGCGCGCCTCTCTGCCGAACGCGGTCTGACGCTGATCAAACCCTATGATGATCCGGAAGTGATTGCAGGGCAGGGGACATGCGGTCTTGAGATTGCGCAGCAGGCCGCCGAGTTGGGCATAACCGAGGCAGAAGTCCTTGTCTGCTGCGGCGGCGGTGGTTTGACCGCCGGGATCGCCCTTGCGTTGGAGGCGCGGGCTCCCGGGATGCGGGTTCGCCCCGCGGAACCCGAGGGTTTCGACGACACCGCCCGGTCGCTTGCTCTGGGCGAGCGGCAGTCAAACGCGCGCGAGGCGGGAGGGCTTTGTGATGCGATCCTGACGCCGACGCCCGGCGCGCTGACTTTCCCGATCACGTCGCGTCTGTGCGGACCAGGCGTTGTTGTCACGGACGAAGAGGCGCTCAAAGCCATGGCACTGGCGTTCCGTCATCTCAAGGTCGTGGCAGAGCCCGGCGGCGCTGTGGCCTTGGCCGGCGCGTTGTTCCATGGCGATGAGCTTGAAGGAGAGACCGCCATTGCAACCATTTCGGGCGGCAACGTCGAGGCAGCGGTCTTTGCTCAAGCTCTCGCCACGTTGGAGTAACGGGCGGATTTAATGCGACTTTAGAGAAAATACGCGGCGGGCAAAGTGAGCCGCGCAAAAGGACTCAGCCCTTTAACTCCCGCGCCTCATCCACCAACATGACGGGAATGCCAGCCCGGATCGGAAAGGCCAGTCCGGCGGTTTTGCTCACCAATTCCTGATGGTCGATGTCGTAGTCCAGACCGCCCTGCGTGACCGGACAGACCAATGCCTCCAGCATGCGCGGATCAAACGCTTTTTCGCTCATTGCATCACATCCCCTTCTCCGCCGCGCATGGCGTATTCGATCAGCGTCACCAGAGTCTCTCGCCGTGTCCCGAGCGACGGTGCTTCCAGCAGGGCCTGCTTGTCCTCGGGCGAAAAGTCCAGAAGCATTGAAAGAGAATTGATCAACAATTCATCCTCGGCATCTTCCAGAGTTTGCCAGTCGGCCGAAAGGTCCTGTGACGCGAAATAGCGATCCAGCAGACGCATGAACACCTTGCGGTCAAAAGCACAGTCGGTGTCGCTGATTGGCGCACGGTCCTGATCAAACCCGTCCCACGACACCTCGCAGCGCCGGTAGGCAGTAAATCCATCGACCTCACTCTGAACCCGAAACCGCGATATGCCGCTCAGCGTGATCATGTAACGCCCGTCTTCCGTCTCGGAAAACTGGGTTACGCGGCCTGCGCAACCGATCTTGTGCAGGCCACTCTCATCGCGGCCGGGAACCGCGTTCGGCTGTACCATGCCGATCAGCCGGTGTGGCGTCTTGAGACAATCCTCCAGCATCGCAAGGTAGCGCGGTTCAAAGATGTGCAACGGCAACCGCGAGCGCGGCAACAACAGCGCCCCGGGCAACGGAAACACGGGAATGAGTCCCGGAAGGTCAGTCGACTGTTTCATACTAGCCGAGGTAGTCCGCACAGCGCCTCAGGCAAACAGCATCGACGAAAGTTTCCGCCGCCCCTTCAGCACCACGGGATCGCTAGGTTTGAGCGCATCGAAAATGGTGAAAAGCTGGGTCTTGGCGGCGCTGTCGTTCCATTCGCGGTCTTTGCGGAACAACTCCAGAAGCTGATCCACGGCGGCCTCGGCGTCGCCATGCGCATAAAGCGCCTGTGCGAGATCAAAGCGCGCTTGATGATTGTCCGGCTCGGCCTCGACCTGTGCCTGTAGCTCGGCCACCGGACCGGCATTCGCCGCCTGCTTCGCCAATTCGAGCGCCGCATGGGCGGCTTCCAATTCCGGCGCGGTGGAAATCTCGATGGGGGCGCCGTTCAGTATGGCTTCCGCCTGATCCAGATCACTCATGGCAATATGAGATTGCACCAAACCGGCATAGGCTTTGGCGCTGGACGGCTCTTCTTCGAGAATGGCTGCAAAGGTCTGGGCGGCATCGGTGGCCGCGCCCTGATCGAGCATTTCCTGCGCCGCGGCGATCGCGTCATCCAGACCGCCGGTGTCATCGCCGCCTGCGGCCTGAACCACGCGCTCGATGAAGGCCTTGATCTCGGAGGCGGGCAGGGCGCCCTGGAAGCCATCCACTGGCTGGCCCTGAAAAAAAGCATAAACGGTCGGGATCGACTGAATGCGCAGCTGACCGGCGATGGCCTGCGCTTCATCGACGTTGACCTTGACCATGCGCACCGCGCCGCCCGCCGCCGCGACCGCCGCCTCAAGCGCCGGTCCGAGCGTCTTGCAAGGGCCGCACCATGGCGCCCAGAAGTCTACGATGATCGGCACATCCTGCGATCCATCCACAACTTCCGCCATGAACTCCGCTTCGGTGATGTCCTTGACCAGATCGCCCGCCGGCGCCTGTCCTGTTCCCAATTCCAGCATTCTCGCCTCCGCTCCTGCGGTTTCCTTGCAGTGCTAGATGGCTCAGAGCCGCGTCTGTTGCAAGGGTTGCGGGACGTAGAGGCCTATTAAGGAGCGCCTTGGACACTGGCGACACCACACAGCTTATTGGCAGTGAGCAGGCCGGATATGCCGGATTGTCCGGATTTTTTGGGGAGTCGATAATGAATCAATAAGATTCTGCTGCTCTAAACGCGACAGGACCAGCGAAAGGAATTGTGGACCATGAGCTTCAGAAAATTATCGGCAATGGCGGCGATCGTACTCGCAACGCCCGGATTTGTACAGGCTGCGCAGGGGATTGATGGCCAGCAAGTGCGCTTTGCACAGGTTGCGGCGCTGGAAGGCCCGGCTGCCGCGCTGGGCCAGGGTATGCGCCTTGGCCTACAAGCGGCTTTCGCAGAGGCAAATTCCACCGGCGGCGTATTCGGACGCGAAATTGTACTGGAAAGCGTAGACGATGGCTACGAGCCGGACCGTTCCATCGAACACGTCAAAACGGTAATCGTTCAAGACAGCCACATCGGCCTGATCGGCGCCGTGGGCACGCCGACGGCCTCCGCAACGCAACCAATTGCAACCGAAGCGCGGATGCCATTCATTGGTCCGTTTACCGGAGCGGGTTTCCTTCGTGACAGTGCTCTGAACAATGTGCTGAACGTCCGCGCGAGCTATTTCGCGGAGACTGAAGCCTGGATCGACTATCTCGTCGATCAGCAAGGCATGACATCAATCGCCATCCTCTACCAGGATGACGGCTTCGGGCGTGTCGGCCTGGCGGGCGTTACCGCAGCTTTGGAAAAACGCGGCATGACGCTGTCTGCGGAAGGTACCTATACCCGCAACACCGTGGCGGTGAAGACGGCACTCCTTGAGATTCGCAAAGCAAAGCCGGATGCGGTTGTGATGGTGGGCGCTTACAAACCGGTGGCCGAATTCATCAAACTGTCGCGCAAGCTGAAATTTGATCCGACCTTCGTGAATATCTCCTTTGTTGGTTCCAAGGCGCTGGCCGGAGAACTCGGCGAAGCGGGCGAAGGCGTCATCGTAAGCCAGGTTGTTCCGTTCCCGTGGGACGCTTCCGTCCCGGTCGTCGCGCAATACCAGGCGGCACTGGCCGCTGTCGATGCGTCGGCCGAACCCGGTTTTGTCTCGCTTGAAGGGTATCTGACCGGACGTCTCGCGATCAAGGCGATGCAGGAAGCGGGCCAGGATCTCACCCGTGAAAGCTATCTTGAGGCTATGGCAAATCTGCAAACCGTGGATTTCGGCGGTGTGACCATGCAATTCGGCCCCGGTGACAATCAGGGCATGGATACCGTGTTCCTGACCCGGATTACAAAGGACGGCACCTTCGAGCCCGTCGAGTAACCCTGCATCTCGAAGCAACTGGCTTGCCCGCGCGACGGGCAAGCTTAAAGCACCCAGTTGAGGCCCCCTTATGAGCGAGAAAAAAATGATGTCAGGACGGCGAAAATGGAGACCGTTTTCCAGTCTGAGTGCAAAGATTACGTTGATTTTGCTTTCCTTGACTGGCGTCTCGGGTCTTGTCGGTTTCGTTGCGTATCTCGTCTTTTCCGAGGTTCACGACAACATGATCGAGCTGACCGAATCCAAGCTTCAGACACTCGAACAGAGTAGTGCGCTTGTTCAGACAGCCGATGCCGCCAAAAACGCCATGCTGAACGTTTTGATGGCGCCGGATGCCGATGCGCTCAAGACGCGGACCGAAGATGTCAACGTGGCCTCAAGAGCCTTGACTGCTGCCGTCTCGGAGCTTCCGGAGAATATGGCGGAACTCGTTCTTGACGACGCCGAAAACGCCACGGCTATGCTATCGACGCTGGCCGAAGCGCGCCGACGGCAATTCCTCAACGAGGCCGGCATTGCCGAGCAATTGGCGAAACTGCAGGTGCATGGTGCGAGCTTGCAGACTTCGATGATAGAATTGGCCGATGAGGCCAACTTTGACCTTGCACTTGGTGGTGAAGAAACCGTCTCGTACGTTGGTGAAACTTTGACCAATCTGGTCGAACATCAATTCGCCGCTTTGCAGGGCGTCATGCAGGCGCGATCAGAAATTAACCTGCTTTCTGGTGTTCTATTCTCGATGCAAGTGACGAATGATGCGTCAACAAGATCCATTTTGAACGATATTGCCACCGGATCCCTGGAACGTTTGAATTCCACCTACGAGAGTTTGAAATCCAATTCGTATTTGGCGGATTATATTGGCGTCATAGAGACGGGTTTGACACAGTTCACAGAACTCGGTTCACAAAGTGCAACGCTTCGCGCCGAAACACGTCAACTAATCCTGAGCACCCGCCGGGATCTTGATGTTGGTTTGTCCGGAGCCTTGGACGACCTGAACTTCATGCTGGTTCTCGCGGCGGACGAGGCAGTTACAAACAGTCACGACTCGATCGAAAACCTGCTGGGCAATGAAGT
Source organism: Pacificoceanicola niger (assembly GCF_048553275.1). NCBI lineage: Bacteria > Pseudomonadati > Pseudomonadota > Alphaproteobacteria > Rhodobacterales > Roseobacteraceae > Pacificoceanicola > Pacificoceanicola niger. Next base: position 200,836 of record NZ_JBLZMW010000006.1, read on the forward strand.
GGGAAGCATAATCTCGCTATTTGAAGCGAGCAACTTGATCAGTTCTTTCCAGCAGGCGGCGCTGAATGTTGTCATTGCTGGGGCGGCCGAAGAGGCCAAGGCAGCCGCTGAACCATTGAGACAGGCTGCTATAGCGCTCGCGGAATATAGCGATTTTGCCGAGGGCAGGATGGCTGAAGATCTCCGTGGTCTCGCTGCACTGGCGGACCCGGACAGCGGCCTTCTTGCTTACAAGCTTTCGGTTCTTGAAGCGGATGCCTCGGCCTCAACAGCGATCGCGGCGACATCTGCTGCCGTCCTCCAGATCAGCAATCTCGCTTCAAGGCTCGGCTCCGAAAGCAGGGCAGAGATCGCGGAGATGGCAACCCGAATCCAGGGTAATGTTGCAGACGCTGAGCAACGTTTGACGCAGCTTTTGTTGGTGCTTGGCGCCGTTGTTCTGGCGGCCTTCCTCATGACACGGTTTGTTGTGCAGCGTCCTTTGACCCGACTTCGTTTGGCCACGGAACGCCTTGCGCAAGGCGACCTCCAAGAAATTCGTGGCTTTGATCGATCAAGCACAGAGATTTTTAGTATTGCCGGTGCTTTGTCGGTCTTCCGCGACGGTCTCCTTGAAAAGGAAGATATGACTGCACGTCAAGAAGCTGACAGGCAAGCAAGGATGGCGGAGCAGGAGGCAGCAGTCAAAGCGATCGGAAGTGGGCTGGCACGTCTCTCCAAGGGAGACTTGAGCAAGAGTATCGACGATCAGATGACTGAAGGCTACGCAACGTTGCGTGATGATTTCAATCGGGCGCAAGACACCTTGCGCGACGTTCTGGCCGAGTTGACACGGGCATCTGCGGGCATCCGCAGCGGTGCAACCGAGATCAGCGGTGCGTATGAGGATCTTTCTCAACGCACTGAGAACCAGGCGGCAACTCTGGAGCAAACGGTTGCTGCGTTGGATCAGGTCACCATGAATGTAAACACGTCAGCCGAGAATGCGCGCGAAGTGGAAATCAGCTTGAACGCCTCCAAACTGGAAGCCGGACGGACTGGTGAAGAAATGCGCAAGGCTGTCGAAGCGATGCAGCGAATCAAAGGTGGTTCGGACAAAATTTCCAGTATCGTCAATGTGATCGACGACATCGCGTTCCAGACCAACCTTTTGGCTTTGAACGCCGGTGTCGAAGCCGCTCGTGCTGGTGCGGCGGGCAGTGGCTTTGCCGTCGTCGCTGCAGAGGTCCGGGGACTGGCGCACCGCTCGTCGGAATCAGCCATGGCAATCAAGAGCTTGATCGAGGAAAGTGCAGGGGAGATCGGTCAAGGTTTCGATTTGGTCGACAAAGCGGGGACCGCGCTGACAGGAATGCTCGAGCGTTTCAACGGTGTATCGGCCATGATGGAGGGTATTGCCCAGGCCGCGAATGAACAGTCAATCAGTTTGAAGGAAGTAAATGTCGCCTTGGCACAGTTGGACAGTGTCACGCAAAACAACGCGGCGATGGTTCAAAATTCGGCGAATGCCACAGCACTGCTTGAAGACGATGCAGGGAAACTGGCAGCTGTTGCAGCAAAGTTTACGACCGATGCCGCCGTGGATCGGAGCAGTGCTGGAGTGTGGAAACAGGATGAGGAAATGAAGAATCCGAAACGAAGCGCCGCGTGATCAGCTGAGTGTATTTCTGCGCGAAGAAGAGAGCTATAGCCGAAAGTTGGTGATGTCCTGAGGGGCGGCATATCATGGAGGTGTCGAGTCGCCGTCAATTCTCAACCGAGAAAGGGATATGCAGCATGTCTGACGATACCATCACCAAGCTGCCTGATCCATCGGGATTTGGCTCTGACCCGTTCACGGCCGTCCTTCGGGCCGGCGCGCGCAAGCTGATCGAACAGGCGATCCACGCGGAACAGGCCACGCTGATGACGGCGTTTGCCGGGGAGAAGCTCGAAAATGGCCGCGCGCGACTGGTGCGTCATGGCCACCTGCCTGAGCGTGAAGTGATGACCGGGATCGGGCCGGTTCCCGTGACGGTGCCGCGTGTCCGTAATCGCAAGCCTGGCGTCGACAAGATCACGTTCACTCCCAGCATCCTACCGCGGTATCTGCGCAAGGCAAAGTCGGTCGAGGAGCTGCTCCCATGGCTTTCCCTGAAAGGCCTGTCCACGGGTGATTTCGGCGAGGCGCTGGCGGCGCTGCTGGGGCCGAATGCCAAAGGCCTGTCGGCCACGACGATCACGCGGTTGAAAGCGGACTGGTGGTCTGAATACGAGGCTTGGGAAAAGCGCGACTTCGGTGCCCGTCGGTTTCTCAACATCTGGCCGATGGCGTCTACTTCAAGCCTCGGATGGCCGAGGAAAAACGATGCGTTCTGGTGATCGTCAGAGCAGACGAATACGGTCGCAAGGAGCTTCTGGCCATGACCGACGGGTTCCGTGAAAGCACCCAGAGTTGGCGGGAGGTTCTGCTCGATCTCAAGCGTCGCGGCTTGAAGCAGGATCCGAAACTGGCTATCGACGACGGCGCCCTCGGATTCTGGACAGCCCTCCGCGAGGTGTTCCCAACGACGCGCGAACAGCGGTGCAGGCTCCACAAGACCATGAACGTGCTGAACGCGATGCCGAAATCCGTTCAGGCCAAGGCAAAGGCGCACCTGCACGACATCCACTGCCCTGCAGTGCATTGCGCAGCAATGTCACGAGAGGGTGGCAGGCCGGCACAAAAGCCGAAGCCAACGTCGCCTTCGAGTTCTTCGTCGAGGCCTACGGCGTGAAATGGGACAAGGCGTTCGCCAAACTGGTCAAAGACCGGGACGCGCTCCTGAGCGTCTACGACTACCCCGCGGAACATTGGAAACACGTTCGCACGTCCAACCCGATCGAGAGCACATTTGCCACCGTCAGACATCGAACGGAGCGCACTAAGGGCTGCCTGAGCCGCAAGACCGGCCTCGCCATGGCGTTCAGGCTCAGGATCTCCGCCCAGGCAAAATGGCGTAAGTTCGATGGCCGCAACCGCCTGCCCGAGGTCATCAGCGGGGTTGAGTTCCGCGACGGTGTCCGCCAACTTCAAGCTGCCGCCTGATCAGCCGTGTCACCAACTTTTGCGCATATCTCCGAAGAAGATTGAAGTACCCGATGGGTTTGGGCTCCGCCTCAAAATCCGACACTGGCGTCAGCTGCGATTTTTGTTCTGCTGATCTTCAGCACCAACGAGATCTGGCCTACTGATGACGTCAGTGTGCACAACGATGCTCAGCGCAGAGAGTTGGCCATGAGAGTGGTCGTGATGAGGTGCAGCAGAATTGCGCTCTTTTTTCGAGGCAGTCAGATTGGCGGCTTGGTATTCCTCCCGTTTTCAACGGGACGTGGTCGTAGAACTTACGCAGCCATTTTCAGTTTCATTGCGGGCGTGATGCCGCCGATGCCCATGTTCGGGCGGTCGGTGTTGCAAGTCCAGAGCCACTGGGTGGCAAAGTGCTGGGCCTCCTCGATGCTG
>NZ_JBLZMW010000007.1:0-201792 GCF_048553275.1 Pacificoceanicola niger
TCCCGTTGTGCGCCTCAGCGCCGCCGGTGAAGGGGGTTCTAAGGTTAGACCAACTGCTCCGCAAGCAGTTTTTTCAGGAAATGTCATTTTTCCTCGAAAAACTATGATTTCTCAATAAAAACAGAGGTATGCAGGCGCGATAGAGGGGAACCTCACCTTGAAAAGAGAGCCTTACCCAGCGTGAACCACGCCGGAACCGCGATTCTCATGGTCACAAAGGCAATCGCCTGCGCCCTCCAAAGCTATTGTCGACGAATAGCCATTACCGAGGCAGAATCTCTGGGCTCAGACACGCATCGTCCGGGTAGAATCGCAAAACGAGTTCCGACTCGATGGATCCCCGCGCCCCACCATCGCCCAGTGTCATGATCAGCGCTTCCGGGTTCGGGAGCTTCTCCGCGATATGGACGCGGCCAGCGGCCCGAACCTTCTTTTCAAGGATCCGCAATGCGGGGACGCTTTCGAGATCCACTGTCACGAAGTCGACTTCCCCGGGTGCGCCGACTTCAACGAAACGGGACAGCCCTCTTTTCCCGCGCAGCGTTTCAATCCAGCGCAGTCGCACTGAGGTCTCCGCACCGTCCGGCCAAAGGTCCTCAGCGGAGATGGCAACAACCTCCGGACACAGGACGATGCCGTCCAGCACTGTCACACGCGGCCAGTGATCGCGCGTCTCCCCGGAGGTCATCAACCTGCGCAGGCTTTGATAGTGCACAGGCAGAGACAGCGGCGCAGCGGCGGAAAGCGTTTTCTGAAGCTGTTTCCAAGGCGCGGCGCTTGTCCGGGTCGCGTGGCAAATCGGCCAGATCTTCTGCGATCCCACCCGGCAGGTCGTCCCCCCCGGACCGCGAGAGAAGCGTAGAGACGCCGGATCGACATACGTGCCATTCTCCGGGTCCTGGGCGAAATAGGCGCGCGCATCGGGATGGCCCGTCCAAAGCGATGTATAGAGAGGGCGGCGTACGGCATTGTCGGCGCGCTCTGAATACGGCGGCGCTACAACCTCGACAAAGACAAAGCCGGTGCGCCGTTCGATCCGCCGCAGGAATGCCCTGTAGCGCGCGTGCCGCGCTTCCATTTGGTGCCGCATCCCTGCGCTCTGTGACAACCCCTCTGCCATCCGCGAATCCAAAGTGGCCGCCGGCCAGATTCCCTTGATCAGCAGCAGCGGATCTTCAGGGTCGCCGCCAACCCGTACCACCACATCCACCGGCCAGAAGAGCGGCAGCTCAGGCGCAGCCAGTCTACGGAGTTCGGCATCGGTGAGCGTGATCTGTCTTGCCCCCTCGGTCAGCGGCAAGGGCCACCGAGGCACGACGGGCGGCGGCGCGTCAGTCCCGCGTAACCCGGACCCGGAGTCCGCTGTGACACTGGGCGCGCCATTCTGTTTCAGATGCTCCTCGACCAGACTGCTTTTCAACGTATCGGCAAAACTCCACGACCGCGCCTCGCCCTGCCGGTCAATGGCGCGATACGGTGGCTCGAACAGGGCGAGGCTGCGCAAAATGGTTGGCAAGGCTCGCTCCAACCTGCGATAGAGCCGATCCGGAAGCGCGCCGCCCGTATCGCGGTAGACATCGGTCCAGGGATACGGTTCGGGCATATCCTCCGGTACGCTGCTCTGCCGATACGCCCCGGTGACATCGCAACAGGCCTCCAACACGCCGTTCCCCGCAAGATCCCGCAGGAGCCTGCGCGCCGCCGTCGGGTCGGGGACGCCGGACAGCAGATTAGAGACCGACACCGCGCCTTTGCGAAGCTTTGCCATGACTGCGGCGATATCTTCTGTCATGGCGAGAATCGCAAAACTGGGGGTCCCCGCCTCATCGACGACGACCGACACACAGTCGCCCTCTTCAATCCAATGCAGCGGGTTCAAGGCAACGCGGTCCGCGCCCCGAGGCCAGCCGCTGTTGATCGCGGCCTGTGCCGCGCACTGCGCGCGACGGACGCTTTCGCTGCAGTGGATGTGAAACCCCGGCAGGATGGTCGGCGCAGGCATGCCGTCCGCAACCGGGATGAGCGACACGTGGCTGAGCCAATCGCGCGGCGTCGCCTCCACGCTGGCGCGGGTGATCACCTGCCAGGCACGCTCCAGATAGCGTTGTCGTTTCTTGGTCGGGCCACCGGATGGCGGCGCGCCGAGCCGCCGAAGCAGAAATTGCGCCATCGCATCATCCGTAGCAAGCGCCCCCGGCAGATCAAGCATGCGTGCCTCTTCCTCAGCAACCCGCGCGGTGAAGGCCTCCCGCGCGCGCTTCAATCCAATCAACGCCCGCCGCTGCGCCATGATCCGACCCGCCAAATCGCGTGCCTCCGCGCGCCGCGCGATTGTGTCAGCCTCCTCAATCAGCGCGCGGCTCGGGCGGCGCGCCGCATGCAGAGCACGCCGAAGCGCGAGCAACCGGTTGCGCTGCCCATCCGAAAGCCACGGCAGCGGCACAAGTGTCTCGCCAATCTGCGCGGCCACGGCCTGCGCCTCTTCGGCCGCAATGGTTTCACGCGTTTGCAAGGCCCGGCAGGCCGCGAACAGCGCCGGATTGCCGCCGCGCAGCCAAAGCCGCACGGGCAGCGCATTGGCGCGAACCAGCGCTGCATCGCGGCTCATGCCGCCGACCCCCGCCGATCCGAACGGCGATGGGCCAACGTCTCAGCGATCAGACCCTGCTCAACCGGGGACAGCCCGGCCCGATTCCAGTGATAGATCGTAAAGAGTGCCGCCGCCTGCCGTGCCCCGATCCGACACTCGGGCCGGCGAAAATACCCGTGGCGCCACCGTGCTGCCGCCGCCATCATTGCGCTGGCCTCATTTCGGACGAGCGTGTCAGCGTCCCCCGCTTCCGACCACCAACGCAGCACAGGCGCGGTCAATGCCGCTTGCTCCTCTCGCGTGGTGAAACTCTGCGGAGGCAGGCGTCGCCCGGCACCGTCGACCACCTGGCTCCAGACGCCCAGATCCTCCCAACCGACGATCTCCAGCCCGTCAAGCACCGCGCGCAGCAGGGCAAATGACGCGCGCCACGTCTCCGTTTGTCCGCGCCCGCCCTCCGTGCCAAACCAGTTCAGCCAGGCAAGCGTGTCGAGCGTAAAAAGCGCATGGACATGAGTCATCGACTGCGGGCCGCCGAAAAGCTGGCATTCCGGTTCGTAAAGACCAAAGCCATAATCCGTGATAAGTCCAGCCCCGCGCCATGCGCCCGCTTGGTCATGAAGACGCGCGCGCAGTGCGTTCGGCGCCCGGCTCGCCTCGAACCGAAGCCGAAGGCCCGGAGGCTTGCGCATGAAGAAGTGGTTGGTGATCTGATCGTCCGCCAACAGGTCGATCGCCAGGTCCCGGATCGCACCGAACAGCGCAGGCAGGTCCGTCACCTGTGCGTAACCGACCTCCATCTGCACCCAGTTTCCGCGCTCTTGTCTTTGTTTGAGCGCAAGCGCGCCACCTTTGATGAAACACTCCAGCGCGCCGGCATCGCCGGTTGCTGCCTCCGCGTCGAGACCTTTGGCCCTCAGCATCGCGGCCCAGCGAGCCTGCAGCCTCCGCAGCCGTTCGGCGTCTTCAGACATGGCCATGATTTGTCCCCCTGCTCTGCGATCAGCGTAATGTCAGATGATGCAGCCAGCCCCGGTCCGCACCGGCCGCGGTCAGCAAAATGGCGGCGATACCCCCGGCCCCACTCAGAAGCGACATGTTGCCCGTGGCGAGTTCCAGAACCGCCTCGCGCCGCGCCAGAACATACTCCACAAGGGCATCGCGGAGCGCAGCCGCCCCGTTGAGACCGGCATGGCGCGCAAAGGCATCCGCCGTGATCAATGTGCCCGCTGCGCCGTGGCAGAGGCTCAGCGCGTCATCCGCGCCCGCGTCGTCTATATAAAGGTCCGCGTCGAACCGGGCGCAGAAGCTTTGCATGGCACGAACCGCGCGGTCCTGCTGCCGCGTATCGCCAAGCACTGTCGCCCCGTCGAACAGCACCCAGGCATTGCCCGGCGCACCATAGCACCACGCCTGCCGGGCATTGAAACCTGTCGGTTGCGGACCGCCGTCGCTGCCGACCGGCGGCCAGGTCATCAACCCCAACGCATCGGTGATCATCTCCTGCTCAAGCCAGTCACAAAGGCGCCTTAGCGCCGCTTGTCGCCCTGGATCAGGCGAAAACACGCGCATCGCCCGTATCAACGCCGCGCACACCCCGGCCAGACCATGGCCCAGACCGGCGTTGATCCGGCCGATGTTGAAAGCGCTGCGCGGGTCGATGTCGTCACCCGCCCGGAAGGCTTCAAAGCCCGGCGTGACACAGAGCGCCGCCAGATGGTCGAGCGCCGGGCGCACCATATGCTCCGCCGTATCCTCGCTGCTCCCCGCGATAATGACGCCGGATGGCCCCATAAAATAATCATAATCCCGCCAGCTCACGTCGGAACTGCGCCATGTCATTGCTGCCAGCGCCTCCGGCGTTCTGGCACACACATCGCGGTAAAGGCCGTCGATCGACGGGATCACCCGCCGGGCCGCCCGAAGCGCCGCGAGAAATCCGGAAAGACCGCCAAACGGGCCAATGCCCGCAAAATCCTGCGGACAGGACTCCAGCCATGTCAGCAGGGCAGCCTCCACAAGCCCGCGCTTGTCCGGCGCCATATCATGAAGCGCCACCGCAGCCAGAACAGGCCCGGCATCGTGTCCACACCGATCCGCACCTCCGCCAGCGCAATAAATATCGAGAACGTCCACCGCGAGACGGATGCTTTCCGCCCGCCTTTGATCTGCGCTGAGGGCGTGGGACAGACCTGCCTCCATGGCCGTCCATCGCGGCTCAGTCGGATTTGATACGGGGTGTAGGGTCATGAGAATGCCTGTGTGCTGAAAACTACGAACCGGATCCTGGCCAAAAATGCGGCCGCCGGGACATTTGGGCGCCCGGCCAACGGATCGACCGGACACCACCTGAGACCTGACGACCTCAGCCTTTCTGGCGCGCGACAGCCAGCAGCTTGACGATCTCGCGGCCGGTGAGCGGGCGGTCTTCGCCCGGCAACAGCACATTCATCAGCTCATTGGCGACGCAGTTGGTGCACGTGTTCGTGTCGCAGTTCGTGCAGCCGTTGGTATCCCCATCCGCGGCCAGCCCAATGCCAAGGCGGCCGGTCCGCAGGACGCGGCTTTCAAGCGCACTGAGCCGCGCATCTAGTTCTTTGGTAAAATCAGCCATTTTTGTTCTCCTCAAATGAAAATGTGTTGGACTGAAATGGTCTGCCAACAGGCAGAGACTACCTGCACTCCTCCTTTGGTTGAACTCCGGAATCCACGCATTGACATCCAAAAATACGTCATATTCCCTTAAAAATATGATTCTTTTGAGATTTTAGAGGCCCCTCTTCACGCCATGACCTCGTAACGAATCCATACCTTTCCGACCGATTGAAACCCGTATAAATTGCAAATATAGATCGCGACTCCAGCCCCTTGCACCGTGCAACGGATTTCAACAAACTCGGCGGCATGCGGCTCGCGATCTGCCGATATCCGCCGCTGCCGCCAGAAACCCATGACCCGCGACTCCATCCAATCCATGCAAGCAGAGGCGCACCCGCTGCCCACAGGCGCAGGTGGACCGGACGTGACGTTCTTGCTTCCCCTTCTGGACGGGGCTTCAGTCATCGGGATTGGGGAGCCGACGCATGGAGATGCAACTTCGCTGCAGTTGAAGCAGGCGCTGATTGCCGCGCTGGCAAACAAGGCACCGACGCCTGTCGTTGCCTGGGAACGGGGGCCGGGGCATGTCACCGAGACGCTGAACCGCCTCCACGCCAACGTGGCACCACCAGAAGAACAGATGCGGTTTCTCTACCCTTGGGTCAGCGGCGAGGCACACGCGCTGTTTGAATGGCTCGCGCGCACCGACACGCCCGAGGTGCACGGGATCGACATGGACGGCCCGGTGCCGCATACGCTCTTCGATACGCTGGCCGTGCCGGACCCGGATCATGCGCGTGCGCTGATGGCGCGATCACGCGGGCCCGAGCCGGAACACGCCGCACTGCGCGCGCTTGAAAGCTGGGCCCTCGCGCAAGCGCGCAACACAAATCTCGCGCCGCGGCAGCAGATCCTTGTCTCCTCCACGGCACAATGGGCACGCTTTCGCCTCGCCACGCTCAGCGACGATCCAGACGCCGGGCGAACTGCGCAGGCACTGCGCGATGGCTGCATGGCCGACAATGTGCTGGACCTCGCAGATCACAGCACGCCGGTGATCTTTTCTGCTCACAACGGGCATGTGTCCCGAAAATCCAACATGGCCGGGGGCCGTCTGTTGGAACGTCTGGGCGAGTCATACCGCGCGGTTGGTATGGCGTTTGGCACTGGGAGTTTCTGCGCCGGGACGGCCAAGGGTGACAGTTTCGATCCGAAACTGGTGGTTTTCGATGCAGACCGGCCCCCGCCCGGCAGTTTCGAACAGATCCTGGCGCAGTATGCGCTGCACACGTTCTGCCTCGACCTGCGGCCATTGCGCGGCACAGGACATCCTTTGGCACGCCCCTGCTTGATGCGAGAAGTCTCGCTCGCCGGCGGGCGCCCGCAATTTTCGATCACCGCAACACCTGCCGACCTTTATGATATCGTGATCTGGATGGAGGCCATCACGCCGGTCACTGTGCGTCGCGGCCCCGACAGCTTCTGGTAAGACCTGTGATCAGCCCCGCAGCGGTTCCGGAATATCGGACACCCGGCCACCGTTGTTCAGATCGACAGCCGCCCACCAGATCGCCCGCGCCCGAATCCGCGCGCCCGCCCGCGCAGAAACGCTCTCCCCGGACCGCAGCACCACAGTTCGATCCCCCCCGGACACGGGCAAATCGCGCCACTCCACGTCAAGATGTTTGGCCGAATGGTGAAACAGATGACGCAGCGCGCGGTCGGGCAGGCTGACTGCCGAGGCAAGATCCGGCCGCCACGCAGCCTCTTCACCGACGAGCGGGCCGCGCAGTGCCTGAAGCGCCAGGGCCATCTCCCGCGCCTGATGACTGATATCGGCAATGAGATGGCGGCGTGTCCAACCGTCCCGCAGTGCCGGCGCCGCCAAAGCCGCATCGCTCAGCGCGTTGAGCTTGCGCGCGAAATAGGCCGTGCCGCGCCGTGCCAGCAAAAGGTCCCCGTGCGGGGCCGTCTCTGCGTCATAGCGTGCGCCCCCGCCCTGCCGCGCGCGAAAAGCCTCCCGCGCCGCATCGAACCCGATGCTCATCCGTCCGCGACCTGTGTGCGCATGAACCCGAGCCGTTCCATGATCGGCGCATCGGAAAAACGGAACAGATCGAACTGCGTCTCGGCCTGAAGGGACCAAGAGACCCAACTCGGCACCACGAAGAGATCGCCCTTCTCCAGCTTGCGCACCTCCTCGTTCAACACAACGCTGCCCGCCCCGTCGAAGACCTGAAACACCGATGAGCCGACCTCCTGCCGCGCGGGCGTTTCGGTCCCCGCGCGCAGCCGATGAAATTCGCAGCGGATCGTGGGCATCACGTCGCCGCCGTTCGTCGGATTGGTATAGCGCACCGCCGCATGGCCCGGCCCGACGGTCGCGGGACTGCCTTCATCCTCCAGCAAGAGCTGCTGGGTCAGCGCCTGATCCGTGAACTCCCAGCGGTAGGCGCCGATGGGCGACGACACCGTGTCCTGAAGCTGTGACAGCGGACGCAGGCCGGGATGACACCACAGCCGCTCACCCTGGCTGTAATTCGGCGTGGCATTGTCGGTGACGCGCTCGGCCCCGAATTCGAAAAAGCCCACGTCCATCTGCTGGCTGAACGGAATGTCCAGCCCGTCGATCCACGCCATCGGCTCGGTCGCGACATTGTGGTGGCCGTGGAAGTTCCAGCCCGGCGTCAGCAGCAGATCGCCGCGCGACATCCGCACCGGATCGCCATTGACCACGGTCCAGACACCCTCGCCCTCCACCACGAAGCGGAATGCATTTTGCGAATGACGATGCTCCGGGGCGTTCTCTCCGGGGCAAAGATACTGGATCGCGCACCACAGCGTCGGCGTGACATAGGCCCGCCCGCCAAGGCCGGGATTGGCCAGACCGATGGCGCGGCGTTCACCGCCCCGCCCCACCGGCACCAGATCCCCGGACCGCTCGGCCAGCGGCAGAAGATCGGACCATTTCCAAACGTGAGGCACCGCCTTCGGCTTGGGATGCACGGGCATCAGATCACCGGTCTGGGTCCAGAGCGGCTTCAGGTGGTTGTCCTCGAACCCCTTGTAAAGCGCCCGCAGGTCCGGCGTGTCCTCGGGTTGCATGGCATTGTCCATGGGCCTCTCCTTCAACTGGCGTCAGGTTGGCGCGGCGGCGCCGCATCGGCAAAGGCCGGCAAGGCATCGAGTGCTTCGAAAATTCGCGCCACCGTCGACCATCTGTCGAGTGCGATGCCAAATCGTTTGTTGTTCCAGACCTGCGCATAAAGGCAGATATCCGCCAGCCCCGGCGCATTGCCGTGGCAATATACGCCGGTGTCCGGGCTTTGCAGCGCCTGCTCAAACGGATCGAAAGTGGCTTCGACCCAATGGGTGAACCACGCCACCTGCGCTGCGTCGTCCGCTCCGAACTGATCGCTCAGCCGCCGCAAGACCCGAAGATTGTTAAGCGGGTGGATCTCGCAGCTGATCATATAAGCCAGCCCCCGAACCCGCGCCCGTCCCAACGGGTCGGCGGGCAACAGAGCAGGCTCCGGCTGCGTCTCCTCCAGCCATTCGATGATCGCCAGCGACTGCGTCAGCGTGGTGCCATCCCCAAGCTCCAGTGCCGGCACCAGACCCTGTGGATTTCTGGCCAGAAACCCAGGCGCCCGATGCTCCCCCTCACGCAAGGCATAGGCCACATACCCATACTCCATCCCCTTCAGGTTGAGCGCCGCCCGCAGGCGGGTGGAGGTCGAAGAGCGGAAATAATTATGCAGCGTCAAAGTCATGCAGGGGCCCCAATGATCGTGGTGAGATCACCCAGCCCATCAACCGAAACCACGCAAACATCGCCGGGCTGCAACGGGCCAACCCCGGCAGGTGTACCCGTCATGATCAGATCACCGGGTCTCAGCTCCATGGACTGCGACAGGATCGAGATGATCTCGGGGATCGACCAGATCAGCTCCGACAGATCCGCTTCCTGCTTCACCGCCCCGTTCACCGTCAAGCGGATCGCCCCTTTCGACGGATGCCCGACGCGCGAGACCGGAAACACCGGCCCAATCGGCGCCGAGCGATCAAACCCTTTGCCAAGATCCCAAGGGCGCCCTTGCTCGCGCGCCATCAGTTGCAGATCGCGCCGCGTCAGATCATTGCCCACCGCATAGCCCCAGACATGACCCAGCGCGTCGGCTTCGGCAATGTTCACACCGCCCGTTCCGATCACGGCGACCAGCTCTGCCTCATGATGGAGGTTCGCCGTCTGCGGCGGATAGGGAACCGTTGCGCCATCCTCGACCACCGCATCCGCAGGTTTGAGGAAAAAGAACGGCGGATCACGATCCGGATCCTTGCCCATCTCCCGCGCATGGGCGGCATAGTTGCGCCCGATACAGAAAATGCGCCGCACTGGAATACGCTCCGCGCTGCCTGCAATGGCGACGGTGGGAGTGGGCGCTGCCTCAAAGGCCAAATCCATGGTCATGTTCCTTGCGTCGTTCAGGCACACAGGCCTGCTTCTTCTTCTCTGCAAAAATATCCAAAAAGGCGGGACGTTTCAGCTTTCCAGCCCGTTCGAACCATAGAGCCAATTCAGCTGCCGATACCAATCGTCTGGCAACATGCCCTTCATCACATGATTGCGCACGGCCGCTTTGGCGTCGTCCGGGTGGTAGATGTATTCCCCGATCAGGCGCGAATTCATCTGCACGCGTGCGGTGCGAACCCGGCGCATCCCCTGATAGCGCTGCAAGCCGCCCTCGACGGTTTCACGATCCATAGCCATGCAATGCGACAACGCCACCGCGTCCTCCATCGCCATGCAGGCGCCCTGCGCAAAATACTGCAGCATCGGATGCGCCGAGTCGCCCAGCAGCGCCACGCGCCCGTCCACCCAATTCGAAATCGGATCCCGGTCGCAGAGCACCCAGAGCTTCCAGTTTTCGCCATGCTCGATGATCTGGCGCGCCTTTGGGTGGATGTGTTCGAAACCCTGTGCCACCTCTTCCTTCGACACCGGGCGCCCGGCAATCGCCTCCCGCACGTCGCGGTGATAGGTCACGACAAGGTTGTAAACCTTGCCGCCTTTCAGAGGATAATGAACGATGTGGCACTTCGGCCCCGCCCAGAGAGTCGCCGCATTCCAGCGCAGATCTTCTGGCATCTGGTCTTTCGGGATGACCGAACGATAGGTCGTATGGCCGGAAATGCGCGGCGCGCCATCCCCGACAAGCTGCGCGCGAATAGGCGAGCGCAGCCCCTCGGCAGCGATCAGGAACAGGCCTTTGATCGGATCGCGATCCTTGAGGAGGACCGTCGCGCTGTCGCCGTCTTGCGCATATCCGGTGACGGCATGGCTGGTCCGAATATCAACCAGCGGGCTGTCCTCGCAAAATTTCAAGAGCACGCCGTGCAGATCGGCCCGGTGCACCACTGCATAGGGGTTGCCATAGAATTTTCGAAACGGCTCATCGAGCGGAATATGCGTGATATCCTCGGCGGTCTGCGCATCCATCAAACGCAGTGCGTCGATGTAGACCGCTACTGCACGCGCCTCATCCCCTATCCCGAGATAGTCGAAACAGTGAAAGGCGTTCGGGCCGATCTGGATTCCCGCGCCGATCTCGCCCATCTTCGATGCCTGCTCAAAAACGATCGACCGAAGACCTTTGCGGGCAAGGCCGCAGGCCGCCGCCAGACCGCCGATACCGCCCCCGGCGATAAGAATGGGAAGATCGGTCATGTGAGGGTCCTTTCAGAATGGCAGCCCGAAGCGCGGCAGTGGGCGGTCGACACAAGAGATGCCAAGGAAAACCGGGCAACAGCGCGCCCAAGGATCGGTAGATGAGAGCGCCTCGCGACGCCGCAGGTCCAATCATGCTCCATCCGCCCCTCCCAACGCGCTGCAACACCGATTTAGTATGTATGCTTATTAATAGGCAGACCCGACACGCCAGTCAACAAAAAGATCATCACCCCGAGGCGATCCCACGCAGACTGGACACTGACATTGGCAAGACGGCGTTGAACCCGCGCGACGCCGGACTTGCAGGGGCCTAAAGCGATCCGCCCGTCCATCCGGCGCATGGCACCCTGCTCCGCCTCGTCCGCGCCTTCAGGGGTGGGCGGAGGACCATGAACCGCCGCCTGAGGCGCATGATCCTCCCGGCATTTTCCACACGGTCGGACACGTCCGCATGTTGGATAAACACCTCAGTAAACCGGTGGCGCAACGACCCAGAGTGCCACGGCAGGATCATCCCCCGGGTTTTCCCAACCATAGCTTTTCTGCTGAAACTGAAAGCTGTCGCCCGCCGACAGCGACAGGCTCAAATCCTCGAAGGTCAGGACCAGCCTGCCGGAGATCAACATGCCGCCATTCTCCGTGGCGCGCACCGGCTTCATGCCACCGGACGTGGCGTGCGGGGCGAAGGTCGACTTGATCATCTCGAACGCGCCGTCCAACCCCGGAGAAAGCAACTCCTCGACCAACCCGCTTTCCTGCGTGCCCAGCGCCGTGCGATCCTTGGCCCGCACCACCAAACCTTTTTCGTCTTCGTTTTGCCCCAAAGACCTGAAAAAGAACGAAATATTGACGTCAAACAACGCAGCGACCTGTTCGAGATCGCGAATTGACGGTTGCGCCTGCCCCCGTTCGATCAAGCTCAGCCATCCCGGCGAGCGACCGATGGCGTCAGAAAGAGACTGCAAGGTCATCTTGCGAGATCGCCGCATGGCGCGGATATCCGAACCGACCTGACTGCTCACACTGCGTCTCCTTGCTACGCGCACGAGAGACCACAAATTCCGAGAAAAAACAAGAATTTTAAAAATTTCACAGAGATTGTGACTACTGGTAAAATTTCTTGTTGATTTTTTACCGCCATGCCTGCTCCATGAAGCCAACACATCACATGAGGTCTCACCATGACTGCCCTTCCGTCAACGGCGCGCGTCGTCATCATCGGTGGAGGCATCTCTGGCTGCTCCGTCGCGTACCATCTGGCGAAACTCGGCTGGACGGACATCGTGCTACTGGAACGCAAGCAACTGACCTGCGGCACCACCTGGCATGCCGCCGGTCTTGTCGGGCAATTGCGCGCAAGCAACAACATGACCCGGTTGGCAAAATATTCCGCCGATCTGTATCGTACGCTGGAGGCGGAAACCGGGCTGGCCACCGGGCTACGGCAATGCGGCTCGATCACCGTTGCCCTGACGGGGGAACGCCGGGAAGAGCTGCGCCGGCAGGCGGCCATGGCACGGGTGTTCGGCGTCGAGGTGAACGAGCTGTCTCCCAGGGACATTCTCGATATCTACCCTCACCTTAACATGGACGGCGTGGTGTCCGGGGTGCATCTTCCCGGCGACGGCCAGGCCGATCCGGGCAATGTCGCGCTGGCGCTGGCCAAGGGCGCGCGGATGATGGGCGCGCGAATTGTCGAAGGCGTGATCGTCAACGAGGTCACCGAAGCAGGCGGCCGTGTCACTGGCGTGACGTGGCAACAGGGAGACGAGACCGGCACGATCAGCACGGACACCGTAGTGAATTGCGGCGGCATGTGGGGCCGGGATCTGGCCGCGCGCAATGGCGTCACCCTGCCGCTGCATGCCTGCGAACATTTCTACATCGTCACGGAAACCATCCCGGAGCTGACGCAGTTGCCGGTACTGCGCGTCCCCGATGAATGCGCCTACTACAAGGAAGACGCGGGCAAGATCCTACTGGGTGCGTTTGAGCCAAAGGCAAAGCCATGGGGCATGACCGGCATTCCCGCCGATTTCTGCTTTGATCAGCTGCCCGAAGACTTTGACCACTTCGAGCCGATCCTGCAAACCGCCTGCGACCGGATGCCGATGCTGGCCGAAGCGGGGATTCACACCTTCTTCAATGGACCGGAGAGTTTCACCCCCGATGACCGGTATTACCTCGGCGAAGCGCCGGAGTTGGCGGGATACTGGGTCGCTGCCGGCTACAATTCAATCGGGATCGTCTCGTCCGGCGGGGCCGGCATGGCGCTGGCACAGTGGATGAACGATGGCGAGCCGCCCTTCGATTTGTGGGAGGTCGACATCCGCAGGGCACAGCCGTTCCAGAAAAACCGCCGCTATCTGCAAGAGCGTGTCACGGAAACGCTTGGCTTGCTCTATGCGGATCATTTCCCCTATCGGCAGATGGCGACCGCGCGGGGGATCCGCCGCTCGCCGCTGCATGAGCATCTCAAGGCGCGCGGTGCAGTCTTTGGCGAAGTTGCAGGCTGGGAGCGTGCCAATTGGTTCGCCGAGGCCGGGCAACAGGCAGAGTACGCATACAGCTGGAACCGCCCGAATTGGTTCGAAAACAGCCGCGCCGAACATATGGCCCTGCGCGAAGGCGTCGGCCTGCTGGATATGACCTCCTTTGGCAAGATCCGGGTCGAAGGCCGCGATGCGCTGACCTTCCTGCAGGAGGTTTGCGCAAACGACATGGACGTTGCGGCAGGCAGGATCGTCTATACGCAAATGCTCAATGAGCGCGGCGGAATCGAGTGCGACCTGACGGTGACACGGCTGTCTGAGACGGTTTTCTTTCTCGTCGTGCCCGCCGCCACGCTGCAGCGCGATCTGACCTGGCTGCGCCGTCACGTCAGGAACGCTTTTGCCGTCGTCACCGATGTCACCGCCGCCGAGGCCGTGCTGCCCTTGATGGGGCCAAAGGCCAGAGACCTGCTGGCAACGCTGTCGCCCGCGGATCTGTCGAACGCGCATCATCCCTTTGGCACCGCCCGCGAGATCGAGATCGGCATGACGCTGGCCCGCGCGCATCGCGTGACCTATGTGGGCGAGCTCGGCTGGGAGCTTTACGTACCGACCGATCAGGCCGCCCATGTCTTCGAGACCCTGATGGAGGCGGGCATGGCTCACGGCCTGCGGCTCTGCGGGCTGCACGCCATGGACAGCTGCCGGATCGAGAAGGGCTATCGTCACTACGGGCACGATATCAGCGGCGAGGATCATGTGATCGAGGCGGGCCTTGGTTTTGCGGTCAAGCCGGACAAGGGCGCGTTCATCGGCCGCGAGGCCGTTCTGCGCAAACGCGAGGCCGGGCTGGAGCGCCGATTGCTCCAGTTTCGTCTGACCGACCCCGACCCGCTGCTTTTCCACAATGAGCCGATCCTGCGGGACGGAAAGATCGTCGGCTACCTGACCTCGGGCAATTATGGTCATGCGCTCGGCGGCGCCGTTGGTCTTGGCTACGTGCCTTGCCGCCACGCGGGCGAGACAGGCGCAGAGATGTTGGCTTCCGAATACAAGATCGACGTGGCCGGGCGCGTGGTGCGCGCCGAAGCATCGCTTCGCCCCTTCTACGATCCGAAATCGCAACGCGTGCGCGCCTGAGGCCCCCCTGCCCCACAACTCCGGCCGCATCCCGGCCCGGACCTCATGAAGGTATGACGAATAACCAGAATGCGGGAAGGCGAAGATCCGCATCATGAGCCGCGCTGTCCAACTCATGCAGGCGTAAACGGTTTCAAGACCCGGACCGGGATCAGGCGGTCTTGGACAACTCGTCGATTGCATCCGCGCGGATGCTGGTAATGTGCCGGCGCAGCACGGTGTCGACGCGGTCCCAATCCCGCGCGCGCAGGCCCTCGACGATCTCGACGTGCTGGTCGAAACTGGCTTCGCGCCGCTGTTTGAACCGTGCGTTCAGCGCAGTCCGGATCGTCGCAATCCGCGCCTCGACGAGGTGAAACGCATTCTGAACAAGGCGGTTGCCGCAATGATCGAAGAATAGGTTGTGAAAGACGGTATCCAGCCGGACATAGCCGATTTCGTCCCCCGCCTGCATCCGTTCCCGCATCTGCTCGATGGTCTTGTCCAGCTCCGCCAGAAAGGCGTCGGGTTTGACCTGCATCGACAGGCGCAAAGCCTCGCGCTCCAACATCAGACGATAGTCGCAAATCTCGCCGACGTCCTCGATGGTCGGGACAAAGACAAAGCTGCCGCGTTTGGGTTTCACCGTGACCAGACCGGTGAATTGAAGCGCGCTCAGCGCGTCGCGAACCGGTGTGCGGCTGACCCCGAATGCGGCGGCGAGCTTGTCCTCGGAAATGTTCTCGCCAAATCCGTAATGCCCCTCGATGATCGCCGCGCGCAACTTCTGGACTACGATCTCGGTCAGGGTCTTGGGCTGCTCGATGCGCATCTTGGTGTCGGACGTCATGCCATCGGGCCTCCCGTTGATTGATCAGACGATACCCTAGCCCGCAGGGGCACCTGCGGCAACGTCCGAGAGGCCCCCGGGCTGGTACAGAGGCCTGACACGAGAGACGGTGACGGGGTCATTCCGGCGATTCAGAAGCTGGCCGGTCAATCACCTTGCCCGGGTTGAGCAACCCCTTGGGATCAAGAGCCGCCTTGATCCGAGCCATCAGCGCCAGTTCGCGGTCTGACCGGGTATACCCGAGATAGGGTTTTTTTAACAGTCCGATCCCGTGCTCGGCGGACACTGTCCCGCCGAACTGGCGCACGGCGTCATAAACGATGCCGCTGATCGGACTGGCCGCCTGATCGGCGGCGGCACGGTCAAGCGCAACGATATGCAGGTTCCCATCACCAATATGACCGTAATAGACCGAGAGCGACTCGGGCATCGCCTCGATCAGCCGCGCGCGACACGCACGTGAAAAGTCGTCCATTTTCGCGACCGGCAAACCGATATCAAAGGCGCAGTGCGGGCCAAGCACCGTCTGGAACTCAGCACAGGCATCCCGCACACCCCAAAAATCGCGCACATCAGACAGGCTTTGCGAGATGGCGGCGTCTTCGATCACACCGGCCTCGTACTGTGCCTCGATCCACGCCATGAAACGCGGACTGTCGATGGCCTCGTCCAGCCCCTGCGCTTCGAGCAGAACATAGAGACCGTGAGTGCCCTCCAACGGGCTGCGCGTACCGACGGTCTGTGTCACCATTTGCCAATAATCCGGCCACATCACCTCGAAGGCCGACAGCATCGGCCCAAGCCCACGCCGCGCGGCGGCCAGCAGCGCCAGAACATCGTCATAGGATTTCAGACCGCAGAGTGCCGCGTTGACACAGCCCGGCTTCGGATGCATGCGCAGCACGGCGCGCGTCACGATCCCCAAGGTGCCTTCCGAGCCAATGAAAAGCTGTTTGAGATCGTAGCCCGCGTTGTTCTTGATCATCTTGTTCAGACCGGAAATGAGCGTCCCATCCGGCAGGACATATTCCAGCCCAAGGATCATCTCGCGGGTCATGCCATAGCGGATCACCCGGTTGCCGCCCGCATTGGTGCCGATGTTCCCGCCGATGTGGCAGGAGCCCCGCGCGCCAAGATCCAGCGGGATAAAGAACCCAGCCTCATCCGCTGCCTTCTGAATCACCTCCAGCGGCGTTCCGGCCCGCACCGTCATAGTCGCCGCCGCCGGGTCGATTTCCTCGATCCCGGTCATGCGTTCGAGCGAGATGGCAACGGCACCCGCGATCGGATGCGCCCCGCCCGCAAGCCCGGTCAATCCGCCCTGCGGCACCATGGGCACGCCATGGGCCTGACAGATGCGCACAGCCTCTGCTACCTCCTCCGGTGAAGCCGGCCGCACCACCGCCAAGGGCGCGACGTCCGGAAGAAAACTGGTGTCGTGAAAGTTACGGGCTGGCAAGTCGGCACCGCTCAGAAACGCAGCGCCGGGAAAGGCCGCGACCAGATCGGCAAGGCAGGGAGCAGTGTCCAGAGGCATCGTCGTATCACTCGAATAAGGAAAAGGGGGCCGGCGCCCGGGGAGTGGGCGGGCGCCGGCAAGCTGGCTTCAGTTTCGGATCTTGCCCAGCTCTTCCATCAGACGGTCAAAGTTGTCTTTGCCGACCGATTCCATGGATGTCTCGTATACCGGAGCCACCAATTCGCGCAGCTTGTCCATTTCGGCCACGGGCAGCTCGGAGATTTCCATGCCCTCGGAGGTCAGCTTCTCCGCCGATTCCCCGACCGCAGCGCGCGAACGTGCGATCTGCGCGTCACGCGCCGTCGCGGCACAGGACATGATCAATGCCTGTTCGTCCCCGTTCAGCCCGTCCCAGACGGTCTTGTTCATCAGTGCCGGGTTCGGCGAATAGGCATGGCGCGTCAGCGTGAGGTACCTCTGCACCTCGTAGAACTTCGTCGCCTCGATCAGCGGCAGCGGGTTTTCCTGCCCGTCGACAGCACCGGTTTCCAGCGCGGTAAAGACCTCGCCGAAGGCCATCGGCACCGGGTTCGCCCCGAGGCGACGGAACGTATCGAGGAAGATCGGGTTCTGCATGACACGGAAATTCAAGCCCTCGAAATCCGATACGGCCTGGATCGGGTGCTTGGAGTTGGTGGCGTTGCGGAAACCATTCTCCCAGATCGACAGCAGGATCAGGTCATGTTGCGGCATCTTCTCGGCAAGATAATCGAAGAAGGGGCCGGTCATGATGGCGTCGACTTCTGCGTCGTTGGCGAACATGAACGGCAGGCTGAACACGCCAAGCGCCGGTTCGATCCCCGCGATGGCGGCGGAGCCCGTCACGACCATCTCGATAGAGCCCGAGCGCGTCGATTGCGTCGCGTCGGCGTCGTCACCCAGCTGGCCCGAGTAGAATCCGCGCAGCTTCATCTTGCCTCCGGAGCCCTCTTCCATGCAGGTCGACATAGCTGCGATGCCGGTCGCGATCGGGTGGTCCTTGGCCGCCCCGCTCGACACCTTGAAGGTGTGTTTGCCATACTCGGCCGCCATCGCGGGCGAGGTCAGCGCCGTGGCGCAGAGCGCTAGAGTGGCAAATGCCTTGCTCAGTTTCATTGTCAGTCTCCTCCTTGTTTTGGTTCGTAATAGACTTTGGGTCACCTGAGCCACTCCAGCGGCGTCAGGACAAGTTGCGGGAAAATAACCAGCAAAATCAAAACGGTGATCTGTGCGATCAGGAACGGCGCGGCGCCCTTGGCAACCCGGTGCAAGGGCACGCCGGAGACGCCCGCCGACACGCTCAGCACGATGCCAACCGGCGGCGTCACAAGCCCGATGGCGCAGTTGATGACAAACAGCACCCCGAAGTAGATCGGATCGATTCCCGCCTCTTCGACCACCGGCAACAGCACCGGCGCCAGGATCAGGATCGTCGGACCCATATCCAGCATGGTCCCGATCATCAGGACCAAGGCCATGATCGCGATCAGCAGCAGCGTCGGACTGTCCACAAGCGGCCCGACCAGATCGAGCACGATGCCCGACAGGTCAGCGATGGTGATGAACCATGCGGTGGCCAACGCGGCAGCGGCGAGCATCATCACCACGGCTGTCGTCAATGCCGCCTTGCGGAAGACATCGAACAGATGGCTCACTTTGAGTTCGCGGTGCACCACCATCCCGACAAAGACGGCATAGACCGCAGCGATCACGGCGGCTTCGGTCGGTGTCACAACGCCAAAGCGGATGCCGCCGAGGATGATTACCGGCATGCCGAGCGACCAAAGCGCCGTGCGCGCCTCGCGCAGGCGCACACCCCAGCCCTGGCGCGGCAAGGCGGGGACCTGGTCGCGCCGCGCCACGATCAGCCAGGCGATGATCGCCCCGACACCCATCATGATCCCGGGAACGATCCCCGCCATGAAAAGCTGTGTGATCGACAGGTTCGTCGCGACGGCAAAAACGATATAGGCAATCGAGGGCGGAATGATCGGCGCGATCACCCCACCGGATGCCATGAGTCCCACAGAGCGCGCCTCGTCATGGCCGGATTCCTTCATCATTGGCAGCATGATTGCGATCAGCGCCGCACTGTCCGCCGCCGCCGACCCTGAGAGCGATGCAAGGATGATCGCGGCAAAGATCGCCACCACGCCAAGACCGCCACGCAGGTGGCCAACAAAGGCCATGGCAAATCCGATGATCCGCTTGGACATGCCGCCGGCGTTCATCAACTCGCCCGCAAGCAGGAAGAACGGGATCGCAAGAAGGGAGAAGTTGTTCGCTCCAACCACCATCCGTTGCGCGACGATCTGCGGGTCGAACAGATCCATCTGCAGGCCCATGGCGGCCGCGCACAGCAGAAGCGCAAAGGCGACCGGGACGCCAATGACCAGCGAAACGCCAAGGACGACGACAAACAGAAGGAGGGTCATTCCAGTCCCTCCACGTCATGGCTTGCGGCGTCCTGAAGCCGCCCCGTGGCATAGCCAAAGGCCCGCAGCCCCGCCATCACCCCCACCATCAACGACATCGGGATCAGCACGCCAAAGACCCAGATCATCGGCATGCGCGTCACCGGCGCGATATTGGTCGCGTTGACATGGAATTGCTGAAGCGTCCCGACGAGGATCAACACGCAACAGCCAAGCACAAGAAGATTGGCTATGGTCAGCAGGACGCGGCGCGTTCCGGGAGAAACGCTCGTCACAACCAGATCGAAGCCCATGTGCATGTTGTGGCGCATCGCCACGATGGCACCGAGAAAAATCAGCCAGACGAAGAAAAAGCGCGACAGCTCTTCAGAGATGTCGATGCCCGATCCGAACCCGTAGCGCAGCACCACATTGGCAAAGACCATCACGGTCATACCCGCCAGAAGAAAGACGAGCAGCCAGTCCAGCGCCCTGAAAAAGAGATCAATGGCTTTTGTCATCGCCGTCCTCCCGCAATTCTGAGACTCTCTCCAGTGGCGTAGGAGGCCTTGAACAGCAGCCAATCCGCCGCCTCGGCCACCTCTTCCGGTGTGCCCATGCGGCCCATCGGAATGCCTGCTTCGGCCTGCGTGCGGGCTTCGGCGCTGCCGAGAACAGCGCTTTGGATCGGCGTGTCGATGATCCCCGGCGCCAGCGCATTCACCCGCACCTCCGGCGCCAGATCACGCGCCAATGCCCGGGTCAGGGCAAGGATCGCGCCCTTGGACGCGCCATAGCTGGCAAACCCCGGCGCGCCGCCATTCTCACCGGCAATAGAAGCGATGTTGACAATCGACGCCTGCGGATGCGCGACGCGGGCGTTCAGAAAGGCCGACGTCACCTGCATCATCCCTGTAACGTTGATTGCCAGAATGCGGCTTACCTCCACGGGATCAATCGCCTGCCAGTCCATGCGACCGCCCAGAATGCCCGCATTGTTCACCAGATGCGTGGGCGCGTTCAGGGCCTTTCCGGCCTCTGCCACTGCCGTCGCGTCTCCTACATCCACGACACGCCCGTCCGCCAAGGGACCAAGGTCGGCGCAGGTTGCCTCAAGCGCCGCGCCCGACACATCCCACAGGATCGCCCGCGCACCGCGTGCCACGACCCTTTCGGCCACGGCCCGGCCAATGCCAGAGGCACCGCCGGTTATCAGAACGGCCGCGTTCATTCGCCGTGCCTGTGGGCAAAGGCCTGATGACCGACAAGATCCACCAAGTCGCAGAAATCGGCATAGCTCAGCGCATCTCCGCCACCCGGCAGGCCGCTGTCCTTCAGCCGGGCCAGGGCGTCGGCGCTGGCCCGGGTTGCGGCGAACAAGGCCGTGACCGCATACATCACCACGGAAAAGCCAAGCTCGCGCACATCGGCGATGCCGAGCTGTGCGGCGTCGGTGCCATCCACAAGGCTCAGCACCTTGGGCCCCTCGACACGTCTGGCAATCGCCTCAACCTCGGCGCGGGTCTTGACCCCGTCGACGAAAATCAGATCGACGCCGGTATCGCGGAACCGCGCCGCGCGGGCGACAGCCTCGTCCATGCCCTGCGCTGGCAACGCGTCGGTCCGCCCGATCAGGACAATATCGCCATCGCCGCGCGCCTCGACGGCGGCGCTCAACCGGGCTGCGGCCTCTGCAGGATCGACCAGTCGCACGCCCGCCAGTTGCCCGCATCGTTTTGGCGACACCTGATCCTCCAGATGCATGGCCGCAACGCCGCCCTGCATGTATTCGCGCACGGTCCGCGCCACGTTGAGCGCGCCGCCATACCCGGTATCGGCGTCGGCGATCACCGGGATATCAACAGCGCGCACAAATGCCCGGGCGTGATCGGCCATTTCCGTCTGCGTCATCAGACCAAGATCGGGCTGCCCAAGGCGCACCGCCGTGGCCCCGAGCCCGGTCATGTAAACCGCATCAAATCCAAGCCCTTGCACCAGCCGTGCGGTCAACGCATCGGCCGCGCCGGGTGCGACGACCAACCTGTTCTCGCGCAGGCTCGCGCGCAGCGCAGACGCTCCTGTCATCCCTGTCTCCTCCCACGTCACGCCGTCCTCCCGGCGCGTCGAGACGCTCGGCGTCTCTGTCATGAAATATGTAACATGTAACACGGCAGGTTCGTCAAGTGGCTTGATAAGGCCGCCTTTCCAATCCGACTTTCAGGCCAGATGTCCGGCGCCGGCACCCCGGAACAGAAAACGAAAAAGGGCGCCGAAACCGGCGCCCTGATCCTTGCGATCGAGGTCTTCAGATATTCAGAAAGTCGGCAGCGGCGGCAACGGCTGGCCGAGCCATTTTTGCGAAATCTCGTCAAGCTCCCCACCCAGTTTTTTGTGCAAGATAAAGACGTTGACCCATTGCAGCAGATCATAGTTACCCTTCTTGACGCCAATGAACGCCGGGCTTTCCTTGATGATGAACTTGGTTTCCAGACCGATGTCCGGGTTGGCGTCGGTGATCTGCGCAGCCGCCGTGTTGCCGGACACAAGCACATCGACCTGCCCCGAGGTGAAGGCCGACAGGGTCGCTGCATTGTCACCAAAACGGATGATTTCGACACCCTCCGGGGCGGTCTTGGTCAGCTCCAGATCTTCGAGCGTCCCACCGGTCAGGCCGACTTTCATGCCGACCAGATCGTCGGGCGAGGAGATGGACTTGTCCGCGGTTGCAAAGGCGCCGGAGAAGAACGGCGCATAGGCCGCCGAGAACCAGATCGACTTGGCCCGCTCCGGGTTGGCCCCCATGACAGAGATCACGAGATCCACGCGGTCCGTTTCGAGGAAGGGAATGCGCTGCTTGGAGACCACGGGGACAAGCTCCAGCTCGACACCGAGGTTCTCCGCCACCAGCTTGGCCACATCCACGTCATAGCCTTCGTGCTCGCCTTCCATGCTCAGCGCGCCGAACGGCGGAAAGCTTTCGGGCACGGCGATCTTGATCACGCCCGCTTCAAGGATATCCGTCAGGTCCGCTTGCGCCGGCGCGGCCAGCGGCAAGGTCAGGGCCAGCGCGGCCACAAGGGATTTGAGCTTTGTTTTTAACATCGTGTTCTCCTCTGTTGGGTTTGTCATGCAGCCGCTGGCGCGACTGTTTCCTTGTTCTTGATCGTCCCGAGACGCTTTTCGAGATGCCGCGACCACAGCGTCAGCGGGTAGCACAGCGCGAAATAGATCAGCGCCATCAGCGGGAAGATGACGAAAGGCTCCGACCCATCGACCGGCGCATTCGCCCAGCGTTTGCCGATGGCCATGAGATCGTGGAACCCGATTATATAGGCCAGCGACGTGCCCTTGATGATCTGCACCATGAAGCCAACGGTGGGCGCGAGGGCGACCCGAAACGCCTGTGGCAGGATCACGAGCCGGAGCGTCTGCAGAAAGGTCAGGCCAATGGACCGCGCGCCTTCCCACTGCCCCTCCGGCACGCTTTCAACAGCGCCGCGCCACACATCCGACAGATAGGCCGAGGCATAGATCACCAGGGACACCACCGCCGCCGTCCAGGGATTGACGTCGATATCGAGTAGGCGCGGCACGCCCAGACCTGTCAGGAACAGCATCATCAGCAGCGGTGTGGACTGGAACAGCCAAATGTAGCTCACCGAGATCCGCTTGAGGCTGCGCACGGGCGCAATCCGCATCAAGGTGATCATCGCACCGATCAGCCCGCCGCCCAGAAAGGCGATCAAAGACAGGTAGATCGTGTACTGCGTCGCATCGAGCAGCTGAAACAGGATGATGCCTTCGGGTTTGCCGAGCAGGCTGACGAAAAGATCCTTCATCGCGCGGTCTTCCAGCGGAAGGCGCGCCGTTCAAGCAGGCTCATGGCCGCCTTGAAAGCCAGCGATATCAGGATGTAGAGCACGGTCAGAGTGATAAACACTTCGAACGACCGGAACGTGCGACTGTCGATAAACAGCCCGGCATAGGTCAGATCCCGCACCCCGATTTCCGAGATGACACCTGTGGTCAGGAACAGAAAGATGAACTGTGAATTGAGCGAGGCGAACATCTGCGCCACCGACTGCGGCATGATGATCCGGAAAAACCGCACCGTCCGGCCGATGCCGAGTGCCTTGGCCGCGTCATGCTGGCCATCATCCACGGTCTGGAAGCCCGCACGCAGGATCTCCGCGAAGTAGGCCGAGAAGTTCAACGTCAAGGCCAGCACGGCATGGGCCCAGAATGGCCAGACATACCCCAAGAGCTGCGGCAGGCCGAAAGCAACAAAGAAAAGCTGCACGATAAGCGGCGTGTTGCGGATGAAATCCACATACCCCGCCGCGATCCAGCGCAGCACCGGAACCCGTTCATAGCGCGCAAAGGCAAGACCGCAGGCAAAGACAAAACCAAGCACCGCCCCCGCGAGGGTCACGCCCGCGCTTGTCATAACGCCCTCTGCCAGCAGCCAGAGATAATCTGCGTTCCGGTAAATTTCGAAAAATCTCAGTTCCAATGATCCGCCCCGTGTTCGCGTTCGGATGCTTCCGGACCAGCCCGGCAGGAAACAAGAAGGGCCAAGGCACACCGGGATGAGATACCGGAAGCTGATCATTTTTCGTGCATCCACGCGCCGAATGCACAAAATTCAAGCGCTTGAAGGGCGCTGCTTTAAGATCGGCGGCAAAATCCGCCGGGCCCAAACCGCGCCCGGACGGACCCGGACTGCAGCTTGTGATCCTGCACCGATTGGGTCAGGCTTGGCGCGAACAGGGAGTGAGACCACAATGCCAGCGCCATTAGCCGCCGACGGAGCCGCCGATTGGCTCTCCGATACAACACACCGCCGATGGCTCGCCGATGACGCCCGGCGCCAGTTCGCGTTTTTTCTGGCCAGCGTCGGTACTGAGCCGGGCTTTCATACGCTCGACTTCGATGGCAATCCCCTGCCCGATACGGTGCAGGAGCTGCATACAACCACACGCCTGATTCATTCCTACGCGCTTGGAATGCTCGGCGGACTGCGCGATTGCGAGGCGGTCGTCGATCAGGGCATGCGCTATCTGGCCAGCCATCATCACGACGCGGACCACGGCGGATACGTGTGGGCGATGGACGGAGATCGCATCGCGGATGGTCGCAAGCTGGCCTATGGCCATGTGTTCGTCCTGCTCGCAGGGGCCAGCGCGAAAATGACCGGACATCCGGACGCGGACGCCCTGATCGACGACGTGACAGCCGTGCTGGAGCGGCATTTCTGGGAGGAGGGGCCGGGCCTTTTTGCGGACGAATGGAACCGCGATTGGACGCCGTTTTCCAACTATCGTGGCATGAACGCCAACATGCACGGGACGGAGGCGCTGCTCGCGGCTTACGAAGCCACGGGCCGCGAACACTACCTGGAGAAGGCTGGGCGCATTCTGGATTTCTTCCTGAACACGATGGCGCCGCAGACCCATGACCGGCTCCCCGAGCATTACCATGCGGATTGGACCGTGGACCGGGATTACTCAGAGAATCCGATGTTCCGCCCCGCCGGAACCACGCCGGGCCATTCGTTCGAATTCTCCCGGCTACTGCTGCAACATTGGGATCTGAGCGGGCGCCCCGACAACAACGCGCCACAAACCGCGCGCGCGGTGGCTTACCGCGCGCTTGAGGATGCGTGGCGGGAAGATGGCGGGATGATCTACACGCTCGACTGGGCCGGCAGCCCCGCGATCACGGACCGGTACTGGTGGCCCGTGACAGAGGCGATCGGGGTCCTCGCCTCATTTCTCAAACTTGATCCCAGGCCGGAGGACGAGGCGTGGTATCGCAAGCTCTGGCAGTTCGCGGACGCCCATTTCATAGACCACAAAAACGGCGGCTGGTTCCCGGAGCTCGATGAGAGCGGCACGCCAACCGGACGCCAATTCCACGGTAAACCCGACATTTACCACGCGCTGCAAGCGGATCTGTTTCCGCTGACCCGAGGCCTGTCGCGCTACGCAGAAACGCTCCCGGATCTTGGCTCCGTCTAGGGTGGCCCCCCTATTCGACCGGGATCACGTCGACCGCCTGCTGATTCTGCGATCCCCCGGAGGAGCGCAGGTGGCCGACAACCGGGCTTATGTCGGCATAGTCACGGCCATGCCCAAGCACTATGTGGTCCTGCCCGACGAACGTCGCGTTCGTCGGGTCGTATTCGATCCAGCCCTGCTCCATCCCGCACCACGCCCGCACCCAGGCATGCATGGCGTCCGCTCCTTCAAGCCGCTCCTGCCCCGGCGGCGGAACGGTCCGGATGAAGCCGCTGACATAGCCGGCCGGTATACCAAGCGAGCGCAGCGCGAGGATCATGATATGCGTATAGTCCTGGCAAACCCCGCGCCCCAGCAAGAAGGCGTCGCGCGGGTCCGTCCGCACCGTCGTTGCCTCTGCATCAAAGGTCATCCGCTCGTGCAGCGCCTCCCCGATGCTCTTGACCGCCGCAGCGGAGCTTTCTCCGGCACGCACCGCGTTTTTGGCGAAGTCGGATATTTCGGAGCTTGGCATCAGGCGCTGTGACGGTCCGAGAAAGTGCACCGGCGAGCCGGGCGTGAGATCGCGCAGCTCGGAGACCTGCCGTAGCAAGTCAACGCGTTCGGCAGAGACGTCCAGCAGGCTCTGAACCGGCAGTACCTCGACACGGCACGACATGCTGATCGCCATTTCGTCATGCGGTTCGAGATGCGACACCGTGGCAACCATATTTCCAAAGAAATCGAGACTGTCACCGCGTTCGTCAGGTTTCGGCGACACATCGAGCAGCACCGCCAAAACGCGCTGCCGCCCCGGGATCGTCCCGGGCAAGACACGCAGCAAATGCCGACTGTTGCCAGCCGGGGCTTCGTAACGGTGGGTGATCTTCAGGCGAATGTCGTACAGCATGGCCCTACACCAGATGCGCCGCACTCAGGGCGTCCGACAGATCCCAGATGTCCTGCCGGACCCGCAAAAGCATCTTGGGTGTCAGATCATCCACATGGTGCACCGCAAGGAAGGTTTCAAGCGTCAGCGCGCGGCGGGCCACGTCCGTCAGCACGTGGCTTGCGCCATGGCCGGGCAATTCCTCGATATGCCTTCGCGCGCGGGCCACGTGATAGCGGATCGAACGCGGGTTCTGATCGTCGATCCCAAGGATATCCAACACCGAAAGCCGGTTGGCCATGATGGAGAACCGCGCCCGGTGCGCGATCACGCTGTCTCCGATTTCCAACGCGAGGTCCAGGCTGCCTTCCGGCGCCTCCCGCGAGGTCAGACAGGCCATGACGTGGCACATGTTCGATGCCCGTTCGAGCGAGATGCCAAGGCTCAAGAAACGCCAGCCGTCGGTGCGGTACATGTTTTCATGCACCAGCCCGGCAAATCCGGAAACCTGCCGCAGCAACGCGCTGATCTCACGCGGAATTTCATCCACGTTGGCGCCACGCGTCTCAAAGGCATGGGCATCTTCGACAAGCGCGCGCAGCGCCATCATGCCGTCGGGCGAGAACCGGTCGCCGACCTTCGAAGCCGCCTGCAAGGCCTGCTGCAGCGGCGCCCGGCACCAATCGGCAATGGCATCGAGTCCCGGCTCCACCCCGGCCATGAGCTTTTCGCGCTGAAAGGCCGGGAACCGCGACGTATGCGGCACGCCTTCGCTCAGCCGGGCATAGTAGCCCCGCACCAACCGCAGGTTCAGCTCCGCCCGCTCGACATAGCGGCCCAGCCAGAACAGGTTTTCCGCAGCGCGGCTTGGCAAGGCGGCGCGCTCGGCACTGCGCACGGCGTCAGATGTGGTGCTGTCCAGAAGGCTCGACTTCTGAACCGGTTCGTCGCTGACGATCCAGACATCCGCCACCTTGCCGCCGCGTTGCATTGCAAAGGCTTTCGCATCCTGACCGGCACTGACGCGGGCGTAGCCACCGGGCATGACCTCCCAGCCCTTGGCCGTGCGCCCGAGAAAAATCCGGATGCACACGGGACGCGGCGCCAGCCCGCCCTGTTCCCATGTCGGCGTCGTCGACAGGGTAATCGCTTCCTGACCAACCAGTTCGCGCCCGCGGCTGCGCAGCAGGGCGGCGATGTTTTCCGCTTGAGGCGTGTCGAGTTCGGATGTGAGGATCGTCGTCCCCTGATCCGACATCAGCGGAACCGTCGAAAAGGCCGAGCCAATCATCATCCGGTCGCGATGTACGATGACATGCTCGCGCTCCACATCGCCGCCGCACCACCATGTGGCAATGTTGGGAATACGCAGCTCCTTGGCAAGTGTGGAGCGCGCGATCTGCGGCAGGAACGCCATGAGCGCGCGGGTTTCCAACACGCCGGAGCCGATGGCGTTGAGCGTCTTCAGGCCCTGCGTCCGCACCGCCTCAAGCAGACCCGGAGTTCCAATGAGCGATCCGGGATCCAGTTCGAGCGGGTCGACCATGCCGCTCGGCACCCGGTTCCAAAGCAGGCTGATCGGTTTCGGACCGTCAATCGTGCGCACAAGGGCCTTGCCGTTCTGAACGATCAGGTCTTCGCCTTCGAGCAGCAACAGCCCGAGATAGCGGGCGATATAGGCGTGTTCGGCATAGTTCTGATGCATCGGGCCGGGCGTCAGCACGGCGATCTGGCCCTCGCTGCTGCGGCCACGCAGGTTGAACAGATTTTGCTGGAACGCCTGAAAGAACCCGGCGAGCCTGTGAATATTCGAGCGGGAGAAGAAGTTGGGAAAGACCCGCCCCATGGCGACCCGGTTCTCGATGGCAAAGCCGGCGGTCGACGGCGCCTCGACCAGATCGCTGATCACCCACCACTTGCCATCCGGACCACGGCCCAATTCGAAAGACAGAAAGTTGAGGAAGTTGCCATCGCGCGGCTTCACCCCGATCATCGGTCGCAGCCACGCCGGATTCTGGCTCAGAATAGCCGCCGGAAGCTGCCCGGAGGATACCAGCGTATTGGCCCCGTAGACATCGCGCGCCACGAATTCCAAAAGCTCCGCCCGCTCGACCAGCCCGGCGGAAATCTCCTGCCACTCCGTTTCGTCGAGAAGTACGGGAATATGGCTCAGTGGCCACTCCCGTTCGGTCGACAACGCATCGTCATACTGCCGAAACAGGATACCCGCATCGCGAAGATATTGATCCCCCCGGGCAAAGCGGTTCTCCAACTGAGCGGCGCCCAGGCTGCTGATATGGTTGATGAAAGAAACCCAGGCGGGCCGGACGCGGCCATCCGCATCCAGCATCTCGTCCGACACACCCATTTGCCGTGCATAGGCCTTGAGCAATTCGGAAGGGACGGTCCGCTCAGATTTCTGCATCGCTCAGAGCCCCGGACGCCTTCTGAGGTCCAGCGTCATCGGAAATTCCGGATGCGTCGTCTCGCGTGGCGGCTCGAAGGCGCCGGGCGTATGCCCAAACGCCTCGAAACGGCTGAGCCTGCGCGCCTCTGCTTCGTTGCCATTGACCGGGAAGGTATCGAAATTCCGACCGCCCGGATGCGCGACGTGATACCGGCAGCCTCCAATGGACCGGCCCGTCCAGGTGTCATAGATGTCAAAGGTCAGCGGCGCGTCCACCTCAAGCACCGGATGCAGCGACATTGGCGGCTTCCACGCTTTGTAGCGCACCGCGCCCACACGCTCGCCGGTTGTTGCCGTCCTGTGCAGCGGCACGCGGCGGCCGTTCGCCGTCACGACATAGCGTTCGGGATTGGCGGTTTCGAGCCGGACCTGAAGCCGCTCGACCGAGCTGTCGGTATAGCGCACGGTGCCCCCGATTGCGCCGGTCTCCCCCATGACGTGCCACGGCTCCAGAGCCTGCCGGATTTCCAGCGTCGCCCCCTCGTAAGTGACCTCGCCACAAAACGGAAAGCGGAACTCGGCCTGCGCCTTGAACCAATCGGCCTCCATCGGCAGATCATGCGCGCGCAGGTCTTCCAGCACATCAAGGAAATCTTCCCAGATGAACGCCGGAAGCATGAACCGGTCGTGCAGCGTGGTCCCCCAGCGCGTCAAGCTGTTGCTGATCGGATCTTCCCAGCAGCGCAGAATGATCGCCCGGATCAGGAGCTGCTGAGCCAGGCTCATGCGCGGGTTCGGCGGCATTTCAAAGCCACGGAATTCCACAAGGCCAAGCCGCCCGGTCGGGCCGTCCGGCGAATACAGCTTGTCGATGCAGATCTCCGTGCGGTGCGTGTTGCCCGTCACGTCGATCAGCGAATTGCGCAGCAGACGATCCGTCAGCCACGGCGGCGGCACATGCCCCTGCTCCGGCGGCCAGATCTGGTCGAGCGCGATTTCCAGTTCATAGAGCTGATCATGCCGCGCCTCGTCGATGCGCGGTGCCTGTGATGTCGGCCCGACAAAGGTGCCGGAAAACAGGTAGGAGAGGCTTGGATGCCGTTGCCAGAACAGGATCAGGCTCTTGAGCAGGTCGGGGCGGCGCAGAAACGGACTG
The DNA here is from genome assembly GCF_048553275.1 of Pacificoceanicola niger. Lineage (NCBI taxonomy): Bacteria > Pseudomonadati > Pseudomonadota > Alphaproteobacteria > Rhodobacterales > Roseobacteraceae > Pacificoceanicola > Pacificoceanicola niger. Next base: position 29,744 of record NZ_JBLZMW010000007.1, read on the forward strand.
TCGATCGGCGTTGCGCCGCCGACCACAACATGGTTGCCACCGCCGGTGCCGGTGTGCCGCCCGTCGATCATGAACTTGTCCGCGCCCAGACGGGTCTGCCGCGCCTCTTCATAGACGGTCTCGGTGGTCTGAACGCACTCCGCCCAGCTCGATGCCGGATGAATGTTGACCTCCAGAACGCCCGGGTCGGGCGCAACGCGGATGACCTCGACGCGCGGGTCATGGGGCGGGGCATAGCCTTCGATCATCACCTTGCGCCCGATCCGCTTGGCCGCCCGTTCGACCGCCTCGATCAGTTCGAGATAGTCTTCCAGCGCCTCCACCGGCGGCAGGAAGACGCACAGACGTCCATCGCGTGGCTCGACCGAAATCGCGGTGCGCACATAGCCGTCGATGTCGGGCTTGAAGCTTTGCGCCATGATTGTTTGTCCGGCGGTGTCGTCCGTCCGGCTCGATACCGCCTGATCGCGATCCGGCGTCTGCGCGGCATCGTGGTCTTCTTCGTCCTTCAGCCACGTTTCGGGGAGCGGGTCGCGCGCCACCGTCGGATCCTGCGGATTGATGAAAGGGTATTGCGCGGCGGGCACATGCGACAGGCTGCCAAGCGGCAGACGATAGCCCACCGGGCTGTCCCCGGCGACAAGAAAGACCTTGCCCCGGCGCAGCTTCCAGACCTCCGAAAGCCATGTCTTCCTGGCCGCGCTCTGCCAGCGTTGAACCGGCAGCACATAGCCCGCAGCGGTGGTCAAACCGCGCTCGAACACACGCGCGATCCGGGCCCGCTCCTCGGGGTCCTTCAGCTTGCTGTTGTCCGGCGTCACATTCTCCGGAAGGTTGCCTTCCCGGATGATCCAGTCCGCCGGATCCTCGAAGGCCGGCATCACATTCTCGTTCGAAACCTCCAGCGCGTCGGCAATACCCTTGAGCAGCGCTTCGGCGTCTTCGGGACCGACATCTTCACGCGTGTCCTCTCTCGCCAACAGGTTCTGATCGCGCCAGATCGGCTTGCCGTCCTTGCGCCAGTACAGGGAGAAGGTCCAACGCGGCAAGGTCTCGCCCGGATACCATTTCCCCTGCCCATAATGCAGCAGCCCGCCTCCCGCGAACTTGTCGTCGAGACGCCGGATCAAACTGTCGGCCAGCACACGTTTTGTCGGGCCAACCGCGTCGGAATTCCACTCGCTGCTTTCGAAGTCATCAATGGAGACAAAGGTCGGCTCGCCGCCCATGGTCAACCGGACGTCCCCGGCCTCTAGCCGCTTGTCCACCGCATGTCCCAGCGCATTCAGCGCCTCCCAGGAGGCATCGGAGAATGGCTTGGTGATGCGCGGATGCTCGGCGGTGCGCATCACCTGCATGTCGAAGGAAAAGTCCACCTCGGCATAGCTTGCCACCCCCGAGATCGGCGCGGCGGTGCGGTAATGCGGCGTCGCAGCCAGCGGAATGTGGCTTTCTCCCGCAAAGAGGCCGGACGTCGGATCAAGCCCGACCCAACCCGCACCCGGCAGGAACACCTCGACCCAGGCATGCAGGTCGGTGAAATCGTGATCGGTGCCGGACGGGCCATCCAGAGCCTGCAAATCGGGCTTGAGCTGGATCAGGTAGCCGGACACAAAGCGGGCCGCGAGGCCGAGATTGCGCAGGGTCTGAACCAGAAGCCAGCTGCTGTCCCGGCAGGATCCGGCCGCCCGGCCCAGCGTTTCCTCCGGCGTCTGCACGCCCGGCTCCATCCGGATTTCGTAGGTGATTTCCTTTTCGACCATCGCGTTCAGAGCAACAAGGAAATCCACCGTCGGCGTCGGCTCACGCGGGATTTTCCTGAGGAACCCCTCAAGCAAGGGGCCCACCGGCTCCTTCACAAGATAGATGCTCAGATCTTCCTTGATCTCATCGCCATATGTGAAGGGGATCTTCGTGGCGTGGTCTTCGATGAAGAAATCGAAGGGGTTATAGACCGACATGTCGGCTACCAGGTCAACCTCGATCTTGAACTCCGTCACCGGCTCGGGAAAGACAAACCGCGCCAGCCAGTTGCCATAGGGGTCCTGCTGGTGGTTGACGAAATGCCCTTCGGGCGAGACCTTGAGCGCGTGCGAGATCACCCGTGTGCGCGAGTGGGGCGCCGGCCTCAGCCGGATCACCTGCGGCCCGAGTGTGACCGGACGGTCATACTTGTAGTGCGTCAGGTGATAGATGCTGGCCGTGATCGACATGAGTATCTTTCGCTGTTTTGAGGTGCCCGCAAGCATGGCGAGTTTGCCGCGACGCAGCAAGGGGCGTTAGGGAATTCAGCCGGACAGGCGATGTAGAATTACAGCGTTTGCCCGATAGAAGCGCAGTGATACGGCGGGTGTATCACATCCCCCAAGGCAGGGCAGGCCCTTGCCGAAAACCCTCTGTGACATTCGTGATCTCGACGCGGGCAACGGGCTTGCCGGGCCGCTGGCGCGCGGGGTCTTCTGTCTCCCCCACGTCCTGGACGCGGATGCGGCAAGGGGACCGGAACAAAGGTCCAATGCGCCGCTCTAATCGCCGGACCTGCACGGGGCGGAAGCCAACCGTGGACTATAAAAAAAATGGTACGATTTCTGCGCGAAATCGTACCATTCCTGACCTGAGGCCTTTTTGCGACGGATCAGATCACCGCTTCGAACAACGCCTTCACGTTGGCCTCGGTCAGCTCAACCGGATTGCCGCCGCAGGACGGATCGGCCAGCGCCATCGGCACCAGCTCGTCGATCCGGTCGGCCGTGGCCCCCATCTCCGACAGTTTCGCCGGAATGGCAAAGCTGTCGTTGAAGTCCTGCACAAAGCGGCGGAAACCATCGAAGCCGCCGTCCACCCCAATGTAGGACGCTGCGCGGTCAAACCGATCCGCGATCTTCGGCGCGTTCAGTTCCAGAACGGCGGGCATACAGACCGCGTTGGTGGTACCGTGATGGGTGTTGAAGACGGCTCCGATCGGATGCGACAGCGCATGGATCGCGCCAAGCCCCTTCTGGAACGCTGTCGCGCCCATGGCCGCCGCGCTCATCATCTGGGCGCGCGCCTCAAGGTCGCTCCCGTCGGCATAGGCGCGCGGCAGATACTCGACCACCAACCGCATGCCTTCCAGCGCAATGCCCTGGCTCATCGGGTGATAGAACGGGCTGCTGAAGGCTTCCACGCAGTGGGCAAAAGCATCCAGACCGGTCCCGGCAGTGATGAATTTCGGCATCCCGACCGTCAGTTCGGGATCACAGATTACCACGCTCGGCAGCACCTTGGGGTGGAAGATGATCTTCTTCACATGGGTTTCGGAGTTTGTGATGACGCTGGCGCGCCCCACTTCCGATCCGGTTCCGGCGGTTGTCGGCACGGCCACGATGGGCGCAATCGCATCGGCGTCGGCACGGCTCCACCAGTCGCCGATATCCTCGAAATCCCAGACCGGCCGCGTCTGCCCGGCCATGAAGGCAACCATTTTTCCGAGATCCAGACCGGAACCACCGCCAAAGGCGATCACCCCGTCATGCCCGCCATCGCGATAGGCGGCGACACCGGCTTCGAGATTCTTTTCGTTCGGGTTCGGATCGACATCGGCAAACAAGGCCCGCCCCAATCCGGCCGTCTCCAGAATATCCAGCGTCTGATCGGTGATCGGCAGATCGGCCAGCCCCTTGTCCGTGACAAGCAGGGGCCGTGTGATCCCCGCCTGCGCGCAGGCGCCGGGCAGTTCGGCAATGCGCCCCGCCCCGAATTTCACAGCTGTCGGATAAGACCAGTTTCCTGTCAGGTTCATTTGGTCACCTTCTTGAGATGGTAGGATTTTGGACGCGTCAAGTTGTGGTAGCCAATCAGCGAAAGGCCCCCGCCGCGCCCCGTGTTCTTGCAGCCGGTCCAGCAAAGACCCGGATCAAGGTAATCGGCCCGGTTCATGAAAACCGTGCCGGTTTCGATCTGATCGCCGACGCGCTGCGCCCGGTCGATGTCAGCCGTCCAAAGGCTCGCCGTCAGACCAAATTCGCTGTCGTTCATCAGGGCGATCGCTTCGGCGTCATCCTTCACCGGCATGATGCCCACGACCGGACCAAAGCTCTCGTCGCGCATCACCCGCATGGTGTGGTCGACCCCTGTCAGGATCTGCGGCGTCAGATAGGCGCCCCCATCGTCCTCCGAAAAGGTCTCGATATGGGCGGTGGCGCCAGCTTCGACAGCTTCGGCGATCTGTGCGCGCACTTCGGCGGCAAAGCGGACATTGGCCATCGGGCCGATGGTCGTCGCTTGCTCCAGAGGATTGCCCAGCTTGTACCCGCGCACCACTGCCAGCGCCTTTTCGAGGAACGTGTCGAAGAGGCTCTCATGGACATAGATCCGTTCGATCCCACAGCAGCACTGGCCCGAGTTGAACATCGCCCCGTCAATCAGCGTATCGACCGCCGCATCAACGTCCGCGTCCTCCATCACATAGCCCGGATCCTTGCCGCCAAGCTCTGTCGCCACGCCGGTGAATGTGCCAGCCGCCGCGCGCTCCATCTGCTGACCGCCACCGACGGAGCCCGTGAAGTTGACGAAATCAAAGGCATTGCCGGCAATCAACGCCGATGTCGTGTCATGGTCGAGGAAGATATTGTCGAACACTTCCGCCGGAACGCCCGCCGCGTGGAACGCCGCCGCCATCCGCTCGCCCACGAGCAGGGTCTGGGTTGCGTGTTTGAGCAGCACGACATTGCCCGCGATCAACGCCGGGGCAACCGTGTTGATCGCCGTCATGTAGGGATAGTTCCACGGCGCCACGACAAAGACCACGCCATGCGGCACCCGCTTGATATAGCGTTTGAAGGTCTCGTCCTCACCGACCTGCAGATCGGCCAGACCCTCGGCGGCAATCGCCGCCATATGGCTTGCACGCTCGTTGAAGCCGCCGAACTCGCCGCCAAAGCGGACGGGGCGGCCCATCATATGCGCCAGCTCCGGCACGATTTCGTCATTCATCGCGCCAACCGCCGCAACGCCCGCCATCACCAGGTCAATGCGTTCCTGCAACGGGCGCGCGGCCCATGCCGCCTGCGCCGTGCGCATGTCCGCAATCTTGTCGCGGGCCGCGTCAAGCGCCATCACCTCACGCGATGCGTAAACCGATCCGTCGATCGGCGAGATACAGTCCAATGTCCGGCTCATCGCCAAACCTCCACGTCTCAGAGGCCGCGCCTCTGTTTTTTCTTGGTCAAAATATTCCGGCACACGCGGGGCCGCGCCCCGCGCGCCAGATCTCTTACGCCCGCTCGAACCCGCGGGCGATTTCCCAGTCGGTCACCACCCGCGCGAACTCTTCGAGTTCGACTTCGGCGGCGCGACAGTAATGGTCGATTACCTCGTGCCCGAAAGCCGCGCGCATCACCGACGATTCCTGCAGGGCCGCCCGCGCCGAATCGAGATTGCCCGGGATCATCCCCGTCGCCCCCTTGTACACGTCGCCCACGGTCGGTTCTTCCAGCGTCAGCTCCTCTTCGATCCCGGCAATCCCGGCGGCCAGCATCGAAGCCATGGCCAGATAGGGGTTGATGTCGGAGCCACCGACCCGGCATTCGATCCGAACCGCCTTGGTGCCATTGCCGCACAAACGGAAACCGGCGGTGCGGTTGTCCACCGACCAGATGATCCGCGTCGGGGCAAAGGTGCCCTTCATGAACCGCTTGTAGCTGTTTATGTAGGGCGCGAGGAAATAGGTGTAATCAGGCGCGTATTTAAGCAGACCGGCCACGTAGTGCTTCATGAGCGTGCTCATCCCAAGCGCATCGTCGGCATCAAAGAACGCCGGCGCGCCTTCCTTCCAGAGCGATTGATGCACGTGGCTGGAGCTGCCCACGCGATCCTGGTGCCATTTCGGCAGGAAGCTTGCCGCATGGCCATTCTGCCATGCGATTTCCTTCACCGCATGTTTGGCGATCGTGTGGTAATCCGCCGTGTCCAGAGCCTGCGCATATTTGATATTGAGCTCTTCCTGACCGGCCTCCGCCTCGCCCTTGGTGTTTTCGACCGGGATGCCCGCGTTCCAAAGGTGATTGCGGATCGGGCGCATCACGTGCTCTTCCTTGGTGGTCTGGAAGATATGGTAGTCTTCGTTATAGCCGCTGATCGGGGTCAGATCGCGGAAACCGCCCTTGCGGATTTCCTCAAAGCTCTTCTCGAAAAGGAAAAATTCCAGCTCTGTCGCCATCATCGCATCAAAGCCCAACGCCTTGAGCCTGGCGACCTGGCTTTTCAGCATCTGGCGCGGGGAATGCGGCACCGGCTCATGGCTGTGATGATCGAGCACGTCGCACAGAACCAGCGCCGTGCCTTCCAGCCAAGGCACCGGACGCAGGGTCTCCAGATCCGGCTTCATGATGTAATCGCCGTAGCCGTTTTCCCAGGAGGTCGCCTTGTAACCCTCGGGCGTCGCCATCTCCAGATCGGTGGCCAGCAGATAATTGCAGCAATGGGTTTCTTCCCAGGCGCTTGCCACGAAATGGCCTGCGTGGAACCGCTTGCCCATGAGGCGGCCCTGCATGTCCACGATGCAGGCCAGTACGGTGTCGATCTCGCCTGCGGTCACCGCCGTCTTGAGCTCTTCGAATGTCATCCCGATTTCCTTCCTCAGCCGTTTGCGATCGTCAGCCCTTCGTGGGCAAACTCGATCGTTTCAACCGCCACTTCATTCCCGTCGGACTTCAAATCCGTGCCGGAGATCTTCGTCGGCCAGGCGTTGGCCAGTTTCCAGACCATCGTCGGCTTCCCCGATTCATCCAGCAGCGAAATGGTTACCGTCGCGGGCTGGATCGTGTTCATCCTGATCTGGCTGAACCAGGACCAGAACGTGTTGTTGCTGGCGAAGATACCGTTCTTCATCACCACGGTGCCGGTCCTTGTGACGCCCGGCATCTTGATCGCCGAGAATGCGGCAGAATTCCCGGACCGGTAGTCGAGCACCTCTGCGTCGATCTCCAACCCCGTGACTTCCTGAAACGGCATGTTGCCGACACCCGGCATGGAGACCTGAAAGGAGAACTTGGGCAGCGGCCAGGCAGCGCCCTGCTCTTCGTCGCCATCCGTCATGTCCCGCGTCTCCCGGAGCCAAAATCGGCCCTCGCACAACTCCGCGCGAGGGCCTGTGTCACGCCATGTCGTCACATCAGAAGGTGTAAGGGGCACCCGCCGAGTTGATCACGCCGTTGTACTCACGGAAGATCGAGACGATCTTCTGGTGCACTTCGCCCTCTTCGGCGATCTCGTCCCAGAACTTGACCGCGGCCTCTTCGACCTGCTTCCACTCGGAGGACGGCACTTCGCGCAGCGCCAGCTTGTCGCCCTGCGCCCGCAGGCGGGCCTCGCCGCCCCAGTACCACTGGTTGCGATAGGTGTGACCGGCTTCGATACCCGCCATGACCAGCGTCTTGAGGTGCTCCGGCAGCTCGGCCCAGCGCTCTTCGTTGACGAAGAAGGACCCGATCCACGCGCCCGAGATGTTGTTGGTCAGGAAGTAATCGGTCACATCCGCCCAGCCGACGGTGTAATCCTCGGTGATGCCGGACCAGGCCATGCCATCAAGCTCGCCGGTCTGCACCGCGACTTCCGCATCCTCGTAGGGGATCGTCACCGGAACAACGCCGAACTGGCTCAGGAACCGGCCAGCGGTCGGGAAGGTATAGAGCTTCAGACCATCCAGATCGGCCAGCGAAGTGACCTCTTTCTTGGTGTTGAAGTTGCACGGATCCTGACCCGCAGCCGACAGCCATTTGACCCCGACTTTGGCGTATTCCTCTTCCCAGATATCCTTGAGGCCGTACTGGTTGAACAGCACCGGCACGTCGAGGATGGTCTTGGTGGCAAAGGGGAAGTAGCCGCCAAAGGTGCGCAGCGGCGTGGGCGACGCCATGGAGTCATCGTCCGAATGCACGCCGTCGATGGTGCCGCGCTGCAGCGCCTGGAACAGCTCGCCAGTGGGGACGATCTGATCGGCGTAGTAGAGTTCGATTTCCATCTCGCCGTTGGCGGCGGTGTTGATGTAATCGATGATCGGCTTGGTCACATGTTCGCCCAGCGCAGCGCCCGCGTAGGTCTGGAAGCGCCACTTGATCGGCGCTTGCGCCTTGACCAATGTCGGGGCGGCGAGCGCCGGGGCAGCGGCGGCCCCTGCGAGGATCTTGCGTCTTGTCAAAGTCATCTGTCGTCTCCTTGTTGATTGGATCATTTGCCCCTTCGCGGGGTCTTGTTTGTTGTCAGTTTCCATAGACCACACCGGGTAGCCACAGCGCGATGTCCGGGAAGGCCATCACCAACGCCAGCGCCAGAACCATCACCAGAACGAAGGGCACGATGGAGCCATAGATGTCGCGCAGCGAGATCTCCGGCGGCGCCATCGCCTTCATCAGGAAGAGGTTATACCCGAACGGCGGTGTCATGTACGCAATTTGGCATGTGATGGTATAAAGCACACCATACCACACCAGATCAAAGCCAAGCGCCCCGACCAGCGGCACATAGAGCGGCGCAACGATCACCAGCATCGCGGTATCATCGAGGAACGTACCCATCAGGATAAAGCTCAGCTGCATCAGGATGAGTATCATCCACGGGCTTAGGCCCAGTTTTTCGGTAAACAGCGACTCGATTGCCTTGACCGCGCCAAGTCCGTCGAACACCGCGCCAAAGGCCAGGGCCGCGAGGATGATCCACATGAACATGCAGGTGATGCCAAGCGTATTGCGCAGCGTTACCTCGAAAACCTGCCGCGTCATCCGGCCCTTGGCCACGGCGGCGAGGAAGGCCGCAATCGCGCCAATGGCGGAGCTTTCGACGAGGCTGGTCCAGCCGTTCACGAAGGGCACCATCATCACCGCGAAGATGCCGACAGGCAGCAATCCGGCGCGCAGCAGGCGCAGCTTTTCGCGCATCGGCATGTCACGCTCTTCGGGCGACAGGGCGGGGCCAAGCTCCGGTGAAATACGGCACCGGATCACGATATAGAGGATGAACAGCGCCGCCATCATCAGCCCCGGGATCACCCCGGCGAGCCAAAGCTGCCCCACGGGCTGCCGCGCGATCATGGCATAAAGCACCAGAACCACGGAGGGGGGAACGAGAATGCCAAGCGAAGACCCGGCCTGAATGACCCCGGTCACCATCTTCTTGTCGTAGTTCCGCTTGAGCAATTCCGGCAGGGCGATGGTCGCCCCGATGGCCATGCCCGCCACCGACAGCCCGTTCATGGCGGAAATCAGGACCATCAAGCCAATGGTGCCGATCGCCAGCCCGCCGCGCAGGCCGCCCATCCAGACGTGGAACATCTTGTACAGATCGTCCGCGATCTTCGATTCCGACAGCACATAGCCCATGAAGATGAACATCGGCAGCGTCAGCAGCGGATACCATTTCATCAGCTTGATCGCGGAGGAGAAGGCGAGGTCATAGCCCCCCCGGTCGCCCCAAAGCGCCAGCGCCGCGATCACCGCGACAAAGCCGATGGCACCAAAGACCCGCTGTCCGGTCAAAAGCATCGCCATCATCGTGGCGAACATGAAGATCGCAATGAATTCATACGACATGGGCGGGCACCTCTTCTCCGCGCAGTCGCAGGATATCCTTGAACAATTCAGACACCGCCTGAAGCAGCATCAGCGTTATGCCGAAGCACATGGTCACCTTGATCGGCCAGAGGTAGGGGCGCCACGCGGTCGGGCTGCGCTCGCCGCCATATTTGAAGCTGTAATTGGTGCTGTCGATCCCGCCCCAGAGCAGAACGCCAAGATAGAAGATCAGGAAGAAGACCGTGACGATGTCCACCGCCGCCTTGCGACGCGGGGACCACTCGCCATAGAGCAGGTCCATCCGCACGTTGGAACCCATCTGGATCGAATACGGCCCGCCAAGGATATAGTAGCCCACCATGATGAACTGCGCCATTTCGAGCGTCCACATGGAGGGCGAAAAGAACACTTTGGAGACTGACGACCAGAGCAGCACAGCCATCAGGGCAAAGATGCCATACATGGCAACCCGTCCGATGGCATGGTTGATCCGGTCGACCACGGCGATGTAACGGCGCAGGACAGTCATGCCACGGCCTCCCCGCTTTGCACCAGCGCCTGCGTCAGGGTCTGTGCCAAATGATCCGCGATGACTTCGGCCTTGGCTTCTGTGTCGACGAGATCGTTGCGCACTTCGATCATGACGGACCGCAGCCCGCGCGCATCCCCATGTTTTTGCAGCGTATAGGTCACGCCATCGCTGGCTGAATACGGCGCATTGACGGCGGCTTTCAAACCGCCCCGCGCGGCCTCATACGCGACGGCAGCTTCGGCCATGCGGCCGTCCGCATGGAACAGGAAGCCTAATTCAACCGCGCGCGGTTTGCCGTGATAGACAGGGGTGAACGTGTGAATGGTGATCAGCGTGACCGGCTCGGCACAGGCTGCGATCTGGCGATCCATGACCTCGGACACCGCCGCATGAAAGGGCTGATGCACGGCATCATACCGTGCGGTCCGCTCTTCTTCGCTGATCGCGTCGTTTCCGGGAACGACAAACACCTCGCTGAGCGCCGGGATGCTGTCCTTTGCCTCAAGCGGTCGGTTGCAATCATAGACAAGGCGCGAGATCTGCCCCGCCACAAGCGGCGCCCGCATCCGCGCTGACAGACGCTTTGCGACGTCGAGCGCGCCGATGTCCCAGGCCGCATGCGAGCGTTTACCCTCATCCGACAGGCCCAGATCATTCAAGGCAGGCGGAATGAAAGCAGACGCGTGCTCACAGACAAGCACGACCGGCGCCGCCCCGAATTCACCCATGATGGCAGCCGAAGGCCAGCCCAGCGCATCCATTTGTTGTCCCCTTCGTTCGCTTGTGTAAAGATCAATACAGAGCAAGTAGGAATGTCAACATTGTTTCTTTTCCAGCAGCGAGGATGGTGGGCGTAATGACCAAGACACAGGCAGACCCCGTCGGCACACCCCTTGTTCGTGACATGCTCAAGGATCATCAGACGCAGCTCACCGCTGCCGAGCGGAGGCTGGCCGCGACGCTTCTGGACGATTCCCTGATGAGCGGCCTGCAGTCGATCACCCGTCTGGCCGAGAGCGCGGAAGTGTCCACGGCCTCCGTGGTGCGACTTGCCCGGAAATTGGGCTTTGACGGGTTTTCCGACTTTCAGAATGCCATCCGCGAGGAAGTCTCGGCGCGGGTCAAGCAACCGCTGGCCAAACTGGAGCCTGCCGAATTGAGCGGGCGCAGCGATCACATCATAAGCCGCTTCGCCGTGGCGACAGCGCGCAACATCAATGCCACAATCGACAGGTTGGACGTGGAGGACTTCGAAACGGTCACGGACCTGCTCGCGGATCTGACCCGGAACATTCACCTGATCGGCGGCCGCATTACCCGCTCGAACGCGAATTATTTCTTCAATCACCTGCAGATCATCCGGCCCGGCGTATCATTGCTCGACGCTTCACCGAGCGTCTGGCCGCAGTCCCTGCTGGACATGAACGAACACTCGACCCTGGTGATCTTCGACATTCGCCGCTACGAAAAACAGTTGGAGCGGCTGTCGCGGCTTGTGGTCGAACAGGGCGGCACGATCGTGCTGTTCACCGACCAATGGGGCTCGCCCATCGAGACCCATGCGGCGCACACCTTCCGCAGCATGGTCGAAGCGCCCTCAAGCTGGGACTCCACGCTCGCCATAAATTTCCTGATCGAGGCGCTTGTCGCCGGCATTCAGGCGCGATCCTCCAGCGCCGACCGCATTGCGGCGCTGGAAGAGATGATTGGCGCCGCGCGGATTTTTCGCGGCACATAGCGCGTCCGGCTCAGCGGCGCGAGGCCCCAAAGGCCACGAAACCGGCAACCGCAATCACGGCAACGGCGGCGAGGATCGCCGTCCAGTTGGTGCCATGCGGCACCACGTGAACGCCGGTGTGCGCCAGAGCCGGGGTGCCAAGAAGGCTGAGCGCAGCAGCGATGGAACGAATAGTCATGTGTCGATTTCCTTTTTGCGGCCTGCCAGGAAATCCCGCAGGTCCAGTGTCGATTTCTCGTCCATGGAAACATAGATGAGGCCCATATTGGTCCGCTCCCGCACCATTTCGCCCGGGAACGGCAGGTAACTCAGCTCTCTGGAGCCGAAGGAGGGCGAGGCCGTGCCGACCTGCCAGTCCGTGGTCAGCTCCACATCCACCAGCTTCAGCGCCTTGGCGCCACCCTTGCCGGGCCGCTCGAAGGGAACGCCCGCGAGCTTGAGATAGCTGGTCTTGTCCCTGGCCTGCACAAAGCCGTCGATGAACTGCGCGGCCAGCACCTGCAGGTCGGCGGCATCATCTGCATCGTGCATATGGCTGTGCAGATGATCGGCCTCGTGCGAATGGTTGTGATCATGCGGATGATGATGCCCGTGATCGGCGTGGTGATGATGATCGTGTGGCATGTCTCAACCCACCTTATGCGGGCCGGGATTGGACCAGCGTTTGCCTTCGAACGCCCCGTGCGGAATGCTGACCGGTTTGTCGATGTGCTTCTTGTGTGCGCCAAGCTTGCCATGCGCCACGAGGCTGCCAAGCACGTCCACGATCACCCGAGTGCCCATCAGCGCGGTGATATCGCTGGTGTCGTAGGGCGGAGACACCTCGACCAGCTCCATGCCGCAGATCCCTTCCGCAGCCACGCCCGCCGCCAGCGCCAGCGCCTCGCGCGGCAGGAAGCCCCCCGGTTCCGGCCAGCCGGTGCCGGGAACAAATCCACAGTCGATGCTATCGATGTCGAAGGACATATAGACCATATCGACGCCGTCCCAGGCCAGTTCCAGCGCCATCTCGATGGTCTTGTCGATGCCCATCTTCTCCATGTCGCCCATGGTGATGATGTTGGTCTCGCGTTCGCGCGCGACCTTCACCGCCTCACGCGGGACCTGCCATCCGCCGATCCCGATCTGCACAAGGTTCTTCGCCGGCACGTTGGGCAGGTTGGTCGAATGGAACCACGGGGTGGTGTGCATCCGCTCGTCCAGATCCTTTTCCTGGATGTCGGCGTGCCGGTCGAAGTGCACGATGCCGATCTTCTTCGATGTGCATTCCGCGATGCCCCGGACACAGGGAAAGCCGATGGAATGGTCGCCGCCGATCATGATCGGCAGGGAGCCGCTACTGAACACGTGGCTGACGGCCCGGCTGATCTGATCGAAGGACTTCTCGATATTGGCGGGAATGGTGAACACGTCACCCGCATCGCAGAGGGTCATCTGCTCACGCAGGTCGACGCCGATCTCGTAATTGTAAGGCGTGTAGAGCGCGGAAATCTTGCGCACCCCCTGCGGGCCAAACCGCGTGCCGGGGCGGTAGGTGGTGCCGCCGTCGAACGGAATGCCAAGCACGGTGGCATCGTAGTTCGCCACCTCCAGAACGTCCTCCGTGTAGGGCGCCTTGAGGAAGGTGTTGATCCCGGCGTAATGCGGCAGCTCGCCGCGCGCGAAGGTCGGGATCGACTTGTCGTCGATGCTGTCCGCGCCGGTCAGGCCCATCCGCAGCGCCCAGGCCCGCTCCTCGGCCCAGCGCCCCTCGGGCAGTTCGGCCTCCTTGCGCATGGCTTTCCAGCCCGCAAGCTTGGTCAGGTCCGGGTGGTGTTGACGCATCTCTCGATCTGCATGACGGGCGCGAAGCGCACGGGGATCACGTGCGCGGGCTTCCGCGCGGTATATCTCAGAAAACATTCCTGTCTCCCAATCAGTTGCCCCACCCGATCATCAGGTCAGGGGCGATAGGATCCGGGCCTTGGCTGTCCCACGCGCGGGGCCCGGCGGCGCGCGTGGGTGTTCCCGGTCTCAGACCTGCAAAACGGGCTCCGCCGCACTCAGCGAGGGGTAGCGGTCGAGGATTTTCTGAAACGGCATCCCGCCGTCGCGGGCGTCGAAATCGTAGGTGACCGTCGCGCCGTAAAGCCCCGGATCCTGCGGATCCCAACGCGGTTTGTCGAACACCAGAACGCGGTCCCCCAGCTTGAAGGCCTCTTCTAGGTCGTGGCTGACCATAAACACGGTCATGGCAGTTTCGGCCCGGAGTTCCTGAAGGAATTCGTGCATTTGCAGCCGCGTTCCAGGATCGAGCGCCCCGAACGGCTCATCAAGGAGCAGCACGCGCGGGCGCGCTGTCATCGCTTGCCCGATGGCCAGACGCTGCTGCATCCCGCCCGACAGGCTTGCGGGGTATTGCCCCGCCACATGGTTCAACCCGATCCGAACGAGCATGGCATCGGCCCGATCCGCCGCCGCGCGTCGTGCTTTTCCGGTGAGCCAGCCGAAACCGGTGGAAAACCCCTCCCCGGCAATCAGGTTTTCGCGCACCGTCAGATGCGGAAAGACCGAATAGCGCTGGAACACCACGCCGCGCGCCTGCCCCGGTTCGACGGCCACCTCGCCGCCATCGACGGTGATCGTGCCGCGCACCGGGCGTTCATCGGCAAGCAGGAGGCGCAGGAAGGTGGATTTGCCACAGCCGGACGCGCCGACGATCGACACGAACGCGCCCTCTGCCACGTCCAGATTGACCCGTTCGATGATCGAACGGCCGCCGTAGGCCTGCCAGACATCGCGCACTTCGACGAAACTCATGGCCGCTCTCCTTGGTTTGGAACGCGGCCTCGGGCGATCGTCAGAACATGCCGTTGCCGTTCGCCGAGCGTTCGGGCAGGACTTGCAATACATCCCAGTGCTCCACCACGCGGCCCTGCGCATCGAGCCGGAAGATGTCCATCCCCGCGTAGTCGTCCGATCCCGGCCAGCGCTGTTCGCAGTGCAGAACGACAAAGTCGCTCTCCGCGATCCCCCGGTGGAAGATGACTGATTTGCCCGGATACGCCCGCGCCATTCGCTCGAAATAGTCGACAAAGGCCTCCTTGCCGCCGGCCACATGCGGATTGTGCTGGATGTACTCTGCCCCGGCATAGCGTTCGATCGCCTCGCGCGGTTTGCACTGATTGAACATCAGATCGTAGAAGGCCGTAACGGTGGCCTTGTTGGTTTCGGGATCTGGCATCACGTCCTCCTCGTCCTGCGACAGAGTGTTCCCGGACCGGTGCCTTGGTGCAAGCGGTCATAGCCCGGCCTCCATCCAGGGGAAGGCTTTTCGTGACAGCAGCTTGAGCAACCAGTCGAGCACAAAGGCCAGCACGGTGATCCAGATAACGTAGGTCAGGATGACGTCCATCGCGAGATACCGGCGCACCAGAAAGATGCGATAGCCAAGGCCGACATCCGCCGCCACCGCCTCTGCCGCGATCAGGAATAGCCATGCGGAGCCAAGCGACAGCCGCACGTTGGCGATCAGGCGGGGCAAGACCTGCGGCAGCGCCACACGCAGAGCGATCACCAGAGAGGAAGCCCCGAGCGTCTGCGCCTTGACGATCTGCTCATGCGGGATGTCCAAGACCCGCTGAGCCAGATCGCGCGTCATGAAGGGTGTAATGCCGATGACGATCAGCACCACCTTGGACGTCTCGCCCAGCCCGAAGACAATGAAGAGGATCGGCAAAAGCGCCAACGGCGGCACCATCGACACAACCGCGACAAACCCCGAAAGCGTTGCCCGGAACAGCGGCAGCAGGCCAACAACCATGCCGATGATCAACGACAGGCTCGCCGCAATGGCCACCCCACCGAGCAACCGGGCAAGGGAGGCCCATGTATCCTTCCAAAGCAGGATTTCCCCGGATCGGCGATCGCCTTCGGTAAAGAGCCGCGCCGCCGTTTCCTGAATGGTCGTGAGGGCCGGCAGGAGCTTGTCCGCCGGGTTCGCAGAGAGCCGGATTTCGGAGCCGACCGCATAGGCGATCAGCACCAGCACAAAGGGCAACGCAGCCAGAAGAACGGCCAGCGGGCGGGCGGGGGTTCTGTTGATCAAGCGCATGGTGCGAAAGGTGGCCCCGGGGTCAAGCCCGGGGCGCACGCCCCTCAGAGAGCGCCGTCGGCGGCCAGCTGCATATAGCTGGCGTCGAAGCGAAACATGACGTTCTGATCGGAGCCTGTGATGGTCCCGTCCGGGTATTCGATGCCGACGAAATCGGCGGAGGGGGCCCCCTCGCCGAGGATGCCCTTGTCAAAGAGGAATTCGGCAATCTCGGTCATCGTGGCCGGCAATTCGGCTGAGGACGCCTGTGCCACGGCGGCGGCGGGCTCATAGAACATCTCGGTCGCCGCCAGTTGTGCCTTGTAGCCCGCAAGGTCGGTTCCCGAGGCTTCGGCCATCGCTGTCAGCGCCTCTTCATCGCCCGCCGCCATCAGCCCCATGACCTCGTACCATGCCCCGACAAGCGCCTTGCCAAAGTCGGGGTTGTCCGCGAGCGTCCGTGTATTCACCACCATCAGGTCAAGGATTTCGCCGGGGATCTGGCTGCTGTCGAAGAGAACCTTGGCGTCCGGGTTCGACGATGTGATCTCGGACACCAGCGGATTCCACGTCACCACGGTTTTCACGCCATCGGCGGCATAGGCTGCGATCATGTCGGCGTCAGAGGTGTTCACCACACCGTCAAGGTCCCTCTCGGCCAGGTCCGCGCTGTCGAGCGCCCGCGCCAGAAGGTAATGCGAGACCGACAGCTCGACGAGGTTCACCTTGGTCCCGGCCAGATCGGCCAGCGTCATGTCACCCTTGGCGATCACCGCGTCATTGCCGTTGGAATAATCCCCGATGATCAGCGCGGTGGTGTCGATGCCACTGCCCGCAGGGATCGACAGCGTGTCCATGTTGGTCGCGGACACGCCGTCGAAGGCACCGGCGGTGTATTGATTGATCGACTCGACGTAGTCGTTGATCTGCACGATCTCGACGTCGATGCCGTATTTCTCGGCCCATTTGTCCATAATGCCGCTGTCTTCCAGATAGCCCCAGGGCATCCAGCCGACGTAGATCGACCATGCGATCTTGAAATCCGTCTTTTCCTGCGCGGCGGCAGGTGAGAGCGTCGCGCCAATCAGGCCCAGCGACAGGGCGGTGGCGGACAGGAACTTGGCTCTGGTCATGATCTTCCCCGTTGTGCATTCCGCCTTTTTCAAAGGAGGTCGCGCCCGCTGGCGGAACAAGGAACGTGGCGCGGGTCAAACCTGCGCAGTGATCCTCCCGGGATTTTGCCCCGCCGTGTGCCCTCCGGGAATTGGCCCGGCGGGTGACATTTCTCGGACCGAACCCGCCACATCTGGCGGTGGAACCCTAAATGTCCTGCATCTTTATCGAACGCTTCGCGCCCTGTTTCGGTCAACGCAACAACGCGCAAAGCCGGGCGCGGCACGATGACTGCCCGACAATTGAGCGGATTTTCTGCCGATCTGCTTATTCAACGGGCGCCAGCAACGAAACGCGGCCCCCGAATACAGACCAGACGTGGCAACGCAAAACCGGATCACCCCCCCGGAGACTCGCGCCTCCGAGGGCGTTTTGTAGGGGAGGGAGCCGCTCCGCGCCGTAGGCCCGCGCTAATCGCCAAGCCCGGTGCGCCCGCCATTTGTCTTGAGCTGCGTCACCCCCGCATAGGGGCGCAGCCCATCCGCCGGCACGGCCGCGCCGCTGCTCACTGCGCGCCAGACGGACCCCAGCATGGGTTTTTGGTTGTCACGGCGGCGATAGAGACGGATTTCGATATCGCTCTCAAACCGGGAATCCCCCGCCTTGACCAGCGCGCCGCTCGACAGGTCCGCCTCGCAAAACCGGCGTGGCAGCCATCCGAGGCCGAAGCCTTCCGATATCAGCGCCTTCACCGAGGACGACAGGGCGTTCGAGCTGACCAACAGCGTATTCGCGGTGCCCTCGTGCCGCGCCAGAAGATCATCGACGATCGGCCGCAGCACCGAGGCCGACCCATAGGAAATCAGAGGTACGCGCGCCTTCTCCTGCCCCGGCAGCCGGAACATCGCTTCACCGTCGGCATCCGGGCGCGAGACCGGCATGAAACGATCCCTGGCGATCGTCACGAACTCGAACCCGCCTTGATCAAGCGATTTCAGAAAGGTCAAAGCCGGATGCCAGTAGACCATCACCAGATCGACGCTGCCCGATTGCAGCGCTGTGGCGAATTTTTCCGCAGGCCAGGCTGTCGCGCCAAGCTCAACCGCAAGGGTGCCCGCATCCACATGAGGCTGAAAATGGCTGTGGTGGTAGGTCGTGAACAGCGATTGGCTGGCCGCAAGGCGCAGCAGGTTCTCGTCCTCCACCTCTGCCGCCTGACACCGTTCGATGGTGCCTTCCAGCGTGCGCAGCATGGCCTGCGCCTGTTCGTGGAAAATCTCGCCCGCCGGGGTCAGCGACAGGGGCAGGGTCTCGCGATTGATCAGTGTCGCGCCGATGGCGGACTCAAGCGCGCGAATGCGGCGGGAAAAGGCGGGCTGGCTGACGTGGCGCTCTTCGGCGGCGCGGGAAAAGCTCTGCGTCGCGGTCAAAGCGATAAAATCCCTCAGCCAGTTGAATTCCACCTCAGACGGCCTCCCTCATATCCGTTTCGCCGCGACCTTCTTGCACTGCGTGGCAGGCCACAAGGCTTCCGTCGGGTTGGGTGACGGCTACGGGCTTCTCGCTTCGGCAGCGGGCATTCGCCAAGGGACAGCGCGTCTGGAACGGACAGCCGGACGGCAGGTTGATCGGCGTCGGGATCTCGCCCTGCAGGCGGATATGGTTGGGCCGGTCGTCTTTCAACTGGGGCACAGCGGAGAGCAGCGCCTTGGTATAGGGGTGCTTGGGGGAGGCAAACAGCGTTCGCGTGTCGGCCACCTCGCAGATGCTCCCGAGATAGAGAACCACCACCCGTGTCCCGAAATGCTCCACCACGCTGAGGTCATGTGTGATGAAGAGGTAAGTGATGCCGTGCGCCTCCTGCATTTCCAGCATGAGGTTGAGCACCTGCGCCTGAATAGACACATCAAGCGCCGAGATAGGCTCGTCCGCGACGATGAACTCGGGGTCCACGGTCAGGGCGCGCGCGATGGCGATGCGCTGGCGTTGGCCGCCGGACAGCTCGTGCGAGTAGCGCGCGGCCCAAGCCGGATCGACGCCCACGGATTTCATCACATGCGCGACCTTGTCACGGATTTCCCCGGCACTGGCCGAGGGATTGTGATATTTCGACGGCTCTTCCAGCGTCTGCCCGATGGTCATGCGCGGGTTGAGCGAGGCATAGGGGTTTTGAAAAACCATCTGGATCTTCTTGCGGATCGGCAGCAGCGCGCGCCCTTTCAGCGTGTCGATACGCTGACCGTCATACGTGATCGAACCGCCGGATGGCTGGAGAAGATTTGCCACCATCCGGGCCACGGTGGATTTGCCACAGCCGGATTCGCCAACGACACAGACCGCCTCGCCCTTGCCGATATCAAAGGAGATATCGTTGACCGCATGAACCGAGGTCGTGTCGCGCACGATGCGGCCATTGCGGAATTTCAGACTTTCGAGAAAGCCGCTATCAACGTCGAACCGCTTTTCGAGATTGCGGATTTGCAAGAGAGCATCGCTCATTGCGCGGCCTCCGTGTTCAGTTCGGACTGCAGACGCTGCACCTCGTGACATGCCACGCGCACATCGCCGTATTGGATGATCTCCGGCATCGTCGCGCGGCAAAGATCGGTGGCGAGAGCGCAGCGCGGATGAAAGGGGCATCCGTCGGGCATGCTGTTGAGGGAGGGCATGGAGCCGGGGATTTGCTTCAGGCGCTGCCCCGGCGGGGTCTGTTGCGGCAGCGCATTGATCAGACCCTGGGTATAGGGGTGCTGCGGATCGTTGATGATCGAACGGGTCTTGCCCGCCTCGATGATGCGACCGGCATACATGACAAGGGTGCGTTCGGTGACCTGGCTGACGACGCCGAGGTCATGGGTAATCAACATCAGCCCGACCATGTTGGAGCGGCACATCTCCAGCAGAAGATCCATGATGTCGGCCTGAATGGTCACGTCGAGCGCCGTTGTCGGCTCGTCGGCGATGATCAACTGCGGATCGAGCAGCAGCGCTATGGCGATCACGATACGCTGGCGCATCCCCCCCGACAGCTCGTGCGGATATTGGTCCAACCGTGCCTCCGGCGAGGGGATGTAAACCTCCTTGAGCTTGACCGTGGCGATCTGCCGGGCCTCTTCGTGGGACAGTTTGCGATGCGCGCGCAGGGTCTCGATCATCTGCTGGCCGATGGTCAGCACCGGGTTGAGCGTCACCATCGGGTCCTGAAAGATCATCGCCATGCGATTGCCCCGCAGGCCGCGCACCTGCCGGTTCGACATCTTCAGCACGTCCTGCCCTTCGAACAGGATCTGGCCGCTGTCGATATAGCCGGGTCGGGAAAGCAGGTTCATCAGGGCAAAGCCGGTGATCGACTTGCCCGCGCCGGATTCGCCCACGACGCCCACCCGCTCGCCACGGGCGATATCAAAGGAGATCCCGTTGAGCGCGGTGACGGACTGGCTCCGGTTTGAGAATTTGACCGTGAGGTCACGGACGGAAAGCAAGCTCATGGATCAGCCCTTGTAGAGTTTCGGGTTCAGCACGTCGCGCACCCAGTCGCCAAGCAGGTTGATCACAAGAACAAGCACGACAAGAACGACCCCAGGAATGACGGTAATCCACCAGCTTCCCGACAGGATATAATCAAAGCCAGCCGAAATCAGCGAGCCGAGCGAGGGCTGCGACGGCGGCATGCCAAGTCCGAGGAAGCTGAGGGAGGCTTCGGAAATGATGGCGTTCGCCACCTGCACCGTGGAAATGACAAAGATCGGCGAGAGCGAGTTGGGCAGAATGTGCCGGACCATGATGCGGCCGGGGCCAAAGCCAAGGACGCGCACACTGTCGACGTATTCCTTTTTCTTCTCGGCGAGCACCGTGGCCCGAACGGTCCGTGCGTATTGTGGCCACTCCGCCACGCCAATCACCGCGATCAGGAAGAAGACCGCGTATTGACTGAATATCTCTGAACCGAAGAGCGCCTGTGTCAGCGCGAGAAAGATGATCGCCACCATCAGCGTCGAAAACGACAGCTGGATATCCGCGAGCCGCATCAGGACACTGTCCGTGCGCCCGCCGACATAGCCGGAAATCAGCCCGATGGAAATCCCGAGGAAGGCCTGCACCAGCACAGCGCAGATCCCGATCATCAGCGACAGCCGCGTGCCATAGAGGATCGTCGACCAAAGATCGCGCCCCTGATCATCGGTGCCAAGCCAGAATTCCGGCAGGCTGCCGTCAATCCACGATGGCGGGTACTCGCTGTTCATGATGTCGATCTGCGCCGGATCATACGGGTCGAACGGTGCGATCAGCGGGGCAAGCAGGCTCAGCGCAGCGATGATCACAAAGATCGTCAGCGACACGATCGCCACCGGATTGCGGCGAAAATCGTAGCCGATATTGCTGCTCCAAAGCGCCTTGAGCCGGGAGGGGCGGCGCGTGATCAGGACGGGGTTGTCTGCGGATTGGTCGGTCATGCGCCAAGCCTCGCGAGTTTGACGGTGGGATTGACCAGCCCGTAGATCAGGTCAACGATCGTGTTGGTGATGACAAAGATAAAGCCCACGACGATCAGGTAAGCGACGATCAGCGGTGTATCCACGCGGTTCACCGCTTCGAGGAACATCGCGCCCATACCGGGCCAGCTGAACACCGTTTCGGTCAGGATCGTGTAGGCCACCATGGTGCCGATCTGTACGCCGCCGACGGTGATGACCGGCAGCAGCGTGTTCTTGAGCGCATGCACGAAGTAGATGCGCCACGACGCGATCCCCTTGGCCTTGGCAAAGCGCACGTATTCGGATTGCAGCACCTCCATCATTTCCGCCCGGATCAACCGGATGAACATGGGCAGCATGATCGACGACAGCGCAATGGACGGCATGATGATATGTGCCCAGCCATCAACGGTCAGGAAATTGGTGTCCCAGTAGCCAAAGACATGCACCGTCTCGCCGCGCCCGAAGGACGGCGCCCAGCCCAGCTCCACGGAAAAGAGATAGATCATCAGAATGGCGGTGAGGAAGACCGGGATCGAGATGCCGACAATGCTGATCGCCATGATGAACCGAGTGAGCCAGCTGTTGGGTTTGATCGCGGTGTAGACACCCAGCGGAACCGACAGGCCAACAATGATGATCGTGGCACCAATAACCAGCTCCAGCGTCGCGGGCAGTTTCTTGAGGATGACGTCAACCGCCGGTTCCTTGAAGAAATACGAGGTGCCGAGATCGCCCTGCAGCGCGCCCATGAGGAAACGCCAGTACTGAACAAGGAACGGATCATTCAGACCCAGTTCGTCGCGAAGCTGTTGACGGACCTCTTCCGACACGGACTGGCCGACCAGCTCGCGCAGCGGGTCGCCGAGATTGCCCTGAATGGCAAAGCCGATCAGCGAAATCACCAGCATCACGGCGATGGCCTGAAAAACCCGTTTCACGAGATAGGCGAACATGAATGGCGATCCTTTTGGAAGTCATTACGGGAGAAGATCCCGGTGCAGGATTGCACACGGGCCAAGGAAGAACCAAGGCCCGTGGCGTCAGACGAGGGCGAGCGGAGGCCCCGTGCGAGAGGATTTACTCGGAGACGACAAGGTCGCCGAAGTAGGGGAAGTTCAGAGCGTTGACGATCTCGCCCGCGTTCATGCCCTCTTTCGCGCCCCATGCAAGGTTCTGCCAGTGCAGGGGAACGTAAGCGGCCTCGTCATAGAGGATCTGCTCAAGCTCCTGCAGCATCGCCGCACGCTTCTCCGGATCGGTCTCGCCGTTCGCCTTGTTCATCAGCGCGTCGGCTTCTTCGTTGCAGTAGTTGCCGCTGTTGTATTGGCCGTTGCCGGTCTCGGCATCGGGGCAGGCGGTCAGGAACTGATGGAAGTTGGCCGAATCCTCGGTGTCCGAATGCCAGCCGATCATCATCATGTCGGCAGAGCGTTCGTCGAACTCAGGCCAGTACTGCGCCTTGGGCAGGGTCTGCAGGTCGACCTTGATCCCGATCTGGGACAGCATGGAGGCCACGGCCTGTGCGATCTTGTCATCGTTCACATAGCGGTTGTTCGGCGCCATCATGGTGATGGAGAACCCATCCTCATAACCGGCTTCGGCCATCAATGCCTTGGCTTTTTTCACGTCGAAGCGCGGCTCAAGACCGCCAATGTAACCGGCATAGCCCTCCGGGGATGCCTGCGCCGCCACAGTGCCGAAGCCGCGCATGATGCGGTCGACGATCCCTGCGTTGTTCACGGCGTAATCGACGGCCTGACGGACTTTGGGATCTTTGAAGGCCTCAACGCGGTCCTGGTTCATCTGGAACGTGATGATGCGGGTGCCCGGCATGGTGATCAACTGGACGCCATCGGCCTCTTCGAGCCGCTTGAGATCGGTCGGCGGAACCGGCGCGATGAAATCGACATCGCCGGACAGCAGAGCCGCAACGCGGGTCGGGTCTTCCTTGATCGGGGTCAGGACGATTTCGTCGACGTTGCCCGCGCTTTCGGTATCCCAGTAGCCGTCAAAGCGATCGAAAACCACTTTCACGCCCTGCTCGCGCTCGGACACGACAAACGGGCCGGTGCCGGAGATGTTGCGCGAGGCAAAGCTGTCGCCGTGCTTGACCACTTCGGCCTTGTCTTTGCCGTCTGCGGTCTCGCCGGTGTAGAACGCGCTGTCCATGGCGAACAGATAGGTCGCGGTGTGCAGCACCAGCGGATAGGGCTCGGACGTCTTCAGGTCGACGGTGTAGTCATCGACAACCTCGACATCGGTGAAGGGCGCGAAGATGCCCTTGAAGTCCGGCGATTGCTTGATGCGATCAAAGGTCCAGTCGATGTCCTTTGCGGTCATCTCGTTGCCCGAGTGGAACTTTACACCCTCGCGCAGTTTGAAGCGCATGGTGGTGGCGTCGATCTGCTCCCAGCTGTCTGCCAGACGGCCCTCGAACTGCAGGTCCTGGGTCCAGCGAACCAGCGGGTCGAACGCCATGTGGTTGAGCTGCAGCGTACCGCCGGAAAGCTGCTCATAGGGGTCGAGCGACACCGGGTCGGCGTCGTAGGCCACATTCACGGTAATCTCGGCAAAAGCCGCGCCTGCGAGCGAGGCGGCCAGCGCTGTGGCGGCAACGCAGGATTTGAGGAAAGACATTATTAACTCCCTGTTTGACTGGCGCCGACCCTAGGGAGAGGGACACAATCTGTGCAAATGCCGATGTTGCATGAGCACATGCGCGAGCGGCATGGCCAACTCTGATTTCTCAACATTGCATTATTTTCAATATGTTAAAGGAACCATTGCCGCCACGAAAGCGGACCGCGTGACCCAGGGTCACGTCACCAATGATCAAAAGACTCGCGATTCCCCGGCACCCTCCGCCTCTCAACCGGCGAAAACCGCCTCCGCACGCAGCACGACCTCCGCTGCGGCACGGGCGTCTTCACCTGCATCATGGTGACGGAAATTCAGGCCCAGATGCGTCTTGAGCGAGGCCAGCCCATGGCCGCCGTTGCGCTTGAGTTCAGGCCAGGCCTTGCGCGCCACCTGAACGCTGTCCCGCCACTCCCATTCGGGCGCTTCGCGCTGATATTCGCGGCAGGAAGCAGCAATGGCCGCCTTGTCGAAACCGGAATGCTGGTAAATCACATGGCCGTTCAACGCCTCCTCAACCACGTCCAGAACATCGCACATCAGCGGCGCGCCCAAGACGTGATCGCCAGTAATGCCGTGAATGCGGGTGCAGGACCAGTCGTCGGTCTGCGGATCGACAAAACTCACCCAGGTCTCGATCAGGCCATCCGGCCTCACCCCCGCGATACCAAGCTGGCAGATGCTGCCGCGCTGGTTGTTCGCGGTCTCCACATCAAGCGCGAAAAAGCGGAAGGGCCCTTCGGGCAGGGGCGTGATCTGGGCGCTCTGGCGAGACGGAAACAGGGGCATAATGGGCGTCCTTTTACGGCTCTCACTCTATACGAAGGTGGGAGCCGCGATCCAAGGCTGCGCTTGCGTCCCCTATCGCGAATACGCCTCAAGATCATCGGCGATCCGCGTCAGAACCCGCTCTGCCGCCTCTGCCTTCACCGGACCAAACCCCCGAATATCCATGACATGGCCAGCGATCCGCGCCGCCTCGGGCGCCGTCCCGGCCGTGAGGCCCGCGATCAACCGCTCCAGCAAGGCACGGTATTCGCCGATCAATTCCCGCTCCATCCGGCGTTCGGCGGTATAGCCAAAAACATCCAGCGCGGTGCCGCGCAGACGCTTCAGTCGCGTCAATCCGCGAAAGGCGATCCTGATCCACGGCCCGAAACTGCGCTTGATCGGCCTGCCGCGCGCGTCGCGCCCGGGCGAGAGCATTGGCGGGGCGAGGTGATGCCGAACGGTAAAGTCGCCCTCGAACCGCGCCTGCAGGCCATCGACAAACCCGGTCTCCGTGTGCAGGCGGGCCACCTCGTATTCGTCCTTGTAGGACATCAGCTTGAACAGCCCCCTGGCCGCCGTCTCCGTCAATGCCCCGGCTTCACCAAGCACCCGCACCTCCGCATCGCGGACGCGGGCCACGGTGGTGCGGTATGTCTCTGCCCAAGCCTTGTCCTGATAATCGGTCAGGAACGCCGCGCGGCGTTCGATGATCTCGTCCAGCGTCTGAACCGGCGGCGTGGACAGGTTGGCCACCGCCTCCACCGCCGCGCGATCCTGCACAACCATGCGCCCCCAGGCGAAGGCGCGCTTGTTCAGGTCCGGTTTGACCCCGTTCAACGTGATCGCCTGCATCAACGCCTCATGGGACAGCGGCACCAGCCCAGCCTGCCACGCCGCGCCGAGCATCATCACGTTGGCAAACACCGTATCGCCAAGCAACGCCTCTGACAGGGCATTGGCGTCCAACGTCCGAAGCGCGCCCGCGTCGACCCCCGCCGCGATGGCCTTGAGGCGCGCATCGGCGTTCAGATCCGCATCGCGGTTCTGAACCAGATCGCCGGTTGGCATGACAGCGGTGTTGACGATAGCGCGGGTGCCGCCATGGAACGTCTGCGAGGCCTTCGGCGAGGAGCTAACCACGATGTCACAGCCAATCAGCGCATCCGCCGATGCGGGTTCCACCCGCACCTGATTCACCTGCACGGGATCGCGCGCCATGCGGATATAGCTGATCACCGGGCCGAACTTCTGGGCAAACCCCATGAAATCGAGCACCGACGCGCCCAGCCCCTCAAGGTTGGCCGCCATGGCAATAAGCTGGCCCACGGTCACAACTCCGGTGCCGCCCACGCCGGTCACGACGATATCCCACGGACGATCCAGCGACGGCAGGACCGGCGCGCGCAGTGTTTTCGACAGCCGCTCGAACGCCGCCTCTCCTGCGCCCTCACCCCGCCGCAGCGTGCCACCTTCAACCGTGACGAAGCTGGGGCAAAACCCGTTCAGACAGGTAAAGTCCTTGTTGCAGGTATTGAGGTTGATCTTGCGTTTGCGGCCAAATTCCGTTTCCAGCGGCTCGACGCTGAGACAGTTGGATTCCACCGAACAATCGCCGCATCCCTCGCAGACAAGGGGATTAATGACCGCGAAGCGCTTTGGATCGTCCATTTTTCCACGCTTGCGCAGGCGGCGTTTCTCCGTGGCGCAGGTTTGCTGATAGATCAGCACCGTGGTGCCGGGGATATCCCGCAGCTCGCGCTGTACCGCGTCCATGTCACGGCGATGATGGACCGCCACGGCACCGGGCAAATCGCCGGTCCGGAACCGCTCGGGTTCATCGGAGACGACAACCACTCGTTTCGCCCCCTCGGCCAGCACCGATTTGGCGATCGCCTCGACAGAGATCGGACCGTCGACCTGCTGCCCGCCGGTCATGGCCACGGCGTCATTGAACAGGATCTTGAAGGTGATGTTGGTTTTCGCAGCGATGGCCTGTCGCACCGCCAGCGAGCCAGAGTGGTAATAGGTCCCCTCGCCGAGGTTCTGGAAGACGTGCCGGTTGCCGTTGAACTGCGACCGCGCCACCCAATTCACGCCCTCGCCACCCATCTGAATCAACGATGTGGTGTTGCGGTTCATCCAGCTTGCCATGAAGTGACAGCCGATGCCCGCGAAAGCCTCGCTGCCCTCGGGCACCTTGGTCGACGTGTTGTGCGGACAACCGGAGCAGAAGTACGGGGTCCGTGTCGCACCGGGAATCTGGATTGGCTTCGGGCTGGGCGCTCCTGTCTCCGTGGCCTCCATCAGATCCACCGCGATGTCATTACGCGCCAACCGGTCCGCGATATGCCGGGACAGCATGATGGGGCCAAGCTCCTGCGTCCAGGGGATCAGACGCTGCCCTGTCTCGTCACGCTTGCCGACCATGCGGCGCGGCTTGCGGCCGGGAAAATCATAGAAATGCTCCTTGAGCTGGCTTTCGATGATGCCGCGCTTTTCCTCGATCACCAGCAGCTCATCCTTGCCCTGGGCAAACGCCAGCGCGCCCTCATGCTCCAGTGGCCAGACCATGCCGACCTTGTAGAGGTCAATCCCAAGTTCCCGCGCGCGGCTCTCGTCGATTCCGAGGAGCCGCAGCGCCTCCAGAACGTCCAGATGGGCCTTGCCCGTGGTGACGATGCCAAAGCGCGCCGGATGCCCCCATTCCGCCCGGTCGATCGGATTCGCACGGGCAAAGGCGAGCACGGCATTTTTCTTGTGCTCCAGACGCGCCTCGATCTGCGGACCCGGCAGATCCGGCCAGCGGTAATGCAGACCATCCTCCGGCGGCGTGAAATCCGGCGTGGTGAAGGTCCGGTCCGGCGGCAGATCGAACGACATGCCGGATTCCACCGTCTCTGAAATCGCCTTGAAGCCAACCCACATCCCGGAAAACCGCGACACCGCATAGCCCCATTCCGCGAACGGCAGGAATTCGGCGACACTGGCCGGATTGAGCGTCGGCATGAAAAAATTCATGAAGGCGACGTCGGACTGATGCGACATGGAGGACGAGACACAGCCGTGATCATCCCCCGCCACCACAAGCACCCCGCCATGCGGAGAAGACCCATAGGCATTGCCGTGCTTCAGCGCGTCCCCGGCCCGGTCCACGCCCGGCCCCTTGCCATACCAAAGGCCAAAAACCGCCTCGCAGGTCTTGTGCGCGTCCGTCTCAACCTGCTGCGTGCCAATCATCTGGGTTGCGCCGAATTCCTCGTTCACCGCAGGCAGAAAGGTCACGCCGGCCTCTTGCACGATCTGCGCGTGACGGCCGATTTCAAGATCAATCCCGCCCACCGGAGAGCCGCGATAGCCCGAAACATAACCCCGTGTATCCAACCCCCGCAGCCTGTCTCGCCGTGCCTGATCCAGAACGATCCGCACGATGGCCTGCGTTCCCGTCATGAACACGCGCCCGCGCGTCTTGGTGTATCGGTCGCTGAGTGCGTAGTCCTTCAAAATGGGCGTTTGATCGGTCATCGGGGCCTTCACAACGTTAGGGGAAGCATGATGACGACTCTATTCCACTTTCGATGAAATAGGATTTCAATCTAACGCATGACTCGGCATAATGTGATTTGAAAATTTCACAAAGGTGATGAAATTGAAAGAGTCTGATCCACTCTCGCAGACCGAGGCGAAATTGCTTTCACTCCTTCAGGACGACGCCTCGCTCAGCGTGTCGGATCTGGCGGCGGCCATCAATAGCTCGCCCGCCACCGTCTGGCGCCGCATCCGCAGCCTTGAAGACAGGGGCGTGATCGGACCGCCGGTCCGGCGGGTCGATCCGGCAAAGATCGGCCGCGGTATGGACGTCTACTGCCAGGTTCGGATGAAATCGCAGGATGCGCAGGCCCGCAGCGCCTTTCAACAGGCGGTCGACGCGGAGCCAGCGATCACCGAAGTTTACTCGATCAGCGGGGATTGGGATTACATGCTGCACATGGTGGTGCGCGACATCGCGGATTTCGAAGATATTCTGATGCGCAGACTGCTTGAGCTGGACTGCGTTGCGGGCACGTCGACGCTCTTTGCCCTCAGGCGGATCAAACACACCGGCAAGATACCGGTGTGACGCCGTTTGTTGCGCGTTCAGGCTCCCGCGCGCCGAAAGGAAGGCGTGGCCGAAACACGGGGAATATTTGCTGAATTGGTCGGGCTGAGAGGATTCGAACCTCCGACCCCCTGCTCCCGAAGCAGGTGCGCTACCAGACTGCGCTACAGCCCGACCGTGCCGCGCGGATTAGCCCAGCCGCGCGGCTTTGGCAAGGTCAGTTTCCCGCTTTTCTTGCCCGAAGGAAGGGAGAAATGCGGAAAGACGATCCATAGCCCCGTGAACGGGTCCGAAGCACCGGGGTTTGCGAGGCATCGCCTTTGCCTGCTTCGCGCGCGACAATGTAGATCCCGGATGCGATGATGATCCCGGCCCCGATGAACGTGGGCGTGTCGATGCTCTCTCCGAAGATGAAATACCCATAGGCCGAGGCCCAGATGATCTGGGAGTATTGCATCGGCGCGACCATGGCGGCCTCTGCCCGCTTGTAGGCCACGATCAGGCACAGCCCGGCCACAAATCCCATCAATGAAATGAGCGCGGCACCGCCGAGATCCTGCAGCGGCATCGGCTTGTAGACCGGGATCATGAGCCCGCCGACCAGCACGAAATTCGCCGCCATCGGATAGAGCAGAAGTACGACCGAGCGTTCCTCCCGGCCAACCTTGCGCACGATGATCGACGCGGTCGCGCCAAAGACCGCCGAGCCCATCGCCGCGAAATGCCCGGAGGACAGCGGCGCGGACCCAGGACGCAGCACGACCAACACGCCGATCAGGCCGACAACGACGGCAGCGCCGCGATGCAGGCCAACGCGCTCGCCCAACATGGGAATCGACAACAGCGTGATCAGCAGCGGCGCCGCAAAGAGAATCGCATAGGTCTGTGCCAGCGGCAGCACCGAGAAGGCATAGAACGCGCACATGCCATTGACGACCGCACAGGCAGTCCGGAGCGCCGTCCACCACGGATGCACCGGCCGCAGGTTGCCCTGGGTCGCGTCGCGCATCAGCATGAAGCTCACCAGCGGAAAGGACATCAACGTCGAAAAGAAGATCACCTGAAACGGGGAATAGCTTGCCCCGAGGAATTTGATGACCACATCGTGAGTCGCAAAGATTGCAAAGGCAAGCAAAGCGAAGCCTGCCCCTTGAGCATTCTGTCCCATGAGTCGAACCTTGTTATGTTGGACACAGACAATATCCAGTCCGCCGCAGAGTAAAGGCGAGGCCGGCAATTTTCCCTGCAAAGAGCATGAATTTGACGGATCTTGCTGCAGATGTACCCGTTTTGACCTTACCGAAACGTCAAGGGCGGCACCCTGTGGCGCCGCCCCATTCCAATGATACGATGAAAAAGGCTTTTACAGGCTGGCGTCGAGCGCCGCCACGATGGCATCACCCATTTCGGAGGTCGACACCGGCTGCTTGCCCTCTTCGCCAAGCAGGTCCGCTGTGCGATAGCCGTCGGCCAGAACCTTTTCGATAGCCTGTTCAAGGCGGGTCGCCTCGTCGCCCAGATCGAAGGAATAGCGCAACGCCATGGCGAAGCTCAGCACACAGGCAATCGGGTTCGCCTTGCCCTGACCGGCGATGTCGGGGGCAGAGCCGTGCACCGGCTCGTAGAGGGCTTTCGGACGGCCATTGGCCATCGGCGCACCCAGCGAAGCAGAGGGCAGCATGCCGAGCGATCCGGTCAGCATGGCGGCCGCGTCGGACAGCAGGTCCCCAAAGAGGTTATCGGTGACGATCACGTCGAACTGCTTGGGCCAGCGGCAAAGCTGCATGGCGCCCGCGTCGGCGTACATATGAGACAGTTCGACCTCGGGATAGTCCTTGGCCACCTCGGTCACGACCTCGCGCCACAGCACGCCGGATTCCATGACATTGGCCTTTTCCATCGAGCACAGCTTCTTGCCGCGACGCATGGCCAGCTCGAAGGCGGAGCGCGCAACGCGGTCGATCTCGGATTCGGTATAGCGCTGGGTGTTGATGCCGACACGCTCGTTGCCCTCTTCGAAAATGCCGCGCGGCTCGCCGAAGTAGATCCCCGACGTCAGTTCGCGCACGATCATGATATCAAGACCCGCGACCACATCCTTCTTCAAGGACGAGAAATCCGCCAGCGCGTCAAAGCACTGCGCCGGGCGCAGGTTCGCGAACAGGTCCATTTCCTTGCGCAGACGCAGCAGGCCGCGCTCGGGCTTCACGCTAAAATCGAGGCTGTCGTATTTCGGGCCACCCACGGCGCCGAGCAGGACGGCATCGACCTCCTGCGCCTTGGCCATGGTGTCGTCGTGCAGCGGCGTGCCGTGCTTGTCATAGGCGCAACCGCCCACCAGATCCTCGCTCACGTCGAAAGTCAGGTCGCGCTTGGCACCGTACCAGTCGATGACTTTGCGAACCTCGGCCATGACTTCGGGGCCGATGCCGTCACCGGGAAGGATAAGAAGCGAGGGGTTGGTCATTGGGGCTGTCCTTTTAAGGAAGATGTCTTGCGCATCGCCTACCCAAGCCGGGCGGAATGGTCAAGAAAGGTGCGCTTTCAGCCCCTCCTCCAGCGCGTTCCAGACCCGCCGGATGCGCGGCGTCGTGCGCATCGCCTCATGCGCCGCGAGCCAGACCGGCAGACTCGGCAACGGCACCTCCGGAAAAAGCCGCTCCACGGTCGGATCACTGTCCCCAAGACAGGCCTGCGCAAACCCGACGCCGCACCCCGCCCGAACCAGCTCCCAATAGACGGCATGATGATCGCAGCGCGTGGCAAACCACTCCCGCGTTGCCTCCAGCCCGAAGTCCCGCATCCCCCGCAAGAGAAGATCGGAGCGGTCGTAGCCGACAAGATCCATGTCCCAGACCTCGGCAAAGGACTGCGGCCTGCCTTTCAGTGTCAGGTAGGACTTCGCTGCGTAGATGCCGAGTCTCAGTTCGCCAAGATGTTTCGTCACGATATCAAGCTGTTCCGTACGGTACATGCGCACCGCGATATCCGCCTCGCGGTAGAGGAGATTGTCGGAGGTGTCCGACGGGGCCAACTCGACGCTGATCTCCGGCTCCTCCCGGCGCAGCTTGGCCAGGATCGGCGGCAAATGATGATGCGCGGTAAAGACGCTCGCGGTGATGCGAACAGGCCCGCACAGCGCATCGGAGCGCCCCGCCGCCGTCAGCGACAGCGCCCGCATCCCCTCCGCCATGGCCTGCGCATGCGGCAGCAACGCCCGCCCCGCTTCGGTCAGCGACAGCCCGCGCGCACGGCGATCAAACAGCGTAAGGCCCAGATGCTCCTCGATGCGCTGCACCTGCCGCCCCACGGTAGGCTGCGATGTTCCCAGCCGCCGCGCCGCCTCCGATAAGGAGCCACCATCGGCCACCGCGAGGAAACTTTGAATCAGGGACCAGTCAAGTTTTGCCAGCACATCCATTCATGGATGAATACAGGATCTGCGAATTCATGCAATTTCGGAATTCTGAAGAATGGCGCATTCTGCCTTCAACAGATGAATGAAGGAGTTCGCCATGACGGGAACAGCATTGATACTTGGCGGCACGGGCCGCTTTGGACGCAACACGGCAGAGGCGTTCTGGAATGCCGGATGGCGTGTCACGCTCTTCGACCGCACCAAGGACGATCTCATGCGGGCCGCCGAGGGCCAGGATGTCATCGTGAATGGCTGGAACCCGCCATACACCCGCTGGGCGGCGGAACTGCCCGATCTCACCCGGCAGGTGATCGCGGCCGGGCGCGCCTCCGGTGCCACGGTTCTGCTTCCCGGCAACGTCTACGTCTACGGCCCGCAGGCCCCGGAGATCTGGAGCGATCAGACCCCGCATGTGGCGCAGAATCCGTTGGGCCGGTTACGGCGTGACATGGAAGCGACCTATCGCGACTCCGGGGTACAGACCATCCTGCTGCGCGCTGGAGATTTTTTCGACACCGAAGCCTCCGGCAACTGGTTCGATCGGGTGATGGCCCCGACGCTGAGGCGCGGCGTGCTGACCTATCCCGGCGCGCTGGACCGTCCCCATGCCTGGGCCTTCCTTCCGGATTTGTCGACGGCGGCTGTGATGCTGGCCGAGCGCCGCGCGGAATTGCCCGGATATGCGGATATCGCCTTCCCCGGCTACACGCTCACCGGCGCGGAAATGGCTGCGCTCTGCTCCGAAGTGCTTGGCCGGAGCATCACGGCGAAACCGATGAACTGGCTGCCGCTGCGCCTTGCCGCGCCGTTCGGGGGTATGGCGCGGACCCTGCTTGAGATGCGGTATCTCTGGAACAAACCCCATCGCCTCGACGGTACGGCCTTTGAGGCGATCCTGCCGGACTTCAGGTCCACCGCGCCGCAGGAGGCCATTGCCCGAGCCATCGCACCCGTGCTCAATCCGGCCAGTGAAGGTCAACCCAAACAAGCCGATGCGGTCCCGCGTCCGGCTCGGGCGGGCTGATCCCGGCATCATGTATCTCAAGAGCTTTCGACGGCAAAACATAGGAGACCCGCATTTCGCCCGCCGTCTCCCACGCGACGGTGGGCTGATCCGGCAAAGGGTCCTGCAGGCGGGAATGGCGCAAGACAATGTCGACTGCCTCCCGGATACCCTGACCGCGCGCCGGGTCGAGATTGAGATTGCCCAACAGCACCACCGGCCCCTCGGGCACCGGCCCAAGTTTGCCGTCAAGCACATGCGCCCAAAGCAGAACCTCGTCGCGGTTGCGCCGTCCGTTGCGATCCTCCGGGCCGTCAAACACCGGCGGCGTCGCTCCGACGGTCAACAACTGTACCGCCCCGCCGGGCGTCCGGACCCGCACTGCCCAATGCGCCGAGCTTGACAGTCTTTGCAAGCCCTTGCCCGGATCGTCCCGCCGGATGGCGCTGTCCGGCACCGCCTCCCAGAGCATTTCCGAGTGGCTCGTCACAAGCTCCACCGGCCAGCGCGACAGCACCGCCTGACCGGCCTGCCCCGAAAACCAGCCATAGCCCTGCGCATCGCGCGGTCCGCCAAGGCGCCCATCACCGTCAAGATCACGCCCGGTCTGCAGGCCGGTATTCGGCCGCGCGGCAAACGCATACGGAAGATCAAGCCCGACCTCTCTCAAGCGCCGCTGCAAC
The DNA here is from genome assembly GCF_048553275.1 of Pacificoceanicola niger. Lineage (NCBI taxonomy): Bacteria > Pseudomonadati > Pseudomonadota > Alphaproteobacteria > Rhodobacterales > Roseobacteraceae > Pacificoceanicola > Pacificoceanicola niger. The sequence goes on from NZ_JBLZMW010000007.1 coordinate 63,833, forward strand.
TGCGACAGGGCTGCAAGACCGGCATCAAAATCCACATCGGTCAACAGCAGCACATCCGGCCTGGCAGCGGCAATCGTCGGCACCCCCGGCACAGGCTCTTCCTTCAGAAGATCGCGGAGCAGAAGACCGGGCCCCTTGCGGCTGAAATCCCCGGCATAGGTGGCCACACGAAACGACTCCGCCAGGGCGGGCCAGCCGGTCAGCAAAACGACAAGGATCAGGCAGGCGCGTGCAAGTCCGCCTGCGCGTAGGCGCGGCGGCGCCGCTCCTCGATCAATTCTGCGATGCGCATCAATGCGACGCCCCGCATGATCAGACTTGCCGGCAGAAAGGCCCATGCGCTCATTGTCCAGATCAACGTCTGTGGATCGGTCAGCGGAATTTCATACGCGAAGACCGTGGCGCTCTTCAGGATCGCCGGGATCAGGAATGGCAGAAGAAACCCTAACACGACGTTAACGTGGGAATCGCGCTTCAGACGATTGAGGATATCGCCGCCCGCCGTCGGATCGAACAGCGGAAGGTTTACCCAGAAGTTGAAGGCCCCATGGCGGATCGGCCAGTTCAACAGCCGCACAAAGACCACGAAAACCAAGAGCGCCAGCAAGGACACCACATAGGCCAAACCGGCCGAGGTTCTCAGAAGGTTGATCTTCTCGATCGGCGCATCCTCGTGCGCGAGCAGCACCATCAGATGCACCGGCGAGAACGGGAAGTCCATCGCAGTCCCGACCGTGCCTCCGATCCGCGTCAGCAACTCGGTGAGTGTCGTCGGGAACATCTGCCCCCGGGTGATCAGGCACATTACGAAAATGGTCACGAAGAGTGCCAGGAAACGCATCCGGTTGTACGGCGGCGCATCGCGGAACTCGAGCAGCGAGGGGTAGACGGAGAAGTACTCGACGAACGTCAGCACCGCAGCCACCAGCGCCAGCAAAGCAACCATCTGCGCATTGTCGACCGTCACACCAGGCAACATCATCGCCGGCATGGCGATGACCAATGCCACCAGGAACGCCCGTGCGCCTGCACTGACCATTCTTTTTATCACTGAATCTGCCCTTTCAGCACGGACGGGAGCGATACGATGCCGCGCCCTTGTTCCTGACTGATGTCTCCGCCGATTGTGACGGCTTGCCTCATTATTGCCCAAGTTTTGCCCCTTTTCACATGGCCCGACAATATAGGCTCGACAGGATCACCTGTTTTTGGGCGATTTAACGGAAGCAGTGGTGCGGGATTGCATCAATCTCACGGCAAGAGTGCGGCAAGTCTATGTAATCAAACTATATATTGGGATTGCACTCTAGTGTACACACAAGCAGCCGTCACAAAGGCGCTCTCGAGTGTTAAGAAATAGTTTACAAAACCGGGTCAAAGCGGGGTATCTGGTGCCGCGCCAAAAGGCATTCTTGATCACCGACCAGTGTCGCACTGGAACAATACGGACAGTCGACCATGGACACCCTTTCTGTGAACGCCCTGCTGAGCTGCATCACCAATCGCTGGTCACCGGCCATCGGCGACCCGAGTGTGATGGGATGGCTGACCGTTTTCTGTTATCTCATCGCCGCCGTTCTCAGCCTTCGGGCGGGCATGGTGCGTCGGCGGGACCGTAGGTTCTGGCTGGTGCTTGGCTTGCTGCTGGTCCTCTTCGGGATCAACAAACAGCTGGATCTGCAATCGGCCCTGACAGCGGCGGGCCGCTGTGTTTCACAATTGCAGGGTTGGTACGAAGAGCGCCGCGCCTTTCAGTTCAAGTTCATTCTCGGTTTGCTGGCGGCCAGCCTGCTGATCCTGTCGGTGACCCTCTACCGCATGCGGCGGGCGATTCACCGCGTCGGCATCGCTTTGATCGGATTTGGCCTGATGCTGACCTTCGTTGCGGTCCGGGCCGTGGGAATGCACCATTTCGATGCGTTCATCAGAATGGAGGTCAGCGGTGTACGGATGAACTGGCTGCTTGAACTGTCGGGAATTCTCTTGATCCTGATCAACGCCGTTTTCGCCATCCGTGGCAGACGAAAACGAAAAGCGGTCTACCGTGAGGCGCATGACCCGCGCATGCCGTTCAGCCGCCCTCAGTCCTGACATCCCCCGAAGCCCCCCGCGCAGAAAGAAAAACGCCCGCCATTTGCATGACGGGCGTGTCTGCCGTGTGATCGCGATCAGACCCAGGGACGGGCCTGCGCGGCCTGCTCTTCGAAACTGTCGATTGCGGCGACCTTCTCCAACGACAGGCCAATGTCGTCCAGACCATTCATCAGGCAATGCTTTTTGAACGGGTCCACCTCGAAGGGGAACGTCTCACCTTCCGAGCTGGAGACCGTCTGGTTCTCCAAGTCCACGATCATCCGCGCGTTGGATCCCTTCTCGGCGTCCTTCATCAGAACGTCCACGGCCTCCTGTGGCAGAACGATCGGCAGGATGCCGTTCTTGAAGCAGTTGTTGTAAAAGATGTCCGCAAAGCTGGTCGAGATAACCGACTTGATGCCGAAATCCTTCAGCGCCCAGGGCGCATGTTCGCGCGAGGAGCCGCAGCCGAAGTTATCCCCGGCGACGAGGATCTCCGTCTCGCGGTACTGCGGCTGGTTCAGCACGAAATCGGGGATCTCGTTGCCCTTACGATCATAGCGCATCTCGTCAAAGAGGTTCACGCCAAGGCCGGACCGCTTGATGGTCTTCAGGAAGACCTTGGGGATGATCATGTCGGTGTCGATATTGACCAACGGCATGGGCGCCGCGATACCGGTGAGTTTCTCGAACTTTTCCATACGCGTGGCTCCTTAGGCTGCGGTTTCGGTCATCAGGGTGCGCACGTCGGTGAGCTTGCCGGTCAGCGCAGCAGCTGCAGCCATGCCCGGAGAGACAAGGTGCGTGCGCCCCTTGTAGCCCTGACGGCCTTCGAAGTTGCGGTTCGAGGTCGAGGCACAACGCTCGTTCTCGGACAGTTGATCGGGGTTCATGGCAAGGCACATGGAGCACCCCGCGAGGCGCCATTCAAAGCCCGCGTCGGTGAAGATCTTGTCGAGACCTTCTTCCTCCGCCTGCGCCCGCACGAGGCCGGAGCCCGGCACAACCATCGCGCGGCCAACCTTGATCTTCTTGCCTTCGACGATTTTCGCCGCGGCGCGCAGGTCTTCGATACGGCCATTGGTGCAGGAGCCGATAAAGACCGTGTCGATCTCGATGTCGGTCAGCTTCTGGCCCGGGGTAAGGCCCATGTATTCAATCGCGCGCTTGGCGGCCTCGACCTTGCCACCCTTGAAGTCTTCCGGCGCGGGAACCACGGCGGAAATCGGCAGCACGTCCTCGGGCGAGGTGCCCCAGGTCACGACCGGCTCGATCTCTTCGCCCTTGAGCGTGACGATCTTGTCGAAACGTGCGCCTTCGTCGGTGAAGAGGGTCTTCCACCAATCCATGGCGGCTTCCCACTGGCCTGCCTTGGGCGCGTGCGGGCGGCCTTTGACATACTCGAATGTCTTTTCATCCGGCGCGATCAGGCCGGCGCGCGCGCCGCCTTCGATGGCCATGTTGCAGACCGTCATCCGGCCTTCCATCGACAGATCGCGGATCGCTTCACCGCAATATTCGATGACATAGCCAGTGCCACCGGCGGTGCCGGTCTCGCCGATCACGGCGAGGGTGATGTCCTTGGCGGTCACACCCGGACGCAGCTTGCCGGTGATTTCGACCTTCATGTTCTTGGACTTCTTCTGGATCAACGTCTGCGTGGCGAGCACATGCTCCACCTCCGACGTGCCGATGCCATGCGCCAGAGCGCCGAATGCGCCGTGGGTCGCGGTATGCGAGTCGCCGCAGACGACCGTCATGCCCGGCAAGGTCCAGCCCTGCTCCGGGCCAACGATGTGCACGATGCCCTGACGCACGTCGGACACCGGGTAATAATGAATGCCGAAGTCCTTGGCGTTCTTGTCGAGCGCGGCGACCTGAATCGCCGAATCTTCGGTCATGTTCTTGGGATCTTCGCGGCCTGCCGTGGTCGGCACGTTGTGATCCGGAACAGCAATGGTCTTATCCGGCGCGCGCACCTTGCGGTTCGCCATACGCAGACCTTCGAAAGCCTGAGGGCTGGTCACTTCGTGGACCAGATGGCGGTCGATATAAAGGAGGCAGGTGCCGTCCGCGTCTTCGGATACGACATGCGCATCCCAGATCTTGTCATAGAGCGTCTTGGGGGACATCGGTCCACTCCCGTTTTGTGATGTAAAGCTGGCAATAAGGCAGGTGACAGAGACGTGCAGGCACGTCCGCGCGCCTTATAGGCGGGCAAGCACGGTGTGCGTCGCACCGTAAAAGCGTTCGCGCAGGCGGGCGCGGTCGCCGAGATTGATGATCTTGCTCATAGCCTCGCAGATACGCCCTTTGACTGAGTCTATCAAGGGTATGCTTCGCGTCGGCCCAGAAACACAAAAGGCCGCCAGGATCCGGCGGCCTTCGCGTCTGATCGCCGCGGTTCGCTCAGGCCTTGCGGCGACGACGGCGCAGCGCAGCGATCAGGCCGAGCCCACCGGCCAAGAGCGGCAACGAAGCGGGCAGCGGCACCTCGGCGGTGCTGGCATAGCTCGCCACCATGTACAAATTGGTCGAACTTGGCGTGCCCGCATACCTACCATAGCTCGCACTGTCCGAGCTCACGGCGGGTGCCCGGATGTTCCAACGCGAAGCGTCGACGGCGAAGTTTCCTTTGCCCTGATCCGATACCCTGTAAGGCAAAAAATACGAACACGATGTTGAGCTGCAGCCGGAGATCAGGAATGGGTCAGCATCGAAAACAGTGCCGGCAATAACCTGAGTGATGAAATCGCCCACAAACTGGTAAGACGTAACATCGTCGAATGACAGGAATGTATCTCCCACCGCACAGCTGCCGAAGACATCGATGCAGCTTCCTGACTCAAGCGAGACGTCATAAAACTTGCCATTGTATTCGACCCCGGTCGCGCCGATCAGCGCTCCACTCCCGTTCGTGACCGCTGTGGCGGCAGAAGTCTGTGTGGCGAGGCCGGAAAAGGTCAGCGCGGCGAGCAGGGAGAGCAATCGGAGCATGGTTTGGTCTTTCGGGGTCAAATCATCGTTAATCTTCGAGCCGATCCGGAACCGAACGCCTGGCGGAAAGGATAACTAAACTTAGCAGGAATATGTTTGAGGCGTAGAAAAAACGACATTCCCGATCGAAATTCAGCGCCATCATCGAAATCGTGCCGATTTGGAATTGCAATCCGCGCAGGGCAATCAACTTCCGATAGCCGAATCAAAAAAGGCCGCCCAAACCGGACGGCCTTTCGGTCCAAATGGCCGATGCGCTCAGGCCTTGCGGCGACGGCGCAGCGCGGCAATGAGGCCGAGGCCACCGGCCAGCAGCGGCAAGGATGCGGGCAGCGGCACTGCGGACGCCGCGGAAAGATCGACGCGCGCGATCGTCATATAGTTCAAAGGAATTGTATTCATATTAATTGCGCTGACGTTAGACACCACATTCGTCACAGCGCCCTCGATGACGGTCGCCCGAACACCGCTTAGGGTGGTGCTTCCCCCCATATGAATCTGGCATTGGGAGGTGGTACCTTCACACCCACGGATCAGTTGGGTGTTCAAATCGAAGAAGCTTCCGGCCGCAAAGACCTGATCCAGCAATGCCTGGGCAAACAGGGTCAGCGTGGTGGGAGCGGTACCAGTGTTCGAGAAGGGTGTCGCGCAGCTGTCCACCGTGCAGTTCAGGTCGAGGAAGGAAACGTCGTAACTGACACCGTTGAAGGCAACGCCGTTCGCGCCGGTCAGAAAGCCACCGCCATCGGTGACCAGAGTTGCGGCGGAGGATTGGGTGCTGACGCAGGCAATGAGAAGGGCCGCGACGAGAGAGAGAGAACGAACCATGTAGTCAACTTTCTTGAATATCAGTGAACGACAGTTTTTTGGAGTAGTCTCGGGATAAGAACCTTCATTTTTTTGCACGGCATTAATTATTTTGGAAGCCGGATAGTTTCGAGGGAGGCAATTTTCTTAATTGACCACTGCATCGCCCCAAGCGCCGCCCCCTGCGACCTTCTGGCAGAGGGGTGCGGCGGTTTTGTCCTCTTGAAAAGGCGCTTCGGAAGCCTTCTTTTGTCCCATCTGTCAACCGGGCCAATGGGTATACACATGCGCAGCCCCCTCAACATCGTGAACGTGATCCTTATCGCGGTGCTGGGCGTCGCGGCGCTGACCGTGCACGCCGAACAAGGCCAGGCCATCACCGCCCCATCCGTTTCAATACAATGACAGCGGACGCCCGCAGGCCTCGGGACGCTTGCCCAATGGTCTCTCCGGTGTACCATCCCAGAAAACGGAGCGGGCATGGAACCAGACCAGACATCACTCGAACAGGCCCTCGGCCCGCTGCAGGCACAGGTCGGAAGCCTGATCGATCAGGGTGAAGCCGTTGTCGGCAGCCTGTTCCGCCCGTGGATCGGCTACCAACTTGTCATCATTCTCGCCCTCTTCGCCTGCGTCCATCTCGCCGCGCTCTGGCTGAGACCGAAAGTCGGCGATTGGCTGCGCGCGCGCGAAGGATGGTCAAAGTGGCAATTGCGCATTGGCCTGATCGTGCAGCGCCGCTTGCGTATGATCCTCTTCGTGTTCGGCATCTGGCTGATCGTCTGGCTGATGCGGGAGATCACCTGGCCCTCGCGGTCGTATCTTCTGGCCATTGCTGCCAATCTCGCCACCGCGTGGCTGTTCATCGCCTTTGCCACACGCCTGATCTCCAATGCCTTTGTGCGCGGGCTTGTCCGCTACGGGGCCTGGACCTGGGTTACGCTGTCGATTCTGGGCGTCACCGACGAAACCCAGGCGGTTTTCGATTCGATCGCCGTCACTATCGGCGAGTCCCGCCTTTCCCTCTGGATCATGATAAAGGCCGTGGTGCTGCTTGGGTTGCTGATCACCGTGGCGCGCATCGTTGCCAGCTCCAGCGCGGCCAGCATTCGCAGAAACAAGGACATCAGCCCCTCGATGCAGGTGCTGGCGATCAAGTTCCTTCAGGTCGTGCTCTTCGGCAGCGCCTTCTTCATCGGGCTTAAACTCGTCGGCGTCGACCTCACCGGCCTCGCCGTCCTCTCCGGTGCCATCGGCGTCGGCCTTGGCTTCGGCCTGCAGAAGGTGGTGTCAAACCTTGTCTCCGGCATCATCATCCTGCTCGACAAATCCATCAAACCGGGCGACGTGATCAGCCTTGGCGAGACCTTTGGCTGGATTCAGAGCCTTGGCGCTCGCTACGTCTCTGTCGTCACCCGCGACGGCAAGGAATACCTGATCCCGAACGAGGATCTGATCACCGGGCAGGTGGTGAACTGGTCCCATTCCAATGAATTCGTCCGGCTCGACATCTATTTCGGCACGGCCTATGGCGATGATCCGCACAAGGTCCGCAAGATCGCCATCGAGGCCGCAAAAAGCGTGGACCGAGTGCTCAGCTTCAAGCCGCCCGTCTGTCACATCGTCGGATTTGGCGACAGCTCTGTGGACTACATCCTGCGCTTCTGGATCAGTGACCCCACCGGGGGCCTGACCAATATCCGTGGTAATGTCTACCTTGCGCTCTGGGATGCGTTTCAGGCCAATGACATCGCGATTCCGTTCCCGCAGCGCGAGGTTCGAATGCTCGGCGGCACAGAAGACACGCCGATCCCGGACAAAGGCGCCGCCCGCTCGCAAAAAGCTGTGGACTGACTGGATTCATTAAGTGTTTGGTAAGTGGTGCGCGGCAAAGTGCGGCCATGTCAGACTTCGATGCTCACAAACCCAAGACATGGAATGACCCCGTCCTGCGATATCGCGATATGGGCACGGAACCGCACGTTCCAAATCGCGGTACGGGGCCGTACACGGCCCCGACACCCCTTCTGATGCGGCTGGTCGCAAAGTTTCGGCCGCGCCGGACCGGTCCAACGCCCCGGCAACCGATCAGCGCCCGGAGCATCCCGCGGTAACGACCCTATGCGGCCCTGTCAGTCGTCCCACAAGTCGGTGGACAGGTACTTCAACCCGCTGTCACAGATAACGATTGCCACGCAGCCGCCGCGCTCTCTCTCACGCAACAGCGCGGCGGCGGCAAAAAGATTTGCCCCGGACGAATAGCCCCCGAAAATCCCTTCGCATTGTGCTAGAAGGCGCGCATGCAGGCGGGCCTGCGCCCCGCTGACTGTCACATGTCCCGCCAAGGGCGCGCCACGCAGATGGTCGAGATCCGCCATCATGTAGCCGCCCCCCTGAATCGGATGATCGGGCCGGTCGCTCCGCCCGCCGGCGATCACCTCTGCGCCCTCCGGCTCAACCGCATAGCAGCGCACCCCATGCCGCGCAAAAAACCGCGCCGCCCCACCGAGCGTGCCGCCCGACCCCGCAAAGTCGCAAAAGGCGGTGACCACACCGTCGGACTGATCCCAGATTTCCGGCCCCGTGCCGGTTTCATGCGCCGCCGGATTGGCCGCATGGGCGAATTGATCTGCGCGAAAGGCCCCGCGCTCCGCCGTGATCCGCTGAGCCGCCGCCTCCACACACGCCAGATCGGCACCGGAGACCTGCCCCGGCGTGCCACCCGGGTTCTGCGGCACGATCACGACCTCGGCGCCAAGCGCCCGCATCATACGTGCGCGCTCAACCGAATTTCCGGCGCTCATGACCGCCACAAAAGGATGCCCAAGTACGCCGCAGACAATGGCAAGTCCGGTCCCCATGTTGCCAGAGGTCAATTCGACCACCGTCTGCCCCGGCAACAGCGATCCATCCGCCTGCGCAGCCTCGATGATGCCCCGCGCGGCGCGATCCTTCTTGGAGAAGCCGGGCATGAGGTAATCCAGCTTGGCCAGAATGCGCCCCTCCAGCCCGAGATGCGCAACCACCCGGGACAGATCGACAAGCGGCGTGCCGCCAATCGCATCAATGACGGAGGGCAGGATCATGTCATCACGCTGCTCCGGGGACGACGCGGTGTCAAGCGAGGCCACAGGCGCCTCGCGGGCGTCCCTCGCCGTTATCCGATCGCTTCACCAATCAGCATCTGCACCGGACAATCCGTGAAATTCGCGATGTCCTCGATCAGCGGCCCGCCTGTCTCAAGCGCCGTTTTCAGCGCATCGGCATCCTTGAAGACTATGCTCGCGATGACGTGAAACCCGGCAGGCACGTCCGGCCCACCAGAAAGGCCCCTGGTCACAAGAGTGCTTGCGATCAATGGCCCCCAATGTGTGCCGACCATCGGCAAATGCGTTTCGGTGTAATAGTCCATGTCGAACCGGCTGCCCTCGGTTGCCGGGTAAATAACCTGAAGTGTCGCACCCATTTTGTCTCTCCCTGTGCATCCTGTCAGATCAGCCTAACACAGAATGCGCAAAACCATGACGGAACGTTCAGGCTGACAAGTCGGAACTGGGCTTTCATAGTGCCCACAGCATTCCTGAGGGAGGAAATCATGAGCGAAGACATCTTCATTCTCAGCGGCGCGCGCACCGCCATCGGCACTTTTGGCGGCGCGCTGGCTGGCACACCGCCCACCGAACTCGGCGCCATCGTCGCCAGGGCAGCGTTGGACCGTGCCGGGGTCGAAGCCGGCCAGATCGGCCATGTGGTCTTTGGCACCGTCATCAATACGGAGCCCAAGGACATGTACCTGAGCCGCGTGGCCGCCATGCAGGCGGGCATTCCGGACAGCACACCGGCGATGAACGTCAACCGCCTGTGCGGCTCCGGCGCTCAGGCGATCGTGTCCGGCACGCAGTCGCTGATGCTGGACGACGCGGATTTCGCGCTTGTCGGCGGTGCCGAAAACATGTCGCGCAGCCCGTTCATCATCCCCGATCAGCGGTGGGGCGCGAAGATGGGCGACGTGCGCACGCTCGACATGATGCTCGGCGCGCTCAACTGTCCGTTCGGCACGGGCCACATGGGCATCACCGCCGAGAATGTCGCGGGCGAGCATGACATCAGCCGCGCCGCACAGGACGCCTTTGCCCTCGAAAGCCAGCAACGCGCCGCCAAGGCCATTGCCGAAGGACGTTTCGCCGAGCAGATCGTCCCGGTCGACGTGCGGCGCAAACGCGAAATGGTCGCCTTCGACACTGATGAGCACCCCAAGGCCACCACCGCGGAGGCCCTCGCCGGTCTGCGCCCCGCTTTCCAGAAGGATGGCAGCGTAACGGCGGGCAACGCTTCGGGGATCAACGATGGGGCCGCTGCGCTGGTCCTTGCCCGCGCCTCGGCAGCCGAGCGCGCAGGGTTGAAACCGCGCGCCCGTATCCTTGGCTATGCCCACGCGGGTGTGCGTCCGGAGGTCATGGGCATCGGCCCGGTGCCTGCCTGCCGCGCCCTGTTCGAACGGACCGGCCTCAGCGGCGCGGATTTCGACGTGATCGAAAGCAACGAGGCCTTCGCGGCGCAGGCGCTCGCGGTAAGCAAAGAGCTCGGCCTCGATCCTGCACGGGTGAACCCCAATGGCGGCGCCATCGCGCTTGGCCACCCGGTCGGCGCGACCGGTGCGATCATCACGGTCAAGGCACTTTACGAGCTGGAACGCACGGGCGGCAAACGCGCGCTGATCACAATGTGCATCGGCGGCGGCCAGGGCATCGCACTGGCCATCGAACGCGTCTAGACACCGGCCACGCCACGCCGAGGCAGACGCGCGCCCGCGTTTCTTTGGTCTCAAAATACCCTCGGGGGTCCGGGGGCAGAGCCCCCGCCGCGCCCGTCAGGGCGCGTCTTCGGTCGCCGGGCGCAAGCCCGGCGAAACCGTCAACCCAAAAGCCTCGCCGCCATATCGCTTTCCGGTTCGGCCAGCGCGTCGATGATGTCGAAGTGATGCTTGCCTGGCTGCACGACGCACTCACAGCCCCAAGCCTGCCCCAGCCCCTCGGCCTGTTCTACAAAGGCCGGCCGCTCATCCGCGCCGACCCAAACCGTCACCGGCACCCCCGGTGCTTCATGCAGCAACGGGCTTTCGGCCTCGGCCTCTGCTTCGTCGATCTTCAGATCCCGGTTCATCGAGGTCTTCATCAGGGGCCGCAGATCCGCCACCGGCGAGATCGGCATGACCCGCGCGATCCGGCTGCGCACCGCATCCGGCAGAACGCCCGGCTCCGCCATCCGCGCCACAAGATGGCCGCCCGCCGAATGCCCGGCCAGCCGCACCGGCCCGTCGATTTCACGCGCCACAACGCTTACGGCATTCGCGATCTGCCGGGTGATATCGGAGATCCGCACCCGCGGGCACAGATCATAGGACGGCATCGCCACCGCCCACCCCTGCGCCAGCGGCCCCGTTGCCAGATGAGACCAATCGGAGCGGTCGAACTTCATCCAGTAGCCGCCGTGCACAAACACCAGCAACCCCTTCGGCGTCCCATCCGGCAGGAACAGATCCATCGCCTGCCGCGTGCCGTGCCCGTACATCACGCCAAGCCGCGCCTTGCCCAGAACCGACATCCGTTTTCGAAATGCATCGGCGGCCTCGGCCCAGCGGGGCGGGTAGTCCGCGGCACCCTCGATATAGGGGGCATTGGCGTATGCGTCGTCCAGCTCCATGAAATTCCCTCCGGAAGCTCTATACTTTCATCTCAGCAAATGCTCTGCCTTTTGCCAAGACCGCATCGGCGGGCATCCACTTATGTCAGACTCAGGGAAAATCCAATGCTCGATCAGGCAACAGACCTCAAAAGCCTCCTCAAGGACCCGAGCCTTCTGGAGCCGCGTTCCTACGTGAACGGCGAATGGATCGAAGGCGCGCAAACCTTCGACGTGACCAACCCCGCGCGCGGCGATGTCATCGCCCAGATGACCGACCTCTCCCGCGAACAGGTGGCCCGCGCCATCGACGCCGCCTACACCGCCCAGAAGGACTGGGCCAAATGGACCGGCAAGGAGCGCGCCGCCGTGATGCGCAAATGGTTCGATCTGATGATGGACAATCAGGACGATCTCGGCATCATCATGACCGCCGAACAGGGCAAGCCGCTGGCCGAGGCCAAGGGCGAAGTCGCCTATGGTGCGTCCTTCGTGGAGTTCTTTGGTGAAGAGGCCAAGCGCGTCTACGGAGAGACGATCCCCGGCCACCAGCGCGACAAGCGCATTACCGTGATCAAGCAGCCCATCGGCGTTGCGGCCTCCATCACACCGTGGAATTTCCCCAACGCCATGATCGCCCGCAAGGCCGCGCCCGCCCTTGCCGCAGGCTGCGCCTTCGTCGCGCGCCCGGCCAAGGAAACGCCGCTCTCGGCAACGGCAATGGCCGTTCTGGCCGAGCGTGCGGGCATTCCCGCGGGGGTCTTCAACGTGGTCTGCTCCTCCTCGTCTTCCGAAGTGGGCAAGGAATTCTGCGAGAACCCCAAGGTGCGCAAGCTAACCTTCACCGGCTCCACCGAAGTGGGCCGCATCCTGCTCAAACAGGCCGCCGATCAGGTGATGAAATGCTCCATGGAGCTGGGCGGCAATGCGCCCTTCATCGTCTTTGACGACGCCGATCTGGACGCCGCCGTCGAGGGCGCGATCCTGTGCAAGTTCCGCAACAACGGCCAGACCTGCGTTTGCGCCAACCGCATTTACGTGCAGGCCGGCGTCTATGACATCTTTGCCGAAAAGCTGGCCAAGCGGGTGAGCGAGATGAAAGTCGGCGACGGGCTTGAGGACGGGACGGACCTTGGCCCGCTGATCAACGCGGACGCGATCGACAAGGTGCAGGAACACGTCGCCGATGCCACGTCCAAGGGCGGCAAGGTCATCCTCGGTGGCGGCACGCCCATGGACCGCGCCGGGCATTTCCTGCCCCCGACCATCGTCACAGGCGCGACGCAGGACATGACCTTTGCCACCGAGGAAACCTTCGGCCCGCTCGCGCCGCTGTTCAAGTTCGAGAACGAGGACGAGGTGATCGAGATGGCCAATGACACCATCTTTGGCCTCGCCTCCTACTTCTATGCCAAGGACCTGAGCCGAGTGTACAAGGTCGCAGAAGCGCTGGAGTATGGCATCGTCGGCATCAACACAGGCATCATATCGACCGAGGTCGCGCCCTTTGGCGGTGTGAAACAGTCCGGCCTTGGCCGCGAAGGCAGCCGTCACGGCATCGAGGACTACCTCGAAATGAAATACCTCTGCATGAGTGTCTGACATGACGGAGCCGCGCATCGCCCGGCTCTATCTCTATCCCGACCTGCGCCGCCGGGTGGAAGCCGGGCGGCGCGGGTTTCTGACGACTCTCGTCACCTTGCTGCGCAGCGAGGGCTGGGAGGTTTACCTGCGCGGCGACACGCCCGAGGAACTGCGCGAGGCGCGGGGCCGCTCCGGTTACAGCCTCGTGCGGATGATCGCTCCGCCCAACGCGAACGGGCTGACGTTCCGGCGGACGTATTTCCCGCCGTTCTGGCATATCGAACGGGTTGCGGAGCGGTGGAACTGGCCGGTGGCCAAAGCGCGCTTCAATCCGGCCACGATCCAACCCCACAAAGCCCAGCGCTTTGTCGCAAACATGCGCCACAGGCACCTCGCAGGCCTCGCCCGGCCCACGCGGGATGGCTTTGTGCTTGCGGCATTGCAGGGACGCCTGCTCGAACGGCGCAGCTTTCAGACCTGCACGCCCATCCAGATGCTGGAGGCGCTGCTGCACAACGAGCCGAAACGTCGAGTTCATGCAACGCTGCACCCCAAGGAACGCTATGGCCCGCAGGAGATCGCGGCGCTGGACCGGCTCGCGACGTCTTCCCGCTTCAGCTATGGCACCGGCGAAACGGAACGCCTGCTGCCTGCCTGCGACTATGTGGCGACGATGAACTCATCCGTCGCGCTGCGTGGATTTTTTCTGGAAAAACCCGCCGTGCTCTTTGGCCGGATCGACTTTCACCACATCGCCGCCAACGTCGCGGATCTCGGTCTGCAGGAGGCAATTTCCCGCGCGCCGGAGATGCGCCCCGACTACGCCGCCTTTCTTTGGTGGTTCTTCCGAGATATGGCCATCGACGACAGCCGCCCCGATGCGCCAGCCCGCATCCGCGCCGCGCTGAAAGCCGGAGGATGGCCGCTTTGAGTGACGATTTTCTTGCACCGGAACCGCTGCTGCCGCGCGATGTGCTCGACGCGTGGGCCGCACAGGCTCGGACCGGCGATGGCTCGCCATGGCTCTGGGCGCATGAAGCGGAGGCCCTTGCGCGTCATGCGCTGGTCACGCACGAAGGTGTCGCCCTGATGGAGGCCGTGACACCGCAGTTCCGCGAGCCCGTCTCCGACATCGGATGGGAAATCGTCGGTGCCGATCATCCGGGCGAAAACTGGCTCGACCATGAAGATCCCTCACGCGCCATGGACCTGCTGCGCCGCAAGATCCAGTTGGCCCGCAAGAACGGGGCGCGCCTGCAGTACAAGCTTTGGCTCAAACCGGCCGGGGATGCGGGGTAAAACCCCGCCCTACGACAGCGATGCGCTTTGGGACGGAAAGCTGGCACACACAGAGTGCGCCGTCCAAAGAGCTCTTGCCAAAACGCCCGGGCCAGCGCTATCTGCTGTCATGGGCTGACGATGGCGTCGTCATGTTTTCAAGCCCGCTTCCGTCCTGCACGCCGGGACCTTGCTTTGCCACGCGGCGGGCCGGGTCCGTCGCGAAAGGAGGGTTCATAACCATGGAACGTCCCCAACAGTACCGCTTTCACCAAGGGCAGAAAACCTTGCCCTTTGCCTCCGAGGAATATGACGCACGTCTTGCCGGGTTGCGTGCGGCCATGGAGGACGCCGGTGTCGCCGCCTGCGTCTTCACCTCGATGCACAATATTGCCTATTATTCGGGCTTTCTCTATTGCAGCTTCGGTCGTCCCTACGGGCTTGTCGTCACCGAAACCGACAGTGTTACCATCTCCGCCGGGATCGACGCGGCACAGCCGTGGCGGCGCAGTCATGGTGACAACATCACCTACACCGATTGGCAGCGGAACAACTACTGGCGGGCCATTGCCTCGGTCATCGGCACGGGCAAGGCCATCGGCTTCGAGGCCGATCATCTGACCCTGACGCAACGCGACCTGCTGGAGGACTTTCTGAAGCCCTCTGTTACGCTTGACATCGCGCCTGTCACAATGCGGCAGCGGATGCATAAATCCCCTGCGGAAATCGCCCTTATCCGGCATGGGGCCCAGGTTGCCGATATCGGCGGCTATGCCATTCGCGATGCGATCCGGGAAGGTGCGCGCGAGATTGATATCGCCATGGCGGGCCGCGATGCCATGGAGCGGGAAATTGCCAGCCGTTTCCCCGATGCCGAATATCGCGACACCTGGGTCTGGTTCCAGTCCGGCATCAACACCGACGGCGCCCACAACCCTGTCACGGCCCGGCAACTGCGGCGCGGTGACATCCTGTCTCTGAACACCTTCCCGATGATTTCAGGCTATTACACCGCGCTGGAACGCACGCTTTTTGTCGGAGAGGTCGACACGGCCTCCCTGAAGATCTGGGAGGCCAACGTCGCCGCCCATGAGTATGGCATGAGCCTGCTGAAACCCGGTGTCTCCTGCGCCGCCGTGACCGAACAGATCAACGCCTTCTTTGCGGAGCGCGACCTGCTGCAATATCGCACGTTTGGGTACGGACATTCCTTCGGCGTGCTGTCGCATTATTATGGCCGCGAGGCAGGACTTGAGTTGCGCGAAGACATCGACACCGTGCTTGAGCCCGGCATGGTGATCTCCATGGAGCCCATGCTGACCATTCCGGAGGGCCACCCCGGCGCAGGCGGCTATCGCGAGCACGACATCCTTGTCATCACCAAGGAAGGCAACGAAAACATCACGGGCTACCCCTACGGGCCGGGGTTCAACGTGGTCGGCTGACAAAAGAGGAGAGCCTGCCTGCGTTGGCGGGCTCCGCCCTTTGCCGGGAATGACAAGTTTGACTTTTGTGCGCGGCCCCGCCCCTTACTTCGGTATCAGAAACAAATAAGCCGGGCGCGAGGCACCGCTTTTTCAGGCTGCCTCGGCTCCTGCCCGCCGCCGTGACGCCGCATCCACGCCGGTTGCGGGGGTTCGCGGGCCTGATCGGCCCGCGACGGTCTTTCGCTGTCGCCTCAGAGGCCGAAGTTGGCCAGACCCGCGAAATCCATGGTCTCGAGCAAGGTCTTGGCCATTTCGATCTCACCTTCCGTCTGGACCAGAACGCGATTACCGATCAGACCCAGGATTTGTCCATCCTGCACGGCAAAGCGCTGACGCCCGATGCGTTCGACCTTCATGCCCATGGCGGCGGCGTTCGTCACCATCGCGCTCATCGACGCCACCATCGGATTGTCCGCCATCAAGGTCAGTTTGATATCCTGACCATCCGGACCGGTGTAGTTGGCCTCGGCACCGACACCGCCGCCCATCATGGCGAGGCCCGTGTTCATGTCCGAATTCACCTCGACGCTCCATCCGTCAGGAGCCTTCGGCAGGAAGGCGCCCAGGCTGTCGGTTTTCATCCGCAGGAGCGCTTGCTTGGCGAATTCGAGCTCATCGAGCGCGTATTGAATGTCCCCCTCTTCATAGGCGGTCATGGCCGATTTCAACGTATCGGTCACCTCATCCGCCAGGATTGGGGAGGCCGCGCCAAGGGCTGCGATGAGGGCTATAATGCGGGTCATGAAATCTCCTTTCATTTTGATGATTGCACCCTGTGCGAAGGCCCGTGTCAGAAGCAAGTGGGGAATTCCCGACAACCCCATGTCCAGCGCCTCATGGTTGTTGACGCAGTCTGAAAACCCGGCAATCTGGAACCATGCTGATCAGCCTCGCCATACCCGCCGCCCTGTTGATGCTGACCGCTGTGCTGGTGTCGCGCGCCCTGGAACGGCTCACGCCGGAGACCGTGTTTGGTCTCGCTCTCAACGCCATTATCTCCTTCTTCATTCTCTGGGCACTCGCCACTGTGCTCTTCATGCTGATCTACCACTGGCGCGGCGCGCCGTTGGACGCCGTGTTCGGCGAGGCCGGCGGCGTGCGTCACATGACCGGCGTGGGGCTGCAGTCCGCCTTGCTGTGGGTGCCCATGGTCGGCATCACCGTTGCCACCGCGCCGCGCCGCTGGCGGCACAACATCTGGTGATCCTCGCGAAGCCCTTGATTTTCACCCCGCAACCCGTCAGGGGATAGCAAAGGGATCAGGCTCACATGTTCGCGCTTATTCAGCTTCTGGTGGTCGGCTTCGCGGCCTTGACGGTGGTCTACGTGGCCCTGTCCATCTGGTCGCGCCGTGTGCGCCGCGCCCGGCTGATCAACGAATGGAACGATGAGGGCCGCGAAGGCGATCGGGACACCTATGTCGAAGACGGGCTGCGCGATTATGATGGATCGCTGCGTCGCAAGCTGATCCTTGGGGTCTACGTGGTTCCAATCCTCGTGATCGGCACTATCATCTATCTGACGAACTTCCACTAAGGGGGCCGGAATGGTCTATGTGAAATGGGTCTTCATCGCGACCTTCTGGCTGCTGGTCGCAGCCTTCCTGCACTACACGCTGCCGCAGCATGACATTGCGCGCATCACCGACACCTATGAAAAACGCATTGATCCGGGCGAGAACAGATGGTTCTGGGCGCAGGCGGACGTGGGCACCGATGGCACCGTGCCAAACCGCGATGTCTTTTTCATCCAGACCCGGCAGGAAGACGGCGACGTCATGGTCTACCGCAACGAGGACACCGGCTGGGGCTGGCCGCCGTACTTCAAGTTCGACACCTCGAACCTGCAGGCGGAGGCCGCCGATCTGCGCTCGACCGCCGACAACCCGCAGTGGGCGGTGATCAAACACTACGGCTGGCGCAACGAATTCATGACAATTTTCCCCAACGCCATTTCGGTGCGCCCGGTGGACACGCCCGACGTGCGCATTATCCCTTGGCTGAACATCATCATCCTGGTGACCCTCTTTGCCCTGTTCTGGGCGATCCGCGTGCGCTGGAATCGCTTCTGGGCGCGCAGGGTGGACCCGGCGCTGGCCCGCGTCGGCGACAAGATCGACGAAAAGCGGTACGGGATCAAATAACCCGGCACCGACAGGGACCCCTGTTCTTGACAGCGATTTGAAACCAAAGCGCCCCGGAGATGGTCCGGGGCCTTTTGCCTGAAGACGTCGACACAGCAGGCCCCTCGGACGGACAAGCCCCTGTTCAACACGCCGCACACCCCCGACCGATACGCCAAGCGGCGCGCAGGGCTTGCCCTTTCCTGCGCCGCGCTGTCATATCCCCCCGGACAGATGGGGGCATTCATGGCGACTTTACCGAACCGAAAACGCATCTGGGGCTGGATGTTCTTCGACTGGGCGCAGCAGCCCTATGCCACCCTCGGGCTGACATTCATTTTCGCCCCTTATTTCGCCGCCGTCGCCACCGATGCGCTTGTCGCTCAGGGCGCTGATCTCGCCGATGCCAAGGTCGACGCCCAGACCATGTGGTCATCGGCCCAGACCATCGGCGGGCTTGTTATCGCCTTCACCGCGCCTTTCCTCGGCGCCTGGGCCGATGCGGCGGGGCGCAAACGCCCCTGGATCCTCCTGTTTTCTCTGCTCGCCATCGTTTGCGCCGCGATGCTGTGGAACCTGACCCCGGACGGCGGCAACCTCATGCTCATGCTGGCCGCCTTCTGGACCGGCTTTGTCTTCTCGGAAATGGCCTTCAACCTCAATAACGCCTTCCTGCCAGACCTTGGCACAAACGACGAGGTAGGGCGCATATCCGGAACCGCCACGGCCTTTGGCTACTGGGGCGGCGTGGTCTCGCTGTTTCTCATGCTGCTGTTCTTTGCCGAGAACGAGACCGGCAAGACCCTGATCGACCTCGCCCCGGCGTTCGGCCTCGATCCTGAAACCCGCGAAGGCACGCGCTTTGTCGGACCGTTCATCGCGCTCTGGTTCGCCGTCTTCCTGATCCCGTTCATCCTGTGGAGTCGCGACAATCCGGCGATCAAACGCCAACGCCCGAGCTTCAATGCCGTTCTGGCCGACCTCTGGATTTCCATTTGCCGTGTCGGCAAGAAGCCATCCACCCGCGCCTTCCTGCTGTCCTCGCTGTTCTATCGCGACGCGCTCACCGCGCTCTATGCCTACGGCGGCATTTATGCCCGGCAGGTGCTCGACTGGCAGACCATCCAGATCGGCGTCTTTGGCATCATCGCCGCCATCGCTGCCGCCATAATCAGCTGGATCGGCGGCATTGCCGACCATAAGTTCGGCCCCCGCCCGGTGATCAAGGCCTGCATCTGGGTCCTTATCGGCGTCGGCAGCATCATCGTCGGCATGTCGCGCGAGCATGTCTTCGGCATTCCGCTGGCCGAAGGGTCCGCCGTTCCCGACATTCTCTTCTATCTCTGCGGCGCGGCCATCGGTGGCGCGGGCGGCGCGCTCTACAGCGCCTCGCGCTCCATGATGGTCCGCCACACGGACCCCGAACACCCGGGCGAGGCCTTTGGCCTCTTTGCCTTCGCGGGCAAGGCCACTGCCTTTCTTGCTCCTGCTTTGATCACCGTTTTCGGCATTCTCACGAATTCCAACCAACTTGCATTTCTGCCGGTGATCTTCCTTTTCCTGATCGGGCTTTTTCTGCTACGCTGGGTGCAACCAGACGGAGAACGATCCGCATGAGACGCGCAGTCCTTTCAGCTTTTCTAATCGCAACCCTGGCCGCCTGCTCCGGTGGCGGTGGTCGCGACATTTCCGGCGAGCGCATGGCAACGGTCAAGCTTGACCCGGTGCTGTCCTCCAAACAGGCCAAGCAACTCTTCGGGGCCAAATCCACAGGCTCGCCGCAATCGCCACATTCCATCGGTTCCTATGCCAAGGGCTGTCAGGCCGGAGCGGTACAATTGCCGGAAACCGGCCCCACATGGCAGGCCATGCGCCTGTCGCGCAATCGCAACTGGGGACAACCGGAACTGATCGACTATATCCAGGACCTGAGCCGCAAGGCCGCCGGGCAACCCGGTTGGAACGGTCTTTATGTCGGCGATATGAGCCAGCCGCGCGGCGGACCGATGCTCACCGGCCACCGCAGCCATCAGACCGGGCTTGATGCCGATATCTGGATGCTGCCCGCCGACGACCTCACCCTTACGGCCGCGCAGCGCGAGAACATTTCGTCGATTTCCATGCGGCGCTCCTCCGGCGCCTATACCAACAACAACTGGACCCGCGCCCACCACGAAATTCTCAAGGCCGCCGCCTCCGACCCCCGGGTCGCGCGCATCTTCGTTTTTCCAGGCGCCAAGGTGCAAATGTGCAAGGATGAGAAGGGCGACCGCGCCTGGCTGCGCAAAATTCGCCCCTGGTGGGGCCACCACTATCATTTCCACGTTCGTCTGAACTGTCCGAAAGGCGACAAAAGCTGTGTCGACCAAAGCCCGCCGCCTGCGGGCGATGGCTGCGCCGATGCAGAGCAGTGGGTGAGGAATATCCTCAACCCGCCCCCGCCGGATCCAAACGCGCCGCCGCCCAAGCCGCGCCGCGAGTTGACAATGGCGGACCTGCCGAACCAATGCGCCGCCGTGCTCTCCGCACAGTGATCTTTGTGCCATGCAACGATTGATGCCGGTCCGCGGGCTTCTTGCGCTCGCGCTGTGCCTGCCCGGCCTTGCCGCCGCCGCAGACGCACAGCTTGATTACTTCGGCAGCTTCCAATGGCCCACGGCCGAACACCGCTCCGGCGGGTTTTCCGCCATCGAAGTCAGCGATGACGGCCAGCGCTTCACGGCCGTCTCCGACCGTGGGCCAATCACGTTTGGCCAATTCATCCGCGATCCGGACACGGGCCGCATTGCCGGCATCACCGCCACAAAGCCCGAAATGCTGCGCGACACGTCGGGCAAGCTGCATCCAAAGGAACGCTACGATCCGGAGGGGCTTGCTGTCTCTTCTTCCGGTCGGCTCTACGTGTCCTTCGAAGGGCTGAACCTGATCTGGGGCTATGACAGCCCGCGAAAGGCCGTCGAAACGCTCACCTCCCCAGCCTTCAAGCGCCTGCAGAGCAACTCCGGCCTTGAGGCACTGGCCATGGATCCGCAGGGGCGGCTGGTCGCCATTCCCGAACGCTCTGGCGCGCTCAACCGCCCCTTCCCCGTCTGGCGTTTGGAGAACGGCACGTGGCACCACCGGTTTGATCTGCCGCGATCCGGCGGGTTTCTCATGGTCGGCGCGGATTTCGGTCCGGACGGAAAGCTCTACACGCTCGAACGGGTGTTCTCCGGCTGGGGGTTCCGCAGCCGCATCCGCCGGTTCTCATTCGAGGAGAACCGTATCACTGCCGACGAAACCCTGCTGGAAACCGGCCTCTGGCAGCACGACAATCTCGAAGGCATCGCCACTTGGCGCGACCCTTCCGGCGCCATCCGCCTAACCATGATCTCCGACGATAATTTCAACGCTGTGCTGAAAACCAACGTCGTGGAATATCGCGTCGTAGAGTGACGCACGCGCGTCAGCTCCACGCCCTCCCCCTTGCGTGGCACGCCCAGACCCGATAAAGCCCGCCCGTCCGGCATGCCGCCGGGCCAAGTCCCCGCAACCTTGCTAAAACGGGTCCAACAATGACGCGCACGCATATTCCCGGCATTCTTGCCATGGCCGCCATCGTGGTCGCCTCGAACATCCTCGTCCAATTCCTGATATTTGACGGCCTCCTGACCTGGGGTGCCTTCACCTATCCGCTCGCTTTCCTCGTCACCGATGTGATGAACCGCATCTACGGCGCTCCCGCCGCCCGCAAGGTGGTGCTGGCCGGCTTTGTCACCGGCGTGATCTGCTCGCTGATCGGATCGCAGATCATGCTGCAGGGGGATGGCTATGAGTACGCCGCCGTGCCGCTCCGGATCGCTGTGGCCTCGGGCCTGGCCTTTCTTGTCGCACAGATGGCCGACATCACTGTCTTTGACCGCTTTCGCGCCGGTCGCTGGTGGCGCGCACCGCTGATTTCCACGCTGATCGGCTCCGCGCTCGACACGGCGATCTTCTTCACCGTCGCATTTTCCGCTGCGATCACCCGTTTCGGCGCAAACGCCGATGGTGCGATCAACTGGGCCTGGGAGGGCGTGCCTTTCATGAATGCAGGTCCCGTTGTCCCGCTCTGGGTCAGCCTCGCCTTCGCCGACTGGCTGGTCAAACTGACCCTCGCGCTGATCGCATTGGTGCCGTTCAAAGTGATCGTTTCAAAGGCAACACGCCCCGGTGTTGCCATTTGAAGGAAAAAAACGCTTTGCGGATTTTAAAAGCCGTGCCACCATCATCTTGAGGGCGGCAATACGGGACACCCCATATCGGCCAGCGCCTCACGCGTTTTAACAGCTGAAAGGAGGTGATCCAGTGGTCAGAGAAACATTGGAGAGAGGTGTCGGAACAGTGCGAGGAAAGGCAACCTAGGGCAATCCCTGGGGCGAATTTCCCCAATCTGGCGAGCAGCCTAACCGGCCCCGCCTCCTATATTCTCGAAGGGTCGCCCACAGAAGGCGGCCCTTTTTGCATCTCGTGCGGCACAAATCGCCACGCACCATTTGCCTTTTGTGCCATTCCGTCTAAGCCTCAATCCCATGCGCATCACAGACACCATCACGATCGAAGACTGGGAACTCACCGAGCAGTTTGTTCGCTCCTCAGGTCCCGGCGGCCAGAACGTCAACAAGGTGTCGACGGCGGTCGAACTGCGCTTCGAGGCCGAGCGCTCCCCGAACCTGCCCGGCCCGGTCAAAGCCCGCCTGCGCCGCCTTGCCGGACGGCGCTGGACCAAGGAGGGTGCGCTGATCATTCAGGTCGAGGAAACCCGCAGCCAGGCCCGCAATCGCGACATCGCCCGGGAACGCCTCGCCGAGCTGATCCGCCAGGCCACCGTCAAACCCAAACGCCGCATCCCGACAAAACCCACGCTCGGCTCGAAAAAGCGCCGCATCAAGGCCAAGAAAGAACGCGGCGAAGTCAAAGCCCTGCGTGGCAAGATCGACCCCTCGACCTAACCGCGGCACCGCCCGCCAAAGGCCAAACCGCGCTCTTCTTCTCTTTCAAAATACTCGGGGGAGTCGCCGCAGGCGACGGGGGCAAAGCCCCCATGCCCGAGGAGAAAAGGCCACAGGCCGACGACGAATACGCAACGGGTCGCAAGGCGCTCCATTCAGGATCCCCCCCCGCGTGTCAGAACCGGTCGAGAAGCCGCTCCAGGTAATCCAGCTCCGCCTGCGGGCGCTCCATTTCACCGGACCGTTCGCGCAACTGATCCAAAAGCTCCTGCGCGCGACGATACACATCTTCGCCCTGCAACATGCCCTCTTCGGTGCCGGTCTGTCCGGTGTTGCCCGGATTACGGCCGAGCGGATCACGTTGCTGCTGCGGATCACCGCCTTCGGCAAAGCCCTGCTGACCCTGACCCTGCTGCTGTTGCTGCGCCATGGCTTCGCCAAGATTGCGCAGCCCCTCGCGCAACGCTTCCATCGCCTCGGACTGCCGGTCGATCGCTTCCGCGAGATCGCCGTCACGCAGCGCCTCTTCGGCCCCGTCCATCGCGCCCTCGGCTCGGCCAAGCGCCTCCGCGGCGTCGTCCCCGGCCTCCGTGCCTTGACCCGGCAGGTTCTGCCGCTGCCGGTTCAACTCGTCACGCAGCGCCCGCTGCCGGTCCGCCAGCCCTTCTTCGAGGGACTGCTGGCCTTGGCCGTTCTGTGCCTGGCCTTGCCCCTGGCCGGGCTGCTGGCCCGGTTGCTGCCCCTGGCCCTGTTGCTGACCTTGCTGTTGGCCTTGGCCCTGCTGCCCCTCGCCCTGCTGCTGTTGGCCCTGCTGCTGACCCTCTTGCTGGCCGTCCTGCCGCTGGCCGCGGTTGAACTGCTCCTGAAGGTCCTGGAACGAATCATCCGACAATTCTTGCTGATCGCGCAGTGTCTCCGACAGACCTTCCATCGCCTGCTCGCCCGGGGATTGGCCGCCCTGACCCTGGCCTTGGGTAATCTGCATATTCTCCAGCATCTCCTGAAGCTGGCGCATCGCCTCCATGGCCTCGGCCATCCGGCCTTCTTCCATCAGTTCCTGAATCCGGTCCATCATCCGCTGGATGTCGTCCTGCGACATTTCCATCGTATTGTTCGGATCCATCGGCTGCTGGCCATCCGGGTTCTGCTCGGCCTGCTGACGCTGCTCCCGCGACAGCTGCCGCATGTAGTCGTCCGTGGCCTCGCGAAGCTCCTGCATCAGCTCGGCAATCTGCTGGTCGGAGGCGCCATTCTTCATCGCCTCTTCAAGCCGGTCCTGCGCGCGTTTCAGCCGTTGGCGCGCATCCTCCAGGTCGCCCTCCTCGAACTCCAGCGCCAGATCCCACATCGCCTGCGCCAGCTCTGCCTGCGTCTCGTCCGTGATCCCGCTCCGGGCCTGATCCTCGATCCGGCGCAACAGCGTGCGCAGCTCGTCGGCCAATGCCTCCTTGCGGAACACCGCGTCCGGCTTGTTGCTCACCGCCCGCAGGATCTGGCCAATCTCGCGCGCGCTGTCGCGATTCCACAGCAGCGCCTGCCGCTGTTCGATCACCGCCGCCGCGACTGGATCAAAGAAGCGCCGGCCCGGCAGGGTCATCACCACCGGCTCCGCAAGCCCCTGTTGTCCGCGCGCATCCCGCACGCTCAGCTCCAGCTTCACCGGCAGGTTCGCCCACGGATGCAACGAGAAATTCTCGACCAACTCTTGGGTAAACTCTGCCCGGTTGCCGGAAATCGGCATCGGCAGGGGCACTTCGATCGCCGGGCGCATCTCCGGCGTCACCGCGCGACCATACCGCCGGTCCACCTCATCTAGCGCCAGCGTAAAGACCGCCATTCCGCTTTCGACGCCATGATCATCGGACGCCTTGAAGGGAATTTGCGCCTCGCCCTCGTAGCTCACCTCGACCTCGCCGTCGCGAACCACGCTCGGCGGCGCATCCGGGATCATCGCGACCTGCCACAGCCGCCCGCCCGGCCCGTCGATCGCCAGCTCCCCAGAGCGCACAACCTCAAAATCCTGCGCGGTCGCGATGCCGCCGTCTTCCGGCAGGGGCCGTCCGGAAATGCTTTCCTGCACACTCAGCGCGCCCACTTCACCGTACATACGCAGGGTGATCTGTGCGCCCTCGGGCACCTGCAGGGACGGAGCAGTGATGTCGTTGAGATAGATCGACGGCAGGCGGGTATAGGGCGGCGGCGCCATCCAGCCTTCCCAGCTTGGCCCCTGCATCAGATCAGGCCCACCAGCCCCCATGCCGGTCACGGAACCAACCCGCACCAGAGAGCCAAAAAGAATCGCCACCGACAGAAACAGCAACCCTACATAGCGCAGCGCAAAAGGATCCTGTCGCGACAGCCGCAGATCAGGCGCTTCGGCCCGGACCCCGTCCAACGCGTTTTCCATACGCCGCCGATGCGCCGCCCAGACCGCGCGCGACGCTGCGTCCTCCTGGCCTGTCGCCTGACTGTCGAGTAGCGAGAAAATCGGCCGCCCCGGCATCTGCGCGTCGATGCGTTCCAGCGCTGAAACGCGGGTCGGCGCCTCGAAACGGCGCAGCCCGAGCCACAAAAGCGCCGCAGCCGCGACAAAGGCCAGCGCTCCACCGAAAAGCAAAACCCCGGAAGACAGCGCATCCTGCCAGCCAAGCATCAGCACGGCGAGCACAGTGATCAACAGCGTCCAAAGCGGCCAGAACGCCCGCACCACCTGCTCGGCCATCATGCCGAGCCACGTCAGCGTGAGCGCATCACGGGTCCGGCTTATCACTTCACTGAGGGGCTGCTTTTGATCGGTCATGCACGGCTCCGGTTGGGGGCGCACCCCCGCCGGGGTGCTATAACCATTCAGGTAGCGTATCGCGGTTTATGATTTCGTCAAAGGTAGGACGTTTTCGGATGACAGCGAATTGATCGCCGTTGACCAGCACCTCCGGGATAAGCGGACGGGTGTTGTACTCGCTCGACATCACCGCGCCGTAGGCACCCGCACTGCGAAATGCCAGCAAATCCCCGGCCTTCATGGGCGGCATGAGGCGGCCCTTGGCAAATGTATCGCCACTCTCGCAGACCGGCCCGACGATATCATAGGGCAGAAGATCCACACCGGCGTCTGCCTCAATTAAAGGCACGATTTCGTGATGTGCATCATACATGGCCGGGCGGATGAGGTCATTCATTGCCGCATCAAGGATCATGAAGCTGCGGCCATCGCCCTGTTTGACGTAGATGATGCCGCTGACCAGCAGCCCGGCATTGCCCGCGATAAAGCGCCCCGGCTCGATCTCGATCTCGCAACCCAGATGCCCAACCGTCCGCTCAATCAACGCACCATAATCGGACGGCAAGGGCGGCGCCTCGTTCGAACGGGTATAGGGAATGCCGAGCCCGCCACCAAGATCGAGCCGACGGATCTCGTGACCATCGGCCCGCAGGGTCTCGGTCAATTCGGCAACCTTGCGATAGGCCAGCTCATAGGGTTCGAGGTCCGTCAGTTGGCTACCAATATGCACGTCGATCCCGATAACCTTCAGCCCCGGCAGCTTCGCCGCCTCGGCATAGACCTCCCGCGCCCAGGCAATCGGAATGCCGAACTTGTTCTCGGACTTGCCGGTGGCAATCTTGGCGTGGGTCTTAGCATCGACGTCCGGATTCACGCGAATGGTGATCGGCGCGACGACTCCCATGGCAGAGGCCACCTCCGAGATCGCCCGCATCTCCGGCTCACTCTCGACATTGAACTGCCGAATGCCGCCCTCCAGAACCGTGCGGATCTCCTCCCGGGTCTTGCCGACGCCGGAGAAAACGATCTTCTCCCCCGGCACGCCCGCCGCCTTCGCCCGCGCGTACTCACCGCCGGACACCACGTCCATGCCGGCGCCCTCCGCCGCGAGGGTCTTGAGGATCGCCTGGTTGCTGGCCGCCTTCATCGCGTAGCAGATCAAATGGTCCGGCGCCCAGCTGAGCGCTTCGTCGAACAGCCGGAAATGCCGCTGCAACGTCGCAGTCGAATAGACGTAGAACGGCGTGCCCACCTGCACCGCAATCTCGCTCAGCGGCACATCCTCGGCGTAAAGCGCGCCATCACGATAAAGAAAATGATCCAAAGCCGCCTCCTGCGCGAAACCCGCGCCGATGTAGCCCAGAGTGGCCGAAGGGGAAAGGGGCCTCCGACCCCGGCCCGTCAGAGAGGCCTGGACCGAAAATAAAGATAGAGCGGCAGCCCACAACTCACGCCGATGCAGAACGTCGCGGGAATGGCCAGAAGCGCCAGCAGATTGCGCCGCACGGCCACCTCCGCGAGAATCCACAACGTCAGCGTTATGGCGGCGATCGTCAGATCCCATGTCAGCCCGGTGGTCGATGCGTTGACGTACCACGCGTCGATCATCAGTCCGAAGTCCCATCCGTTCTGACTGAGGAAAGTGACGAAGTAGTACATCGGGTGCACCGCGCCCCAGAGCGCCAGCACCAGCCAAAGATACCGCAGGCTCATGGTCCCGCCTCTTCGCTGCCGGGCTTGACCGGTTCGCCGTCCGCGCCACAGGCCGCCAGGGCCAGGATCATCACAACCAGCAAGGCCCTCATCCCAGAGCCGCCTTCCAGCGCTTGACCTGCGCACGCACCTGTTCCGGTGCCGTGCCGCCATAGCTCATGCGCGAAGCCACCGATTTCTGCACTGTCAGCACGTCGAAGATCCCTTCCGTGATCGCGCCATTGACCCCCTGCATGTCCTCCAACGACAAATCGGGCAGGTCGCAGCCACGCTTTTCGGCCATCGCAACCAAAGCGCCCGTCACATGATGCGCCTCGCGGAACGGTAGCCCGGTTTCCCGCACCAGCCAATCGGCAAGGTCGGTCGCGGTGGAAAAACCCGACGATGCAGCGGCTTCAAGCTGCGCGCGGTTGCCGGTCATGTCACGCACCATGCCTTCCATCGCCGCGAGCGCCAGCATCCAGTTGTCCGCCGCGTCGAAGACCTGTTCCTTGTCTTCCTGCATGTCCTTCGAATAGGCTAGCGGCAATCCCTTCATGACCATCATCAAAGCCACATTCGCCCCGAAGATCCGTCCGATCTTGGCCCGGATCAGCTCTGCGGCGTCGGGGTTCTTCTTCTGCGGCATGATGCTCGACCCGGTGCTGAACCGGTCCGACAGCGTCACAAAGCGGAACTGCGCCGATGACCAGATCACCAGCTCTTCGGCAAAGCGGCTCAGGTGCATCGCGCTGATGCTCGCCACGCTGAGGAACTCCAGCGCGAAATCGCGGGACGATACCGCATCCAGCGAATTCGCCATCGGCCGATCAAAGCCCAGCGCCTCCGCCGTCATGTGCCGGTCGATCGGAAAGCCCGTCCCGGCCAGCGCCGCCGCCCCGAGGGGCGACTCGTTCATCCGCACCCGCGCATCCCGCACGCGGCCCAGATCGCGCCCGAACATCTCGACATAAGCCATCATGTGATGACCCCATGTCACCGGCTGCGCGGTTTGCAGGTGGGTAAAGCCCGGCATGACCCAATCGGCCCCTGCCTCCGCCTGCCCAAGCAGCGCTTTGATCAACGCCAGAAGACCGCTCTCCGCAGCGTCCAGTTGATCGCGCACCCAGAGCCGGAAATCGGTCGCCACCTGGTCATTGCGGGACCGTCCGGTGTGCAGACGCCCGGCAGGCTCCCCGATCACCTCCTTGAGACGCGCCTCCACGTTCATGTGAATATCTTCCAGCGCCGTCGAAAATTCGAACGTTCCGCCTTCGATCTCTGACAAGACCGTGAGCAAACCTTCCCGAATGGCCTCTGCGTCGCTATCACTAATGATACCCTGCGCGGCAAGCATCGCGGCGTGGGCCCTTGAGCCGGCGATATCCTGTGCCGCCATCCGCTGATCGTATCCGATCGAGGCATTGATCGCCTCCATGATCGCATCCGGCCCGGCGGCAAAGCGGCCGCCCCACATCTGGTTCGAGGATTTGTCCGACATCACGCTGTCCTTCGGAGGGAATATGAAAACTCTTGGTCTTGCGCTGCTCTATACCGCCTCTGTGGCGCTTGCAAATCCGGCGCTCGCCGACACGGCCGCCGCCGACGCCGCGCGCGCAGGCGACATGAAGAAGCTGACCTTTCATTCCGAGGCCAAACCGGCCGGCGAGGCCGATTTCATCACCTTCGAAGGCGCGCCTCTGAACCTGTCCGACTGGCAGGGGAAATGGACGCTTGTGAACTTCTGGGCGACGTGGTGCGCGCCGTGTCGTCACGAAATGCCAATGCTCTCGGCGCTTCAGGACGAACTCGGTGGCGACACCTTCGAGGTCGTGACAATCGCCACGTCACGCAATCCACCCGCCAAGATGAAGGCCTTCTTCGAGGAAATCGGCGTCAGTAACCTGCCGCTGCACCGCGACCCCAAGTCCACGCTTGCCCGTCAGATGGGAATCCTCGGGCTGCCGGTTACGGTCATTCTCAATCCCGAAGGAGAGGAAGTCGGCCGTCTGACCGGCGATGCGGATTGGTCGTCGGAGGAGGCCAAGGCCGTCCTGACCGCGCTGATCGGTGCGGAGGGCTGACCGGGCCGCGCCGTCAGCTCGTCTGCAGCTTCTTCGCTTCGATCCCGGCAAGACGGATCAGATCCGTCATATAGCCCTTCTCAAGATCCTCGCTTCGTGTCGCCGCATAGAGCCGCCGGGTCAGGCCCGCCGCCGTCAGGGGGCGGGTCACATAATCGGAATTGTACTTCACCTCGCGCACGACCCAATCGGGCAGCACCGAAACCCCGCGGTTCGACGCAACCAGCAGCAGGATGACCGCCGTCAGCTCCACCTGCCGGATCGCGCCAGGCTCCACCTTGGCCGGGGTTAGAAGCTGATTGAACACATCCAGCCGCGACCGCTCCACCGGATAGGTGATCAGCGTCTCGCCGCGAAAGTCCTCGGCCTCGATAAACGCTTTCTGCGCAAGCGGATGAGAGGCGGCGGCGACAAAAACCGGGCTGTAATCGAAAAGCGGCGTGAAAGTCACCCCGGGCAGGTTCTCCGGATCCGACGAGATCACTACATCCACATCCTCCTTCATCAACGCGGGCAGCGCGTCGAAGGCAAGGCCGGGGCGAATGTCCACATCCACATCGGGCCATGTCTTGCGAAAGCTCTCCAGCACAGGAAACAGCCATTCGAAACAGGCGTGGCATTCGATGGCGATGTGCAGCCTGCCGGATTTTCCGTCGCGCAGCCCGATGAATTCATCCTGAAGCGCCTCCACCTGCGGCAGCACCTGCTCGGCCAGCCGCAACAGCCGCAGCCCCGCCGCCGAAAGCCGCATCGGCTTGGAGCGACGGATAAAGAGTTCGACCCCCGCCTGATCTTCCAGA
The DNA here is from genome assembly GCF_048553275.1 of Pacificoceanicola niger. Classification (NCBI taxonomy): domain Bacteria; kingdom Pseudomonadati; phylum Pseudomonadota; class Alphaproteobacteria; order Rhodobacterales; family Roseobacteraceae; genus Pacificoceanicola; species Pacificoceanicola niger. Next base: position 94,191 of record NZ_JBLZMW010000007.1, read on the forward strand.
CCCTTGATCTGATGCGACAGGGCGGATTGCGTGATGTGAAGCTGATCAGCGGCCCGCGCCAACCCGCCACAATCGTGGATGGCCTTGATCGTACGCAGGTGACGAAACTCGATATGCATGTCCGGCTCATAACGTTGATGAGATTTATGAGTTTGTCTCACAATGCTGAACATGCGACAAGGGGACAACTCAACGAGGTATGCTGCGATGATCCGCCCTGACGTTTCCTTCGAATTCTTTCCGCCCCGCAACATCGAGGCGACATTCCGCCTTTGGGACACCGTTCAGGTGCTCTCACCGCTCGACCCGCGGTTTGTCTCTGTCACGTACGGTGCCGGCGGCACGACGCGCGAACTGACCCGCGATGCGGTCTCTGCCATTCACAAACATTCCGGCCTGCGCACCGCCGCGCATCTGACATGCGTCAACGCCACGCGCGAAGAAACGATGGACATCGCCCGCGATTTCGCCGCCGCAGGGGTGACCGACATCGTCGCGCTGCGCGGTGATCCGCCCAAGGGGTCCAACGGCTTCCAGCAGCACCCCGGAGGTTTCGCCAATTCTATCGAGCTGATCGAAGCGCTTGCGGAAACCGGCGATTTCACCATCCGCGTTGGCGCCTACCCCGATCAGCACCCCGAAGCGCCGAACCTGCAATCCGACGTGGAATGGCTCAAATACAAGATCGACGCCGGCGCGACCGAGGCTCTGACCCAGTTTTTCTTCGAGGCGGAAACCTTCTTCCGCTTCCGCGACGCCTGCGAAAAGGCCGGGATCGACGCGCCGATCGTGCCGGGCATCCTGCCGATCGAAAACTGGAAAGGCGCCCGCCGCTTTGCCGAGGCCACCGGGACGAAGATCCCGGCCTGGGTTATCGAAGCCTTTGAAAAGGCCGAGCGTGATGGCCGCGAGGACCTGCTCGCCACCGCCATTTGCACCGAGCTGTGCTCCGATCTGATCGAGGGCGGCGTCGACAAGCTGCACTTCTACACGCTCAACCGCCCCGAACTGACCCGTGACGTGTGCTTTGCCCTTGGCGTTACACCCGAGGTCAAACTCGAACACGTGGCCTGACCCAATCCAAAGGCGTTTCCCTGTCTTGCCCGGCGTGGTTTTTCCGCGCCGGGCTTGATTTATTGTGGATATACGCGCGGCACCAGGCCGGACTGAAACCACGAAACAAGGCTGACAATGCTGTAGCACGGCAGGCCCGTGGCCGCCGTTATATCGGCGGCATAGGGGCACATGTTGGTGCACTCCAGCACGAAGGCCCCCAAATCCGGGTGCGCCGCCTGAAGCGCCAGGGCCGCATCGACATTGTCCTGCCGCGCCAGATCGACGTTGAGCTGGCGCTCGTTGCCCAGGATCGCGCGGGTGAATTCCGTTCCGCCTTCGGTGGTGCCAATGGGCGTGCCCTCCGGCACCCGCGCGCCGCGCAGATGCGCCTCCGTCAGCGTCGAGGCGGAAATCGTCAGAACCCCGGCGCGCTTGCCATGCGGCAGGATGCGGTTGACCATCTCCACCTGCATCAGCGAGGAGGTGAGAACCGGCACCGGCAGCGCCCGCGCCAGATCCTCCTGAAAAAGCGAGAGAAATCCGCAGTTCGTGGTGATCCCATCCACCCCGTCCCTGACCAGATCACGCGCCGCATCAAGGAAGGCAGGCAGCAAGCCCTGCGCCCCGCCACGCACCACCCGGTCCGGCGAAGCCTTGCGCACGATTCGGTACAGCACCGGAAAATCCCACGTCAGGGCATTGCCCATGTCGCCGGGAATGCGCGGAAATTCGGCGTCAAGCATCAGGATGCCCACGGAGGCGCCGTAGATGGATTTGCCGCCCTGCGCGATCCAATCCGTGTGTGTCATCGCCCGTTCACCTTGCAATTCGACTGATTTCGGATTCACTCTGCCAACGAATGGTGGCGCTGCAAAGGGGATTGGCATGGCTCAAGACAATCAAATGAACGGCGCCGAAGCGATGGTCCGAATGCTGGAGGCGCAGGGGGTTACCCATATCTTCGGCCTCTGCGGCGACACCACCCTGCCGTTTTATGACGCCATGCGGGGTCTGGATCATGGCATCACCCATGTATTGACCCGGGACGAACGCGCGGCGGCCTATATGGCCGACGGGTTTTCCCGCGTGACCGGCCGTGTGGGTGTTTGCGAGGGGCCATCGGGCGGCGGCGCGACCTATATCCTGCCGGGGCTGATCGAGGCGAACGAAAGCTCTTATGCGGTGCTGGCGATCACCACGGATATTTCCGTTGGATCTTATGGAAAGTTCCCGCTGACGGAGGTGGATCAGGACGCCCTGATGCGCCCGCTGACCAAATACAACACGGTGATCAAGCAGGCCGCCCATATCCCGCGCATGGTCCGCGCCGCGTTTCGGGCGATGACCTCGGGGCGTGCGGGCGCGGCGCATCTGGGCCTGCCCTATGACATCCAATACGATTCCGTCGATCCGTCAGACGTCTGGGGCGACATGGTTTTTTCCGCCTATCCGGCCCATCCCGGCGCGCCGGAAGCCGCCCGCGTCGCGGCGGCGACAGAGGCGCTCTTGACGGCGGAGCGGCCTTTGATCGTCTGCGGCGGCGGGGTGATCATTTCCGGCGCCTGCGCGGCGCTGGCCCGAATTGCGGACCGGCTGGACATCGCCGTGGCCACGTCGATTTCCGGCAAGGGATCGCTCTCTGACGACCACCCGCAAAGCCTCGGGGTGGTGGGGTCGAACGGCGGCACGCCTGAGACCTGGGAGATGATGCAGGACGCGGACCTTGTTCTGTTTCTTGGCTGTCGCGCCGGGTCCACGACGACTTCGCGCTGGACCGCGCCCAAACCGGGAACGCGGGTGCTGCATATCGACAGCGACCCGATGGTGATCGGCGCGAACTACCCGACGGAGGTCGGCGTGGTTGGCGATCTGCGGCTGGCTCTGGACGCGATGAACGCTGTTCTGGACGGCAAGGCCGACCTTCCGCAATTTGGCGGCGCGGCGCGCGTCGCCGGGATAAAGGCGCGGAAATTCGCCCGGTTTCAGAAGCTTGCCTCAAGTGCCGAGACCCCGATGCGGCCAGAGCGGCTGATTGATGCCTTGAACCGGTTGCTCCCGGAGCAATCCGTGGTTGTCAGCGATCCCGGCACGTCCTGTCCCTATTACAACGCCTTTGGACATCGGCCCAAGGCGGGGCGCAGCTTTATCACCAACCGCGCGCATGGGGCGCTTGGCTATGCACTCGGCGCCTCCATCGGCGCATGGTTCGGGCGACCGGACGCAAAGGTCGTCGCGATGATGGGCGACGGCAGTTTCGGCTTTACCTGCGGAGAGTTGGAGACCGCCGTTCGGTATAACGTTCCGGTGACCTTCATCGTCTTGAGCAACGCCAGCTATGGTTGGATCAAGGCCAGTCAGAAGGACGACAAGGGCGGGCGGTATTACAACGTGGACTTCGGCCGGACCGACAACGCCAAGGTGGCTGAGGGGTTCGGAGTGAAATCCTGGACCGTGGAGGACCCGGCGGATCTGGAGCGGGTGTTGCAAGCGGCGCTGGCGCATGAGGGGCCGACGCTGATTGATGTCATGTGCCAGGCGCTTGAAGAAAGTGATGCCCCTGTCATGCGGTGGATGGGATAAGCGCAGGACGCCCGCTCGGGGCCTGATCCGGCGTTTGGTACGATTCTTTGCCGAAACCGTTCAGGACTCGCCACCGCAGACGCCTACGGCGGCCCGTCAGGACTTCAGCGGCATTCGCCCCTGAAAGGCAACGACAGCACATCGCCCGGCTCAGAGCGGGCGATTGACCGCAATCTTGCCGAGGTCTTCCAGCAGGCTGTCGAGAAAGGCACTGCCGACCGAGGACAGCGGCCGGGCGCGGGAGGTGATGACTACCATGTCCATCTCGATCCGCGGCAGGAACGGACGGGAGACGAAACCACCCCGGGTTTCCTCTTCGAGGGCAAAGGGATCGAGCAGCGCCACGCCCATGCCCTCGCGCACGAACCCCAAAAGGTTGCGGAAAAGATGCGAGTGCACCCGCGTGTTCAGCCTCGCCCCCGCCTCGGCAAAGGCGGCGCGCAGGCGGCGATGGGTCATGTGATCCGGCCCCATGACGATGAACGGGTGGTTGTCGAGCAAATCCGGGGTGAGAACCGCGTGCCGCGCCAAAGGATCGCCCAGGGGCAATGCGATCCGGGTCTCGAAGTGGAAGGGGTGGATGTTGAAGGAATCCTGCAGGATCGGGCGTTCGCAGATGCCGATTTCAAACAGGCCGGAGGCGATCCATTCCTGGATCTTGGACGAATACTGCGATTGGAAGGTGATCGCCATGTCCGGACGATCCTTGGCGAAGCGCGCGATGAGGCGCGGCAGATAGGTAAAGCTGATCGAGTGTTGTGAGGCGATCTGAAGCTGGCCTGCCTGTTTGTTCTGCAGGTCGGTGACCGCCTGCTGCACGTGGTCGAGGCCACGAACCACGGTCTCGACCTCGCGGTAGAGCATCTGTGCCTCCGGCGTCGGCACGAGTCGGCCGCGCTGTCGTTCGAAGAGGCGGAAGCGGACCTCGCGCTCAAGCTGGGCCAGAAGATTGGAGAGTCCGGGCTGGGAAATGCCCAGTTGCGCGGCGGCTGCGGTGACCGTGCCGGTTTCGATGATGGCATGAAAGGCCTGAAGTTGTCGGAATCGCAAGGACATTTCCAATGGCATAACCTGAAGTGATGAATTCTTCAATTTTTTGTATTTGAAATGATGTGTCGCGCACGGCAGGGTCATTGAAACCTCGGGAGCATTGCATCAAATGAGCAAGACCATCGCCATTGTCGGGGCTGGGATCGTCGGTGTCTCGACCGCGCTCTGGCTTCAACGGGACGGGCACAAGGTCATCGTGATCGACCGGCTGGACCCCGGAGAGGGCGCCAGCCATGGCAACGGCGGCGTTCTGGCGAGCTGTTCGGTGGTGCCGGTGACGGTGCCCGGTCTTCTGGCGAAGGCGCCGAAGATGCTGTTCGATCCGAAACAGCCGTTGTTCCTGAAGTGGGGCTACCTGCCAAAGCTGGCCCCGTGGTTGGTGAAATACCTGCGCCATGGCAATGCGGAGGATGTCAGGCGGATCGCTGCCGCGCTGACCGGCGTCATCGGCGACAGCCTTGCCGATCATCAGGCGCTCAGCGCCGGAACCGGGGCGGAGCGTTACGTGGTGCCCTCCGATTATGTCTATCTCTACAAGGATCGCGCCGCCTATGAGGCGGATGCCTTTGGCTGGGCCGTGCGCCGCGAGATGGGCTTTGACTGGGATGAGCTGGAGGGGCCAGCATGGCAGGCCTACGATGGCGCGTTTTCCGAGGCCATCGGCTTTGCCGCGCGCTTTGGCAATCATGGCCGGATCACCGATCCCGGTGCCTATGTAAAGGCTCTCGCCCGGCACGTGGAGGCGCAGGGCGGTCAGATTTTGAAGGCCGAAGTGTCCGGGCTGGTGCAGTCCGGAGGCCGGGTCACCGGGGTGCGCGCCGGGGGCGAGACGATTGCCTGCGACGCGGCGGTTCTGGCCATGGGTGCATGGTCCAAAGGTCTGGCCGACAGCCTTGGTCTGGATGTGCCGTTGGAGAGCGAGCGCGGCTATCACCTTGAGTTGTGGGAGCCGAACATCATGCCCAAGGCGCCGGTGATGGTTGCCAGCGGCAAGTTCGTCGCCACGCCGATGGACGGGCGCATCCGGCTGGCCGGGATCGTCGAATTCGGCGGGCTGAAGGCGCCGCCGTCCAGCGCGCCCTTCGATCTGCTGCGCGAGAACATCAAGGCGGCGATGCCCGGCCTGACGTGGCAGCGCGAGGTCGAATGGATGGGCCATCGCCCGGCTCCGGCGGACAGCATCCCGGCGATCGGCGAGGCTCCGGGGGTGCGCGGCGCGTGGCTTGGCTTTGGCCATCACCACGTCGGGCTGACCGGGGGGCCGAAAACCGGGCGTTTGTTGGCCCAGATGATTGGCGGACGCAGTCCGAACATTGACGTGAGCCCCTATTCTCCGTCACGCTTTGCAAAACAGGCATAAAAAGCCGCGGGCCAACCGCAGCGCGATTCCAAAAAACCAACAAGGGAAGTGAAGAAAATGAAAAACATGACGAAATTTCTGGCCGCGACGGCGCTGACCGCCGTCTCCGCAAGCGCCGCAATGGCGGACAAGTGGGACATGCCGCTGGCCTATTCGGCGACCAACTTCCATTCCGAGAATGCCGCACAGTTCGCTGAGTGCGTGACCGCCGCCACCGATGGCGCGATCGAGATGGTCACCCATCCGTCCGGTTCGCTGTTTGCGGGCAACGACATCAAGCGCGCGGTTCAGACCGGTCAGGCTCCGGTCGGCGAGCGCCTGATTTCGGCACATCAGAACGAAAACCCGCTGTTCGGGATCGACAGCATTCCCTTCCTCGCGACCTCCTTCGACGCGCATGAAAAGCTGTGGGAGGTGGCCGGGCCGAAGATCGCAGAGGTGCTGGCGGATCAGAACCTTGTCTATCTCTACTCCGTGCCGTGGCCGCCGCAGGGTCTGTACTTCAAGAAGCCGGTGGAGAGCGTTGCCGATATGGAAGGCATCAAGTTCCGCTCCTACTCGACCGCGACGGCGCGCATGGCGGAGCTGACCGGGATGCTGCCGGTACAGGTCGAGGCGGCGGAACTCTCGCAGGCCTTGGCGACTGGTGTGGCGGAGAGCTTCATCTCATCCGGGGCGACGGGCTATGACCGCAAGGTCTGGGAGCATCTGACGCATTTCTACGAAGTCGACGCTTGGCTGCCGCGCAACATCATCTTTGCCAACAAGGACGCCTGGGACGCGCTGGATGAGGCGCAGCAGGCGGCCATGACCGACTGCGCCACAGAGGCCAAGACCCGCGGCCTGCAGATGTCCAAGGACTACACGCAGCTGACGCTGGATGGTCTGAGAGAGGGCGGCATGGAAGTCGGTCCGGCCAGCGATACGCTGGTTGGTGAGCTGAAAGAGATCGGCGAGACGATGACTGCCGAGTGGCTCGAAAGCGCGGGTGACCAGGGCAAGGCCATCGTCGACGACTACAAGGCGATGCAGTGACGCCGCGCCTGACCTTAGCATGAGGTCAGGCTCCTTTCACGGCCCGCCCCCAGTGTGGCGGGCCGTTTTTACCGTTCTCCAAAGCAGGGCTGACCCATGACCGCGATCCGCCGCGTGCTCGATACGCTATACTTGGCCGGGGGTGTGATTGCCGCCGTCTTCACCGTGTTGATCCTGCTGATCATCGTGGCGCAGATGCTGGCGCGCTGGACCGGGATGACATTCCCCGGCGCCGCCGATTACGCCGGATATTGCATGGCCGGGGCCAGCTTTTTCGCCTTCGCCTATGCGCTGAACCACGGGGCGCACATCCGGGTGACGCTCGCACTCTCCGCCATGGGCAAATACCGGCGCTGGGGCGAGACGTTCTGCTTTGCCGTGGGCGCGGCAGTCACCACCTTTGTGGCGCGCTATGCGTGGAAGTACATGATGCAAAGCTACAAATTCAAGGATGTGAGCCAGGGGCAGGACGCCACGCCGCTGTGGATTCCGCAGATCGTCATGGTCGTCGGCGCCATCCTTTTGGCCATTGCCTTCTGGGACAACCTGATCCGACTGCTCGTCACGGGCAGCACCAACGTCCGCGATGATCTCGTGGACCAGAGCCACGCGGAGTAACGGATCATGGAACAATTCGCCCCGATCATCATCTTCCTCTTCGTGCTCTTTGCCCTGCTCGGCAGCGGCGTCTGGGTTGGCCTTGCGTTGATGGGCGTGGCCTGGGTCGGCATGGAGCTGTTTACCATGCGTCCGGCGGGCGATGCCATGATCACCGTGGTCTGGCGCTCCTCCTCGTCATGGACGCTGACGGCGCTGCCGCTGTTCATCTGGATGGGGGAAATCCTGTTCCGAACGCGGCTCTCCGAAGACATGTTTCGCGGACTCAGCCCATGGATGGCCAAACTGCCCGGCGGCCTCGTACACACCAACATCGTCGGCTGTACGGTCTTTGCCGCCGTCTCCGGATCGAGCGCCGCGACCCTGACCACCGTGGGCAAGATGTCCATTCCGGAGCTGCGCAAACGCAATTACCCCGAACCGATGGTCATCGGCACGCTGGCCGGGGCTGCGACGCTTGGCCTGATGATCCCCCCCTCGCTGACGCTGATCGTCTATGGCGTGACGATCAATGAAAGCATCACCAAGCTGTTCTTTGCCGGCATCCTGCCCGGCCTTGTGCTGGCGCTGATGTTCATGGCCTATGTCGCGGTGTATTCCTTCACCTCGAAGACATGGAACCCGACGCCGGACCCCGAGATGACCTTCATGGAAAAGGTCAGGAATTCGCGGTTCCTGATCCCCGTGATGCTGCTGATCCTCGTCGTGATCGGCTCCATGTACCTCGGCTTCGCCACCGCAACAGAGGCGGCCGCCTTCGGCGTGATCGGCGCGCTGGTGCTGGCTGCGGCGCAGGGCTCGCTGTCGTGGAGCACCTTCAGCGAGAGCCTCATGGGCGCGGTGCGCACCAGCGCGATGATCGCCCTGATCCTTGCGGGCGCGGCCTTCCTGTCGCTGTCGATGGGGTTCACCGGCCTGCCCCGGGGCCTCGCGGATCTGATCGCAAGCTGGGATCTGTCGCGCTTCGAACTGCTCATGGCGCTGCTGGTCTTCTACATCGTCCTCGGCTGTTTCCTTGATGGCATTTCCAGCGTGGTGCTGACCATGGCGGTGGTCGAACCGATGATCCGTGAAGCAGGCATCGACCTGATCTGGTTCGGGATCTTCATCGTGGTGGTCGTCGAAATGGCCCAGATCACGCCGCCCATCGGCTTCAACCTCTTCGTCCTGCAGGGCATGACCGAACATCAGATGGGCTTTATCGCCCGCGCCGCGATCCCGATGTTCCTGATCATGGTGGTCATGGTCTTCGTGCTCATCGCCTTCCCGGACCTGGCCACATGGCTGCCCGACAATATCCGGCAAAGGCCTTCGTGACAGATCCGCTTCGTTTCATCGCACGGCATGGGCAATGGGTTCTGGCCTTCGGGCTGGTTCTCGGCCTGCTGTTGCCCGGGCTGGCCACCGGGCTGAAGCCGTGGCTGCCCTGGCTGGTGATCGGGCTGCTTTACGTGTCTCTGCTGCGCATGTCCGTAGCCGGAATGCTGGCGGCGCTGCGCGAGGTGCCGCGGATGCTGCCCACCGTCGCGCTCATGCAATTGGCGGTGCCGCTGGTCGTGCTGGCGGTGGCGTGGATCACGGGCACCCTGACAAGCCCCGTGGCCTTGTCGCTCATCCTCGTCAGCGCCGCGCCCTCCATCGTCGGCAGCCCGAACGTGGTGATGATCATGGGGGCCTCGCCTGACCCGGCCTTGCGCCTGATGGTGGCGGGCACGCTGCTGCTGCCCCTGACCGTTATCCCGGTCTTTGCCCTGTCGCCGATGCTGAGCGGAGTGTGGGACGTGGTTCTGGCCGCGCTGAGCCTTCTGCTGACAATCCTGCTGACCTCGGCGGCGGCGATGGTGACGCGGCGGATGCTCTTCCCGAAACCGGGGCCGGTGGTTCTTGACCGGCTGCAGGGGGCCTCCGCCATCGCCCTGGTGGTCGTGGTCGTCGCGCTGATGCCGGCGGTGGTCGAGATCGCGCGGAACTCCTGGGGTCTTCTGGCGTTCTGGCTGGCCATTGCCTTCGGCGCCAACTTCGGGGCACAGGCGCTGGCGCGGGCCTTCACCAAAGGCCAGCCAAGGGACGAAGCGCTCGCCCTTTCCTTCATCGCCGGAAACCGCAATATCGCGCTGTTCCTCGTCTCGCTGCCGCCGGACATCACCGCCCAGGTGCTGCCCTTCATAGGCTGCTACCAACTGCCGATGTACCTCACCCCGATCCTGCTCCGGCGGCTTTACGCATAAGCCGTGCTAAACAAATCAATTAGTAAAACTCAATTGTCTGGCCGAGCGAGGCAGGTAGAAAAGGGCATCGACTATCTGGGAGGAGAGTCATGCCCGATCACAGCCCCTTTGCCGCATCGAACGTCAGCCTCGCGCGCCGCGCCTGGGCCATCCGCCGCCACGCCCTGCGCATGGGCGAGGTGCAGGGACAAGGCTACATCGGACAGGCGCTCGGCGTCGCGGACGTTCTGGCGGTCAGCTATTTCCACGCGACGTCCTACCGCCCGGACGATCCGGACTGGGACGGACGCGACCGCTTCTACCTGTCGATCGGCCACTATGCCATCGCGCTCTATGCCGCGATGATCGAGGCAGGCATCCTGCCAGAGGACGAGATTGAAACCTACGGCATGGACGACAGCCGCATGCCCATGTCCGGCATGGCCAGCTACACGCCGGGAATGGAAATCACCGGCGGCTCACTGGGCCATGGTCTCGGCATCGCCGTGGGCGCCGCCATGGGCCTCAAGCGCAAGCAGAACCCCGCTTTTGTTTACAATCTCATGTCCGACGGCGAGCTTGGCGAAGGCTCCACCTGGGAGGCGGTCATGTCCGCCGCGCAGCACAAGCTCGACAACCTGGTCTGCGTCGTCGACTTCAACAATCAGCAGGCCGACGGCCCAAGCCGCGACGCGCTGGCCACCACACCCGAGGTCCCGAAATGGCAGGCCTTCGGCTGGCACGCGCAGGAGGTCGATGGCAACGACATCGACGCCGTGCGCGCCGCCTTCGACGTCGCCCGCACCCACACCGGGCCACAGCCCCGCGTGATCATCTGCAACACAACGATGTGCAAGGGCGTCCCCTTCCTCGAATCCCGCGAAAAGACCCATTTCATCCGCGTCGAACCCGAGGAATGGGCCAAGGCGCTGGCTCATCTGGATCAGGAGATTCCCGCATGATCCGCACACCACGCCCCTGCTTCTTCTCTGCAGAAATATCCAGAAACACCCGGCCCACGCAGGAAGGAGCTTCAAAATGAAAGACGTCCCCTTCGGCCCCAATTCCCGCCGCAAATCGAAATACGCCGCGCGCGCGGTCCCGGACGAGAAACGGGCGACAAGCGCCATGATCGCCTCCCTCGACGCGGAGGGCCGCGACACCATCGCCGCCCCATTCGGAGAGGCGCTGTGCGCGTTGGCAAGCCAGAGAGACGACATCGTCGGCCTCTCCGCCGATCTTTCAAAATACACCGACCTGCATGTCTTCGCGGCCAAATACCCGGACCGCTTTTATCAGATGGGCATGGCCGAGCAGGTGCTGATCTCCGCCGCCGCCGGACTGGCGCGGGAGGGCTTCACGCCCTGGGCCACGACCTACGCGGTCTTTGCCTCGCGCCGCGCCTATGATTTCATCTGCATGGCCATCGCTGAGGAAAACCTGCCGGTCAAGATCGCCTGCGCCCTGCCCGGTTTGACGACAGGCTACGGCCCCAGCCATCAGGCAACCGAGGACCTCGCGATCTTTCGCGGCATGCCGAACCTGACCATTGTCGATCCCTGCGACGCGCTGGAGACAATGCAGGCGACCCATGCCCTGAGCGCCACGCCCGGCCCCGCCTACATGCGCCTGCTGCGCGGCAAGGTTCCGAATGTGCTGGGCGAATACGGCTATGAGTTCAAGCTGGGCCGGGCCAAGCTGATCCACGACGGCGCCGATGTTCTGTTCATCTCCTCGGGCTTCATGACCATGCGCACGATCGACGCGGCCAAGGCGCTGAAGGACGACGGCATTGATTGCGCGGTGCTGCATGTGCCGACGATCAAGCCGCTGGACGAGGCGACGATCCGCGCCGAGGCCGCCAGAACCGGTCGGCTGATCGTGACGGCGGAGAACCACACGATCATCGGCGGCCTTGGCGAGGCGGTCGGCGCCAGCCTGATGCGCGCGGGCGTACAGGCCCGGTTCCGACAGATCGCCCTGCCCGACGAATTCCTCGACGCCGGCGCGCTGCCGACGTTGCATGACCAATACGGCCTGAGCGTTCCGCGCATCACGGCGCAGGTAAAGGAGTGGCTCGATGAGTGAGACCTGTCTGATCGGCCTTGGCGCCATGGGCCTTGGCATGGCCCGCAACATCCTCAAGGCGGGCGTGGACCTGCGCGGCTCTGATCTCTCCCCGCAGGCGCGGGCGCGCTTTACCGAGGCCGGGGGCCGCGCCTTCGACAGTGCAGCGGAGGCGGCCGCTGGCTGTGATCTGCTGATCCTGATGGTGGTCAACGCCGCACAGGCCCGCGCCGCGCTCTTCGACAGCGGCGTGGTGCAGGCGCTTGGGGCGGGCAGTACGGTCATGCTCTGCAGCACCGTGGCGCCGGATGATGTCCGCGCGCTGGCCGCAGATCTGGAGAAGGCCGGGCACCGGCTGCTCGATGCCCCGGTGTCCGGCGGGCAGGTCGGCGCGGAGGCGGGCACGCTGACGCTGATGACCTCCGGCGCGGAGGCCGCCTACGATCGGGCCGAGCCGGTGCTGAATGCCATCGCGGGCACGGTTCACCGGCTGGGCGATGCGCCCGGGCTCGGCGCGACCTACAAGGTGGTCCATCAGCTCGCCGCCGGGGTCCATCTTGTTGCCGCCGCTGAGGTCATGGCCCTTGGCGCGCGCGCGGGCTGCGATCCTGAAAAGCTGTTCGAGATCGTCAGCACCAGCGCCGGGCAAAGCTGGATGTTCGAGGACCGTGTACCGCGCATCCTCGCCGGAGAGACCACGCCAACCTCCTCGGTGGACATCTTCGTCAAGGATCTGGGCCTTGTGCTGCAGACCGGACGCGACTGTGCCACCCCCCTGCCCCTCAGCGCCGCCGCCCATCAGATGATGCTGGCCGCCAGCGCGATGGGCTTTGGCAAACTGGACGATTCCTGCGTCATCCGTGCCTACGAGGCCCTGACCGGATACGCCACAAAATGCACCGACGGAGAGTAAAGCGATGCTTTTGAAAGACAAAACCGCCATCATCACCGGTGGCGCCAGCCCGCGCGGGCTTGGCAAATCCACCGCCAGGCTTTTTGCCGAACACGGCGCGCGCGTGGCGATCCTCGATCTGGACGCGGATCAGGCGGCAGCGGCGGCCGCCGATCTGCCGGGGGAGGGCCACATCGGCCTGGCCTGCAACGTGACGGACAAAGCCGCCTGTCAGACCGCCGCGGACGCGGTGATCGGCACCTTCGGCCAGATCGACATCGTGGTTAACAACGCCGGGATCACCCAGCCGCTGAAGCTGATGGCGATCGAACCGGCGAACTACGACGCGGTGCTCGACGTGAACCTGCGCGGCACGCTTTACATGAGCCAGGCGGTCATCCCCCACATGCGCGGGCGCAAGACCGGCGCCTTCGTCAACATCTCCTCCGTGTCGGCCCAGCGCGGCGGCGGCATCTTCGGCGGGCCGCATTATTCGGCGGCCAAGGCGGGCATCCTTGGCCTGACCAAGGCGATGGCGCGCGAGCTGGCCCCGGACGGCATCCGCTCAAACGCCGTCTGCCCCGGCTTCATCGCCACGGACATCACCGGCGGGATGCTCACCGACGACATGATGGTGCAGATCCTCGAAGGCATTCCAATGGGCCGCGCCGGCGAAGCCTCCGACGTGGCGGGCTGCTGCCTCTTCCTCGCGTCGGACCTCGCGGCCTATGTCACCGGCTCCGAAGTCGACGTGAACGGCGGCTCGCTCATTCACTGACCTTGCGTATCCGTGTTGATCGGCAGACTGGGGCCCACTTCGGCGGGCCCCTTTTTTGGCCAGTCCCAATTGTCCGACGCCGTCATTTAACGCGCTTCGAACGCGGAACACGGGCGTCAAGCACCCGCAGCGGCCCTTCAAAAGCCCGGCTTATGGCCACCCGTCACGCCGCATCATGCAGCAGGATCGCGGCTTCCGATTTCGACAGGTTGCGCCGGGCATAGCTGCCGTAGAGGTGCGGATTGTCCCGCAGGCGCGGCTCCAGCTGCAACAAACGGGCGCGATCGCCCTCCGACAACGTGGTCAACGCGGTGTTTGCCGGGTGAAAGCTCTCGGTCTCGATGCCGTTGGCAAAGACGATCTCGTGCCGGGGCAACATCAGATGCACATAGGTCACCGCGCGCACCGTCGTATCCACGCTGATGCTGCCGCCATTCACAAGATCCCGCGCCGAGACCAGCACCTCCGGCGTGTTGAACAGCGCCCGCGCCACCGCGCCCTTGACGACCATGCGATGCTCCGGCGAGACAAGGAACGCCTCTTCCGGCCGGTCGATCCCGAAGGCGCCCGCGCGGATGCGGATCGGCCGCAGCGCCGGCATGGCAAAGAGCCGCGCGCCGGTCATGAACCGGCTGCCGATCCATTCGACCGGTTGCGGCCCGCTGTCCTTGGTCTGCACCAGATCACCCTCGCGCAGCGACTCGACAAGGCGTGCGCCGGCGGGCGTGGCGATCCATGTGCCGGGGGTAAAGCAGATCACGCCGCCCGCCTGCTCGCCCGAGGTCGGATCGCGCATCCGCTGCATGCTGTGGTGCACGATCCACAGATCGCGCCCCGCGGGTGGCATCTCGTTCAGGAACATCAGCAGCGGCGGCGCGCCGGTGTTCACGTCGATCACGGTCACGCTGAAGCTGCGGGTGCCGTCCGTGACGACAAAACTGCTGTCGGCGAGCGGGTGATCGACCGCGGCCTGATCCGGATCCAGATCCGATGTCTGCGTGATGGCCGCACCGACCAGCCGCCGCACCATCCGTGCGGCGCGTTTGCGCAATTGCGCCTCGCCCGTCGCCTGATCAAGCTGGAGGATCGACGAAGGACCGTCGACCCGCACAACATCCCCCTGCCAGGACCACGTTGCCCCGACAGTCAGAGAGGACGGAGCCGCAGCCTTAAGGCCGTCTATTTCCGTCTGTGACCAGGAGATGACGAACGTGCCCCGATAGCCCGTTCCCATGCCTGTATGCCTGCTCTTTAATTGTAATAGTCTTTTAAGAAACCTTAACCCACGGACGGCGCGTTTGAAATATTCTTGCCCGCGCCCTGCGGACCGGGACGCGGTTGACGGGGCAGCGCGTTGCAGATCGGACACAACTCATACAGCTTCCACGGGAAAACTGCCGCGCGGCCAGAGGTCCCGGTGTCTCGCAGCCATTGGACACGGAGGCCAAGGCGCGGTAACAGGCTGCAATCCGAGGCTTGAGAGCGCCCCCATGAGTGTGACCCCGTCCGACATCGCCCGCGAGGTGCTGAGCACCGAAAGCGCCGCGCTTGACCGACTGCGCAGCGAGCTGCCCGGCAGTTTCGACGCCGTGATCGCGCAGCTTCTGGCCGTGCAGGGGCGGGTGATCGTCTCCGGCATGGGCAAATCCGGCCATGTCGCGGGCAAGATCGCCGCCACCTTCGCCTCCACCGGCACGCCTGCGCAAACGGTGCATCCGGGCGAGGCAAGCCATGGCGATCTGGGCATGATCACGCGCAACGACGCGGTGATCCTGATCTCCAACTCCGGCGAAACCCGCGAGCTGGCCGATATGATCGCCCATTGTACCCGCTTTGCCATTCCGCTGATCGCGATGACCAAAAGGGCCGAAAGTACGCTGGCCGAGGCCGCCGCCCACGTGCTGCTGCTGCCCGATGCGCCCGAGGCCTGCGCGATCGGCATGGCGCCAACCACCTCGACCACCATGGCCATGGCGCTTGGCGATGCGCTGGCGGTGGCGATGATGCGGCACCGGGGCTTTGGCCGCGAGAGTTTCGCCGCCTTCCACCCCGGCGGCACCCTCGGCGCGCAATTGCTGCACGTGCGGGCGGTGATGCACAGCGGCGACGAACTGCCGCTGGTGCAGGCCGAGACGCCGATGAGCGAGGTGCTGCTGACCATGAGCCAGAAGGGCTTTGGCGTCGCGGCGCTGGTCGCGGGCAGGCGGCTCGAAGGGATCATCACGGACGGCGATCTGCGCCGCAACATGGACGGGTTGATGGACCGCACCGCGGGCGAGGTCGCCACGCGCACGCCGCTGGTCACCCGCCCCGATACGCTACTGACCGAAGCCTTGGGAGTCATGAACATGTCGAAACGGACGGTTTTGCTGGTGGTCGAGGACGATCACACGCTGGTGGGCCTGCTGCATATCCACGACGCGCTGCGGGCGGGTGTGGCATGAGCGCGGTCATCTTCATCCCCGCCCGTTACGCCTCGTCGCGCTATCCGGGCAAGCCGCTGGTCGAACTGACCGGCGCCACCGGCGTAGCCAAATCGCTGATCCAGCGCAGCTGGGAGGCGGCCTGTACCGTGAAGGGCGCCGATGCGGTCTATGTCCTCACCGACGACGACCGCATCGCCGAGGCGGCGCGCGGCTTTGGTGCGGATGTGATCATGACATCCTCGGACGCCCGCAACGGCACCGAACGCTGCGCCGAGGGCGTAGCCCAGCTGGACACGGAGCCGGACGTGGTGGTCAACCTGCAGGGCGACGCGCCGCTGACGCCGTCGTGGTTCGTCGAGGACCTGATCGCCGCGATGGCGGACCCCGGCGTCCACATGGCCACGCCGGTGCTGAAATGTGACAAGGACACCCTGTCCAACTTTGTCTCCGACCGCCACGCCGGACGCGTCGGCGGCACCACGGCGGTGATGCGCCGGGACGGCAAGGCGATCTACTTCTCCAAGGAAGTGCTGCCCTACGTCGGCAATCTCGAAACCCCGCCGGAGGTCTGGCACCATGTCGGCGTCTACGCCTACCGCCCCGCCGCGCTGCGGTCCTACATGGGCTGGGACGAGGGGCCGATCGAACGCGCCGAAGGGCTGGAACAGCTGCGCTTTCTGGAGAACGGCATGGACGTGACCTGCGTGCCGGTCGAAGGCAAGGGCCGGGTGTTCTGGGAACTGAACAACCCCGTGGACGTGCGCCGCATCGAAGGCGTTCTGAAAAAGGAAGGCATCGCATGAACGCCGTCACCATACGCGATGTGACCATCGCCAACGACCGACCCTTCGCGCTGATCGCGGGGCCGTGCCAGCTTGAAAGCCTCGATCACGCCCGCATGCTCGCCGAGCGCATCGCCATGGCCGCCGCCGCCGCAGGCACACAGTGGATCTTCAAGGCCAGCTACGACAAGGCAAACCGCTCCTCCCTGAAAGGCAAGCGCGGGCTTGGCATGGACGAGGGGCTGAAAATCCTCGCCACCATCCGCGCCGAATTCGGCGTGCCGGTGCTCACCGATGTGCATGACGCCCACCAATGCGGCCCGGTGGCCGAGGTCGTCGACGTGCTACAGATCCCCGCCTTCCTCTGCCGCCAGACCGACCTGCTGCTGGCCGCCGGAGAGACCGGCAAGGCGGTGAACGTCAAGAAAGGCCAGTTCCTCGCTCCGTGGGACATGGCCAACGTCGCGGACAAGATCGCCAGCACCGGCAACGAGAATATCCTGCTCTGCGAGCGCGGCACCTCCTTCGGCTACAACATGCTTGTCTCGGACATGCGGTCGCTGCCGATCATGGCCGAAACCGGCCGCCCGGTGGTGTTTGACGCGACCCACTCGGTGCAGATGCCCGGCGGTCAGGGCACCTCCTCGGGCGGCAAGCGTGAATATGTCGAACCGCTGGCCCGCGCGGCGCTGGCCATCGGCTGTGGCGCGGTGTTCATGGAGACGCATGAAGACCCGGACAACGCTCCCTCCGACGGGCCGAACATGGTGCCGGTGCAACGGCTCGGGCAGATCCTGGAAGGGCTGCGGGCGATCGACGATCTGACCAAGGCGCGGACATATGCCTTGGGGAGTGCGGGGTAAAACCCCGCCCTACGGAATGTCGGCGCGGATCAACCGGCGGCCCCCGCAACCCCCTCCCGCAGCCAGCGCTGAACAAAGCCCTTCGCCGCCTGACAGGCCACCGAAAGACAATCAGTATCCGCAAGACCGCAGGCAATCGCGGTGGCCAGCGCGCAGCCGGTGCCGCGCCGCTGCACCCCAAGCCGCGCCGCGTGAAAGACCTGCCGGCCAGCCCCGCCGGGATCGAACAGGTGATCGGACGCCCGCGCCCCACACGCATGCCCGCCCTTGATCAGCACCGCCTGCGCCCCCCGGGCCAAGAACCAATTCGCCTGACGCGCGATCTGCGCGTCACCCCGCGCCGCGCCGCCCCCCGAGAGCGCGGCCGCCTCCGGCAGGTTCGGCGTGATCACACGGCTCAGCGCCAACAAGGCGCACGGCAAGGCCCCCGCCATGAGCGTCCCGCCGGAGCTGGACCTCAGCACCGGATCAAGCACCACCGGGGCGCGCAGATCCGCCAGCGCCACGGCCACCGCCGCGGCGATGGCGCCGCTGCCCAGCATCCCGATCTTCACGGCAGAAGGCGCCTGCGCCTCCAGCGCCGCCGAGATCTGCGCCCGCACGAGGTCCGGCGGCATCACCTCTACCGCGAACACCCCCGCGTGGGACTGCGCAGTGACGGCGGTGACGATGGGCTGCACGTCAAACCCCATGGCCCGCGCGACGAAGGCATCGCGGCTCAGCCCCGCGCCGCCGCTGCTGTCGGTGCCGCCAATGGTCAGGATCGTCCTCATGCGCAGGCCGTCGCAGCCAGCAGAGCGATAGCCCCGGCCCCGCGCGCCCGCAGCGCCGCCGCCGCGCGCCACGCCCGCAGCCCGCTCTGGCAACACAGGACAACCCGCTGGCCGGGGGCGGGATCGAGCGCGCCCGCCGCGTCCAAGCCAAGGCGCAGCGCTCCGGCGGAGATCGGGTGCGGGGCCTCCTGCGGGTCGCGCAACTCCACGATCAGATCGTCCGACCGCAGGCCGGATGCCGCGATAAAGGGAAAGACCTGCGCCGGCTCCGGCTCCGGCGTGCCGGAAAAGCAAAACCCGCCAAAGCGCAGCAACGCGAGATCGGCGGTGACCATCTGCCCCAGCGCGGACGGCGTCGCCGCCAGAAGGGTGCGCAGCGCGATCTGCGCCTGCAGCGCGCCAATCACCCCCACCGCAGGCCCGAGCACCCCCGCCGTAGCACAGCGCGCGCCCGAAAGCGGCAACTCCGGGAACACCGCGCGCAGCGAAGGCGCAGGCCCGCAAAAGCCGCCGACATAGCCGGTCTGCCCCAACACACTGGCCGAGATCAGCGGCTTGCCAAGGCGCAAACAGGCATCCGACAGGATGTAGGACACCGCGAAGCTGTCCGCCGTATCCATGATCAGATCACAGTCCCGGACGATCCCGGCGACCTCGGTCGGACCAAGCGCCTCGACCCGGGCCTGCACCGCGACAGCCGGATTAAGACCGCGCACCGCCTCCCGCGCGGCCTCGGCCTTGGGGCGGCCCAGATCGGCCATGCGATAGAGCGTCTGGCGGTGCAGATTGCTCTCCTCCACATGATCGGGATCGACCACGGTGATCCGCCCGACACCGGCCCCGGCCAGATACTGGATCACCGGACAGCCAAGGCCACCCGCGCCAACGACCGCGACATGCGCACGGGACAGGCGCGCCTGTCCTTCCGCCCCGACATCGGGCAGCAGCATCTGGCGGGCGTAGCGGCTCATGGCGCGCAGACCCGCAGCCATTCGGTTGTGCGCGCCTCGGGATTTTCAGCCTGCAAAACATCCGTCACCACAGCAACACTGTCCGCCCCGGCGGCGAACACGCCGGGCGCGCGCTCCGGCGTCAGGCCACCGATCGCGACGAGCGGCACCGCCCCGGCCATCGCCTTCCAGCGGGTCACCCGCTCAAGCCCCTGCGGCGCCCATTTCATCGCCTTCAGCAGCGTCGGATAAACCGGCCCGAGCGCCACATAGTCCGGATCATGCGACAACGCGCGCTCCAGCTCAGCCTCGTCATGGGTCGACAGACCAAAGCGCACCCCGGCGCGGCGCAGCGCGGCGAAATCCGCCCCGTCCATGTCTTCCTGCCCGAGATGGACGAAACGGCACTTCAGCTCCAGCGCCAGTTCCCAATAGTCATTCACCACAAGCTGCGCGCCCTCCACTGCACAGAAATCCCGCGCCCTTGCGATTTGCCTGCGCAGCTCGGCCTCCGGCAGGTCCTTGAGCCGCAACTGCACAAGCCGCACGCCGCGCGGCACCAAAAGCTCCACCTTCGAGACGTGATCGGTGATCAGGTAAAAGCGCTCCATCATGCCAGCTCCGCCAGCCCGAGAAGCGGCGTCGACGGCACGGCCATATCGCGCGGCTCCATCGGATCGGCGCGATAGCCCGCATGGCCCGCCTCCACGGCCCGCGCCATGGCCCCGGCCATCCCGACCGGGTCCCCTGCCCGCGCCACCGCCGTGTTGAGCAGGACTGCATCCATGCCAAGCTCCATCGCGCGCGCCGCATCGGAAGGCCGCCCGATCCCGGCATCGACGATCAGCGGAACACCGGGGAAATGCGCCCGCATGGCGCGCAGCGCGTCGGGATTGCGCAGCCCCTGCCCCGATCCGATCGGCGCGCCCCAGGGCATCAGCACCTCGCAGCCCGCCTCGATCAGCTTTTCGCCCACCACCAGATCGTCGGTCGTATAGGGGAACACCGCAAAGCCCTCCGACGCCAGAACCCGCGCCGCCTCGACCAGCGCAAAAACGTCCGGCTGCAGCGTATCGGCATGGCCGATCACTTCGAGTTTGATCCAGGGTGTGCCGAAAATCTCCCGCGCCATATGCGCCGTGGTCACCGCCTCCTGCACGCTGTGGCACCCGGCAGTGTTCGGCAGGATGCGCAGCCCCCGGCCCCGAAGCCCGTCCCAGAAGCCTGCCCCGCTGCCATCCGCACTCTCGCGGCGCAGGCTGACCGTGACGACCTCCGTCCCGCTTTCACGGATCGCGTCGGCCAGAACCGCCGGCGAGGGATATTGCGCCGTCCCCAGCAACAGGCGCGATGTGACCTGCGTGTCATAAAGCTCCATCTCACCCTCCCTGCATCGGGGTCAGCACTTCGAGCCGGTCGCCGTCCCCAAGGACAGTCGTGGCGCGCTCCGGCTTGGGAACGAACCGGCCGTTCAGGGCGGTAGCGATGGCAGGGTTGGCATAGCCCAGCTCCTCAAGCGCCGCGGCCAGCGTTTCGGCCGCAATGTCATGCGGTGTGGCGTTTACGGTGATGTGCATTGGATGTCTCCGGAATGAAATGTCGGGCGACCCGCGCCGCCATGGCCGGGGCCAGCAGAAAGCCGTGCCGATACAGCCCGTTGAGGTGGAGAGTCCCGCCGCGCAGCGCGAGGCGCGGCAGGTTGTCGTGAAAGGCCGGGCGCAGGCCGGTGCCGGTCTCAATGACGCTGGCCTCGGCAAAGCCGGGATGAATGGCAAAGGCCGCGCCGAGCATCTCCGACAGGGAGCGCAGGCTGATCGCGCGCGTTGATGAACTTTCGATCATCGTCGCGCCGATCATGTAGACGCCCGCCCCGCGCGGCACGAGATACAGCGGCACACGCGGATGCAGCAGGCGCAGCGTGCGCCGGATCTCGACATCGGGACAGTGCAGGATCGCCATCTCGCCGCGCACCGGGCGCAGATCATCAAGCGGCGCGGCGATGCCCGTGCAATCAAGATCCACCGGCCCCGGGGCGGGGGTGCCCAGCACGATCTCGACCCCGAGATCGCGCACCGCCTGCGCCAGATCGCGCAGCGCCCGGCGCGGATCGAGATGCGCCTCCCGCTCAAAGTAAAGCCCTCCCGGAAACCGCCCCGCAAGGGCCGGCTCCAACGCGGCAATCCCTGCGCCATCCAGGCCGCGATGGCCCGTCGTCCGGCGCGCAAAGCGGGTCAGCTCCGCGCGGTCGCGCGGCGGCGCCACGACCAGCGTGCCAAGCCGGGTGACTGGCGTGATCGCCGCCCACCAATCCGCCGCCTCTGCGCCCCAGATGCGCACGCGGTCTTCGGCGGTTTCGCCCTCGCACCACGGCGCCAGCATCCCGCCCGCATAGCGCGAAACACTGCGCGCGCCGATCTCTGCCCCGGCCTCGAAAACCCGCACCGCCGCCCCGGCGCGGGCCAGCTCCAGGGCAGAGGCAAGACCGGCAAGGCCCGCACCCGCGATGGTGATCATTCGACGGTGTCCTTGACCGGCACGTACAGATCGCCATTGGCCCGGAACTTCGCCGCCATGGCCTCCATGCCCTCCTTCTGTGCCTCCGCGCGGATGTCGTGGGAAATCCGCATGGAGCAGAACTTCGGCCCGCACATCGAACAGAAATGCGCCACCTTGTGTGCCTCCTTCGGCAGCGTCTGATCATGGAAGGCGCGCGCCGTTTCGGGATCGAGCGACAGGTTGAACTGATCTTCCCAGCGGAACTCGAACCGCGCCCGGCTCAGCGCGTCATCGCGGCGCTGCGCCCCGGGCAGGCCCTTGGCCAGATCGGCGGCATGGGCGGCGATCTTGTAGGTGATCACCCCGGTTTTCACATCGTCCCGATCCGGCAGACCCAGATGCTCCTTCGGCGTGACATAGCACAGCATCGCACAGCCGAACCAACCGATCATCGCCGCGCCGATGCCGCTGGTGATGTGATCATACCCCGGCGCAATATCCGTGGTCAGCGGCCCGAGCGTGTAGAACGGCGCCTCGTGACAGCACTCAAGCTGTTTATCCATGTTCTCCTTGATCTTGTGCATGGCGACATGGCCCGGCCCTTCGATCATCACCTGACAATCTCTGGCCCAGGCGATCTTTGTCAGCTCACCCAGGGTTTCCAGCTCGGCGAACTGCGCGGCGTCATTGGCATCGGCAATCGACCCGGGCCGCAGCCCGTCTCCCAGCGAAAAGCTCACATCGTACCGGCGGCAAATCTCGCAGATCTCGTCGAAATGCGTGTAAAGAAAGCTCTCCTTGTGATGATGCAGGCACCATTTGGCCATGATGGAACCGCCGCGCGACACGATCCCTGTCACCCGGTCCACCGTCATCGGCACCATGTGCAGCCGCACACCCGCGTGGATGGTGAAATAATCCACACCCTGCTCGGCCTGTTCGATCAGCGTGTCGCGGAACACCTCCCAGGTCAGATCCTCGGCAATGCCATTCACCTTTTCCAGCGCCTGATACAGCGGCACGGTGCCAATCGGGACGGGGCTGTTGCGGACGATCCAGTCTCGCGTGTTGTGGATGTTGCGGCCCGTGGAAAGATCCATCACCGTGTCCGCGCCCCAGCGGATCGACCAGACCATCTTGTCGACCTCTTCCTCCATCGAGGAGGTCACCGCCGAGGTGCCCATGTTGGCGTTGATCTTCACCTTGAAATTCCGGCCAATAATCATGGGCTCGACTTCGGGGTGGTTGATGTTGGCCGGAATGATGGCGCGTCCGGCGGCGACCTCGTCACGGACGAACTCCGGCGTGACGTAATCGGGAAGGGTGGCCCCCCAATCGGTGCCGTCGCGGTGGCAGGGCGCCAGCCCGCGCAGCTCGTTCTCGCGAATGGCGATGAACTCCATCTCCGGCGTGATGATCCCCGCGCGGGCATAGGCCAGCTGTGTCACCGCCTGCCCCGCTTTGCCGCGCAGCGGACGCCGACGCACCGGAAACGCCGGGGTCAGCCGGTCACCCGCCACAAAGCCGTTGTCCTCGGGTTTGATCTCGCGCCCGTCGTAGGCCTCCACATCACCGCGCCCCACGATCCAATCGCGGCGCAGCGGCGGCAGGCCCTTGCGAATGTCGATCTGCGCATCGGGGTCCGTGTACGGCCCCGACGTGTCGTACACCGGAAGCGGCGATTCCCCGGCCGTCGGGTGCACACAAATCTCGCGCATCGGCACGCGCAGCTCGGGATACTGCGCGCCCGCGACATGGATCTTGCGCGATGCGGGCAGTGGTCCGGTGGTGATGGTGGGATTGGGGACAGTCATTTTGGCGCTCCTCAAGCACAAGTCTCAAAAAGACACCAGAAGAGCGTGGAGAGGAGGCAAAGGCCCGCAGGCCCTATTGTGAAACGCACATCGACTGCGTGCCGCGATGCGTCCCGAGCTTCCTACGCCAGTATCAACTGGGTCAGGTTCAAAGGGTCGCGTCACCGGGCAATTGCCCTGTCAGCCTCTCAGTCCCCTAAGCGGGACTCCCCTGCGTGTGGGCACTATAGGCAGGGGGAATTTTCCTTTGCAAGCCCCCGAAATGCCCACAGGCTGCGGGACCGCGGGCAAACCTGCCGCGCGCAAGGCGTTCATGCGGCTCAGCCAGAAACGGCATCCGGTCCCGAGAGGCACCAAACGCAGCGCGCGCATACCGTGCCATCGGCGTCTTCGTGCACGAAAAAGGGCGGCCCGGATGGCCGCCCCTATTCGTGAGCACTTGGAGAGAGAGAGAGAGAGAGAGAGAAGTGCTGGCGGTTCAGACGATCACGGTACGCTTGCGCGGCACCCAGCCACGCTTTTTCTTCTTGCCGTCGTCGGCTTCGTCCTTGGAGT
Organism: Pacificoceanicola niger; assembly: GCF_048553275.1. Lineage (NCBI taxonomy): Bacteria > Pseudomonadati > Pseudomonadota > Alphaproteobacteria > Rhodobacterales > Roseobacteraceae > Pacificoceanicola > Pacificoceanicola niger. The sequence goes on from NZ_JBLZMW010000007.1 coordinate 118,493, forward strand.
CATCGGCCAGCAGGTCCGACCCGGAGACACCATCCGTCATCCCGATCTTCGAGGGACCACCCATCACGGCGAAAGTCTGGGAAGCCAGGATGAGGACAAAGATCACGATGCGCATGTGTTTCTCCGGGTCGCGGGCCCCCACCCACGATGTCAGAATGCGACACAAATGCGGCACAAGGCAACCGCCTTTCGCCACAATTCTCAATTCTTTCAATAACTTAAAAACAATCACGGGAATTCGGAGGCACTGTCCCCATACAGCCAACAATACTGCGACGACACGCATGTTTTGACAGCGCGATCCGCCTGCGCAAAATGCCGCGCAGGAGGATTGTCATGCCGCTGCACCTGCTCGTTCCCTTGATCGTTGGAGGGATTTTCGCCCTCATGATCGCCATTGTGGTCAAGGGCCGGAACAAACCGCGCCGCTTCGAATCGGACGCGGACGCGCGCTATGCCTGGCAGCGCGCCTTCCCCGGGCGGCCCGTCACCGACCTGCGCCTCGCGACCGCAAGAACCGCCGCTCTGATCGAAACCGATGACGGCCCCGGCCTCGTCTGGACGCGCGGCAAGGACACCCTCGCCCGGCTGCTCACCGACGCCACCGCCGACACAACAGACAGCGGACTGACCCTGCACCTGCCGGACGCCGCGGTACACCTGTCGCTCACCCCGCAGGAGGCGCGCGACTGGGCCCGACGCATTACCGAAATCACCGCCTGACCCGCCCTCACCGACAACCGGTTGCCAAGGAGACCCGCCACCCGTGCGGAATACCGGACTACCCGCAGCCCGTCATTTCAGGCATCCTCCGCCCAACCCGTTGCCAGCCTGCCAGAAATCGTACGCGCCTCTCTTGTAACGCATCCGTGAACGCCCCATATAAAATGTATACCAATGCATACTGAAAAGCCGTAACCCATGTTCGACCTGTATCTGACCGGGCCGTATGTGCCCTTTGCCATCGCTCTCGCGCTTCTCTTCGGGCTGCTGGCGCTGGAGCTCGCCTTTGCCCTGCTTGGCGGGACGCTCCTTGGCGCCGGCGCCGACGGACCGGACCTCGATCCGGACGCATGGGACATGGACGTCGGCGATCTCGATATCGACTTTGACGGCCTCGACGCCGATCCGGCGGATTTCGAACTGCCCGATCTCGACGTGACCTCCGACACCCCCGACCCCGCCAGCGCCACAACCGGCCTCGCCGCCTGGCTCGGCTTTGGCAAAATGCCCGCGCTGATCTGGCTCGCCTCGATCCTCATCGCCTTTGGTGCCACGGGTCTGCTGATCCAGTCCATCGCGACGCTGCTCCTCGGCACCGCCATCCCCGCCAGCATCGCGGCCATCCCCGCCGTGATCGCCGCCATTCTCTTTGCCCGCCACTTCGGCGCGCTCTTTGCCCGGCTCCTGCCAAAAACCGAAACCCAGAGCCTCTCCGAACGCCATCTTGGCCGCCGCCCCGGCACCGTGACCCAGGGGACCGCTGCCCGTGGCCGCCCGGCAGAGGTCCGCGTCACCGACCGCTATGGCAACACCCATTACCTGCGCGCCGAGCCGCTCCGCGACGACGCGCACATCCCCCAAGGCAGCGAGGTCCTCGTCCTGAGGCACAAACGCGACGGCGGCTACCGCCTCGTTCCGCTGACCGCATAAACCCAAAGGAGTTTCAAAGACATGGACCTCATGACCCTTGGCATCATCGTCGGTGCCGCCCTCGCCTTTCTCCTTCTCATCGGTCTTGTGCTGGCCCGCCTCTACCGACGCGCCACCCGCGAGGTCAGCCTCGTGCGCACCGGCGCCGGCGGCAAGAAGGTCATTATGGACGGCGGCACCCTCGTCGTGCCGCTCCTGCATGAGGTCTCGCCGGTCAACATGAAGACCCTCCGCCTTGAGGTGAAACGCGACGGCGACGGCGCGCTCATCACGCAGGACCGCATGCGCGTGGACGTGGGCGTCGAGTTCTACGTCTCGGTGCAGCCCACCGACGAAGGCATCGCCCGCGCCGCGCAAACTCTCGGCGCGCGCACCTTCGACATCGACCAACTCCGCGAGATGATCGAGGGCAAGCTGATCGACGGGTTGCGCGCCGTTGCCGCGCAGATGACCATGGACAGCCTGCATGAAAACCGCGCCGACTTTGTGCAGGAGGTGCAGAACACCGTCTCCGAGGACCTGCTGAAAAACGGCCTCTCGCTCGAATCCGTCTCCCTCACCGCGCTCGACCAGACCCCGTTCGAGGCGCTGGACGAAAACAACGCCTTCAACGCCGTGGGTATGCGCCGCCTCGCGGAAGTCATCGCCACCTCCAAGAAAGAGCGCGCCCAGATCGACGCGGAGGCCGAAGTCGCCGTGCGCCGTGCCGGGATGGAGGCCGAGCGCCAGCGCCTCGCCATTGAACGCGATGAAAAGCAGGCCAGCATCGAGCAGATCCAGCAGGTCCAGACGATGCAGGCCGCGCAGGAGGCGGAAATCGCCGCCCGCCGCGAGGATTCCATGCGCGAGACCGAGCGCTCCCGCATCGCCCGCGAGGAGGCCATCCGCAGCGCCGAGATCCTGCGCGAAAAGAACATCCGCGAAGCCGAAATCGCCAAGGAGCGCGAACTCGAAGTCGCCGATCAGGAGCGCCAGATCATCATCGCGCAGAAGTCCGAAGAAGAAAGCCGCGCCCGCGCCTCCGCCGATCTCGCCCGCGCCGAGGCGACAAAGGCCCAGGAAGCCGTGCAGACCGCCAAACAGGTGGCCGAAGCCGAGCGGACCAAGCAGATCGCCCTGATCGAAGCCGCCCGCGAAGCGGAGCGCGAGGCCACCAAGGTCCGCCTCTCCGCGCAGGCCGAGAAGGACGCCGCGCAGGACCGCGCCGAGGCCCGCCGCGAAGAGGCCCGCGCCGACGCGGACGCAATCACCATTCGCGCCGAGGCGAAAAAGACCGACATGCTGGCCGAAGCGGAGGGCAAGCGCGCCATCACCGACGCCGAGAATGCGCTGTCCGAGGGCATCATCGCGATGAAGATCGCGCTGGCGCGTCTGGAGGCCATGCCCGAAATCCTGTCGCAGGCGATGAAGCCGGTGGAAAAGATCGACTCGATCCGCATTCATCAGGTCACCGGACTGGGTGGCGGCACCGGCGGCGGCTCTGGCTCTGGCGAGGGCGGCGACAAGCCGGTGGTCAATCAGGCGATGGATTCGATCATGGGCATGGCGGTGCAAATGCCCGCGCTGAAAAAGCTCGGCGAAGAGCTGGGGATTTCCATGGACGGCAGCCTCGACGGACTGATCAACAGCACGCTGGAGGACACGCCCGCCAAACCTGCGGCCGCGCCAAGGGCCGACGACACCGCGCCGCCCTTGGATGCCTGATCTCAGACACCGGCCCCCTTGAACGGGTTCGGCCCGGAACAATCCCGAAGCCCCGGTCACGTCCGGGGCTTTTTTCTACGTTAACCAGATTTGACGCAAAGTCATCGCGTGATCCGGCGAGATGATGCGCCTGAGTTATATTCAGATTTTGGATTTGGTACAAAACTCGCACCGAATCGTACCAAACGGCGGTTAATGCCCGCTGCGAATGGTTAATTTCTGTCACAGCCTTGTGGCCTTGCGCCGGGGCCCCACCACATCTGGCCTGCGCGGCCCACCGGGCGCTGGCTTAACCCCACCGCGCGCGCCATTAACTGGCACGGCCCCTAAGCAGAGGCCCCGCCGCGTTAACCGGGCACGTCAGCGGCAGTAGGAGCCAGAGCGATGCTCCGCCGTGTCAAAGTGAAAATGGTCTTGATGGAAGCGGTCAGAGTTCGGGCCAAGGACGGTGCCAAACGGCCCGCAAGCCGCTTTATGCATGTTTTTCAATATCTTGCCATTTTTTCCACGGCCCCAATGCTCCAGCACCGAAATCTCCGTTCCGTCCCTGAGCCGCACGGCGCTGATGTCGATGGCGTTGCCTTTGCCATGCTCCGACACCTTCGCGCCGCGCTGGCTGTTCCGGGTCCGGCAGGCGTAATGCGCAGCCACCTTCAGCGAGCTCAGCCCCCCGCCCCGCTTGCCGACACTCGGCTTTGCGCCCCCCTCGACCCAGGCCCTAAGTGTCTGAGCTGTCTTGCAATTTATCGTCGCGGGCTGGCTCAGAGCGATGTCGCCAACGGCCCGCAACCGCACCGCATCCTGCACGCCGCAAATGCCGTTTCCGTCCACCGGCGCGATTCGCTCGCCAACCAGAAGCGGATCTCCACACAGCCCACCGCCCTGGAAACTACCCCGCTCCCGGCCTGAAAAGGCACTCTGCAGGAACCCTCGAACGCCGTCCAGTTCATTGGAAACACTCGATTTTTCCCGAGACCCCCCACAGGCCACAAGGACCAGGGATGCACACAGAAGAAGCCCGACTGCCTTCACCGCTCTACCTTTACGCGACCAAAATCCGGAGCATCAGTATCCTGACCTGCATCCAAAATGCCACGCCGTATCGCCCTGGTATGGGTAAAATAGGCATGAAGCTGCTCACCGTCCCCCGTCCGGATCGCCCGCTGCAACGCCATCAACTCCTCGGTAAAGCGCCCGAGAATCTCGATCGTCGCTTCCTTGTTGGTCAGGAAAACGTCGCGCCACATGGTCGGATCGCTGGCCGCGATGCGCGTGAAGTCGCGGAAACCGGCTGCGGAGAACTTGATAACCTCTTGATCTGAAACGCGTCTGAGATCATCCGCCACGCCGACCATCGTATAGGCGATCAGGTGCGGCACATGGCTGACCACCGCGCAGACGAGATCGTGGTGCCCCACCTCCATCCGCTCCGTATTGGCGCCCAGCGCCTGCCAATAGCCTTCGAGCCGCGCCACCGCCGGCTCGTCCGACCCTTCGGTCGGCACAATCAGGCACCAGCGGTTGTCGAACAACGTCGCAAAGCCCGATTCAGGCCCGGAGTGCTCGGTGCCCGCCATCGGGTGCGCCGGAACGAAGTGCACGCCCTCCGGGATGTGCGGCGAGACCGTCTCGATCACCGTGGCCTTGACCGAGCCCACATCGGTGACCGTGGCACCGGTTTTCAAATGCGGCGCAATGGCTTGCGCGACCGCGCTCATGGCGCCAACGGGAACCGCCAGCACCACGAGATCGGCATCCCTGACCGCCTCTTCCGCTGACTCGCAGACCTCATCGCACAGTCCGATGCGCCGCGCGGTCTCGCGGGTTTCGGCACTGCGTGCATAGCCGCTGACCGTGCCCGCCACAGCGTCACGCTTCATCGCCCAAAACATCGAGGACGCGATCAGGCCCAGACCAATAAGTGCAACCTTTTCATAGCGCTGGGTCATCTCTCACCCGCCTTGAACAGGCCGATGCAATGCGCGACACGGCGGCAGGAGGATTCATCCCCCACCGTGATCCGCAGCGCATTCGGCAGACCATAGCCCGCCACGCGCCGCACGATGATGCCCTGACGCTGCAGGTAGTCGTCGCAAGCCTCGGCCTCGTCCTGCGAGCCGAAACGGGCCAGAACAAAGTTCGCCATGGAGGTGTCGCAGGGCACACCATGCTCGCCCAAAGCCTCGGCCAGCCAGACGCGCAGGCGGGCATTCTCCGCCTTGCAATGCTCGGTATAGCGCGTGTCCCGCACCGCCGCTTCCGCCGCCGCAAGGGCCACGGTCGACAGGTTGAAAGGCTGCCGGATCCGGTCCAGTACAGCGATGATCTCCAGCGGCGCATAGCCCCAACCGACACGCATCCCGCCTAGCCCGTAAAGCTTTGAAAACGTGCGCGTCATGACCACGTTGTCGCGCATTTCAACCAGTTTCGCCCCGCCGTCGTAACCATCGACAAACTCGGCATAAGCGCCGTCCAGAACCAGGATCGCCTGCTCGGGGATGCCCTCTGCCAGCCGTTCGATTTCCGACAGGCCCAGCATCGTGCTGGTCGGGTTCGCCGGGTTGGCGATGAAGACAAGCTTCGTACTCGCATTACAGGCCGCGAGGATCGAATCCACGTCGACAACGCGCTCCTGCTCCGGCACCTTGATCGGTGTCGCGCCGACCGCATGGGCCATGATCTTGTACATGGAAAACCCGTGTTCGGTGTAGATCACCTCGTCGCCCGGGCCGGCGTAGGCCTGCGCGAGCATATGCAGCACCTCATCCGAGCCAACACCGCAGATGATCCGCTCCGCCTTCAGCCCATGCACCTCGGCAATTGCGGCGCGCAGCTCGGCGTGGTCGGTCGAGGGGTAGCGATGCACCTCATGCGCGGCGCGGACGATGGCGTCCTTGACCGCGTCGCTCGGCCCGAACGGGTTTTCGTTTGAGCTCAGCTTGATGATGTTCGTCATACCGTCGATGCGGGATTTTCCCCCGACATACGGCGAGATTTCCATGATACCCGGCTGCGGTTCGATCTTGGACATGGGTGCCTCCTTGCGGAAATCTGCTTAACCGCGTGTTGCCGCCAAGAAAAGCGTGAAACGCCCCTGCGCCAAGGCTCTAGACGATAACCTCTTGCGCTTGTTGCCGACCGACGCCGAAGACCCGCTTGTAGCGCGCGATTTCGCCCTCCGGTCCCATCGCCTTGTTCGGATTATCAGACAGCTTTACCGTTGGGTTGCCATCCGCGCTGATCGCCTTGCAGACCAGCGAGAAGGGCGCCAGCCCGTCGTTCGGCGCGAGGCCGCGAAAATCGTTGGTCAGCAAAGTGCCCCAACCAAAGGAAACCCGGACGCGCCCGTTGAACTGGCGGTAAAGCTCAAGGATCTTGGTCTCGTCGAGGCCATCGGAGAAGATCACCAGCTTCCTGGTCGGATCCTCCCCCCGTGCCTGCCACCAGCGGATCGCGGTTTCGGCGCCCGCCGCGGGATCGCCGCTGTCGATGCGGATTCCGGTCCAACCGGCAAGCCAGTCGGGCGCCTTCTCAAGAAAGCCCTCGGTGCCGTAGGTGTCGGGCAGAATGATACGCAGGTTGCCATCATGCTCTTCGTGCCAATCGGCCAGAACCGCATAGGGTGCCTGCGCCAGAGCCGTGTCGTCCTTTGCCAAGGCGGCGTAAACCATGGGCAGTTCATGGGCATTGGTGCCAATCGCTTCGAGGTCGCGATTCTTGGCGATCAGGCAGTTGGACGTGCCGACAAAACTGCTGCCCAGCCCTTCCAGCATGGCCTGAACGCACCAGTCCTGCCAGAGGAAAGAGTGTCGCCGACGGGTGCCAAAATCAGCAATGCGGACTCCCGGCTCGCTGCGCAGATGTTCGACTTTTTCCCACAGCTTGGTCATGGCGCGGGCATAAAGCACCTGGATTTCGAACCGGCCCATAGTGTTGAGCACGGCGCGGCCACGCAGCTCCATCAACACGGCAAGCGCGGGAATCTCCCAAAGCATGACTTCGGGCCATTTGCCTTCGAAGGTCAGCTCGTACTGATCTCCGACCCGCTCAAGATGATAGGCCGGCAATTGCAGATTTTCGAACCAGCCCATGAACTCGGGCGTAAACATCTGGCGCTTGCCGTAAAAGGTGTTCCCGCGCAGCCAAGTGCTTTCGCCGCGTGTGAGACGCAGGCTGCGGATATGATCAAGCTGCTCGCGCAATTCGCCTTCGTCGATCAGCTTGGCCAGCGGCACCTGTGTCGAGCGGTTGATCAGGCTGAAGGTCACTTGCGTGTCGCGCCGGTTCCGGAAGACCGACTGACACATCAGAAGCTTGTAAAAATCCGTATCGATCAGCGACCGGACGATCGGATCGATTTTCCATTTGTGGTTCCAGACGCGGGTGGCGATGTCCAAGTCTCTGTCCCTCTTGCGGCATTTTGCCGTGATACGCCAGTTTCCGCCCTGGTTGAAAGGGGTTTCTCCCCGCGCTCTGCCCGCCCCAAAGCCGCAATCAAATCCTTTCGGCGCAGTGGCTTCGGCACAAAGTCGTCCATGCCCGCAGCGGCGCAGGCCTCCCTGTCACTTTCGAAAGCATTGGCGGTCAACGCGGCAATATGCGGCTGAGGAATGTCCATGTCGCGAATGAGCCGGGTTGCCGCAATCCCGTCGAGCTCAGGCATCGACATATCCATGAAGATCACGTCTGGACGGCAGTCGAGCACCATTTCAACGGCTTCACGGCCATTGACCGCCTCCATCAATTCCACCGGCTGATCTTTCAGGCAGCGTTTTACCAAGAGTCGGTTGGTCGCGTTGTCCTCGGCCAGCAGAACGCGCATCGGCCGGGTCAGCCGCTCGACAGACCGGCTGGGCTTCGCCTCTGGCAGCGTGTCTTTCGGACCCGGCGGCTCAAGCGCAATCGCGACCTCAAAGATCGACCCTTCCAGATCCGGCGTCGAGAGAAGGCGAATGTCGCCGCCCATACGCTGCGCCAGTTTCTGCGAGATCGGCAGACCAAGCCCAGTGCCGCCGAAGCGCCGGGTGGTCGCCGCGTCAGCCTGTTGGAACTCCCCAAAAATATGCTCCGCGCGGTCCTGTGGAACACCGACACCGCTATCGCGGACCTCCACCCTAAGCGTCCAGCCGTCAGGAGTTTCTTCCGCAGATGCCAGCACTGTTACCCCGCCGGAAACGGTAAATTTTATCGCGTTGCCGATGAGATTGATAAGGATTTGGCGAAGGCGACTGCCGTCAAAAACAGCCAGCCCGGGCAACGATCCGTCTGTGCGCACGTCGAGATACAAACCCTTGTCACGGGCCATGGTCCGGAGCAGTCTCGCGGCATCTTCGATCAGCTGCGCAGGGGCATTCGGTCTTTTTTCGATCTGGACCTTATCCGCTTCGAGCCGAGAGTAATCCAGAACGTCATTGATAATCGCCAGGAGCGAGATCGACGCGCTTTGGATCGTGCTGACATATTCATTGTGTTCGGGGCCCAGATCGTTGGACGCAAGCAAGTCTGCCATCCCGACAATGGCGTTCAACGGCGTCCGCATTTCATGGCTCATGGTGGCGAGAAATGCGGATTTCGCCCGCACGCCATCCTCTGCCTGCAACCGCGCTTCGGCCATTTCCCGTTCATGCCGCACCAGCTCAGTCACGTCTCGCTCGATGGAAATCAAGGTTTCGACCTTACCTTGCGGCCCGTAAATCGGAACACGGTTCACATCGACCCAGAACTTTCGCCCGCTCTTGGAGTAGTTAAGAATGCGCGCCTTGCAGTTTGGCTCTCGCAGCAGTTCGGCCAGGGCTTCCGAGCCGGCGCTGTTGGCGCTGCCCGGTCCGGACAAGAACTCCCAGGGTTTCCGGCCCAGCACTTCTTCGCGCGTGTATCCGGTCAGCTTGACAAAGGCTTCGTTGACCCAGGAGATCGTCATGTCCGGTTCAAACAGGATCACGCTATCATTGGCTTCGCTGGCCACGAGCGACAGCTTTCGCATGTCCCGCTCTCGCTCCGCGATCTCGGTATTCAACTCGTTCAACCGTTCGGCGCTTTCGAGCAGTGCCTTTTCGTTCAGCATTCGCCGCTTGAACGTTCGGACAGAGACGCCGATGAAATTCTGGGTCAGATAGGTAAGAAGGGCGACCTCCACCACATGCGTGATCAAACGGTGCCCTGTCTCCCCGGGTGAGTTCGATTCGAACCAGACGAAGGCAACGGCGCAGATCCCGTATATGGTGAGTTTCAGGATTGTGCACGGCGGATGGTGGGTGAGCGCATAGCCCGCATTCACCGCCGCCGCCATGAGGAAACACAAGGCAACAAGCTCAGCCTCGTGGTTGGGTGCCGTGGCGATCCCGAGCGCGACGCAGCCAACAATCGTGAGCGCCTGAACCGCCCCGCCAATCGTTGTCCAGGCCATGAGGCGCCCAAGCGCTACGCCGCGCTGCCGTGCCCGCAGAGCGGCGCGTAGCAGCACTATCTCGACCCCCTCCCCGAAGTTGGCGAGAATGAACGCCGCAATCGCCACATCAATTGAAACGAAAAAACCAAGATAGGCCGATCCGATCAATGTCGCGACCTGGCGTTGCCAGAAATACCGAATCCGTCCGCTGACAAAGCGATCAAAGAGCACGCCACGGCCATAGCGCGCCTGAAAGGCGGCATCGCTGGAAATTTGCTCGGACCGTGGTTCGGCAGACATGGGCGGCTCGCTGATGTGTCAGCCGGGTGTAACGAGCCAAGGTTTAGAAATGGCGAATGTCCGGCGATCCCGTCAGGCCAGTGTCACCCCCGCCTGCCGCATGCCGTCCTGCGCGGCCACAAGGCTTCCGTCCATGTCGATGGCGCGGCATAGGTTTTGTCGGACGCTCACCTCGAATCCGAGGTTTGCTGCGTCAACTGCCGAAAAATTAACACAAAAATCTGTAGCAAGCCCGACCATGACCAGCTCGGCAATGCCCCGTGTGCGCAAGTAGCCTTCGAGCCCTGTCGGGGTTTCATGATCATTCTCAAAGAAGGCCGAATAGCTGTCGATCTCCGGGCGGAAGCCCTTGCGAATGATCAGATCGGCGCGATCGGCTTCCAGTTCCATGTGGAAATTCGCACCGGTCGACCCCTGCACGCAGTGATCGGGCCAGAGCACCTGCGGGCCGTAGGGCATATCGGTCAAGCTATACGGCGCCGCGCCCGGGTGCTGCGACGCAAAGGACGAATGCCCCGCCGGGTGCCAGTCCTGCGTCAGGATCACCGCATCGAACTCGGCCATCAGGGCATTGATCGGCTGCACGATCTCGTCTCCGCCCGCCACCGCAAGCGCCCCACCGGGGCAGAAATCGTTCTGGACGTCGATGACAATCAATGCACGCATTTCCGCTCTCCTGATGGTGTTGGCGCGATGGTAGGACGGCGCCCGGCAGGCTTCAACTGGAATGCGGCATCTGTTCCGCTTGGCGCAGGCGCGCGATAGGCGTATGAGGCGGGCCATGTTTACTGTCTGCGCCCTCTATCACTTCACCCGGTTTCCCGATCACACCGCGCTGCGTGCGCCTTTGCTGGACCTGTGCCGCCGCGAGGAGATTACCGGCACGCTGCTTCTGGCCGCGGAAGGGATAAACGGCACCGTGGCCGGTCCGGCGGCGGGGATTGAAACCTTGCTTCGCCATATCAAAGGCTTGCCCGGCTGCAGCGACATTGAGTGGAAGCTGTCGACCGCCACCGAGCGCCCTTTCGCCCGCATGAAGGTGCGGCTGAAGAAGGAGATCGTGACCATGGGCCAGCCGGACGTTGATCCGCTGGCAAAGGTCGGCCACTACGTCGAGCCCGCCGCCTGGAACGCGCTGATCCGCTCGCCTGATGTGGCGCTGATCGACACGCGCAACGATTACGAAGTGGCCATCGGCACTTTCGAAGGCGCGATCGATCCGCAGACGGACACCTTCCGCGATTTTCCAGCATGGTGGGAGGCCAACAAGGACCGGTTTCACAACAAGCGTGTCGCGATGTTCTGCACCGGTGGCATTCGCTGCGAAAAGTCGACGAATTACCTTCTGGGTCAAGGCGTTGAAGAGGTCTATCACCTCAAGGGTGGCATCCTGAAGTACCTTGAAGAGGTGCCACAGCAGGACAGCGCATGGCAGGGTGAATGCTTTGTCTTCGACGGGCGTGTCTCAGTCGGGCACGGGCTGACAGAGGGGCCGCACAGGCTCTGTCATGCCTGCCGTCGCCCAATCCTGCCCGAAGACATGGAGCGCCCGGAATATGAGCACGGCGTGTCCTGTCACCTGTGCGCAGAGGAAACCTCCGAAGAGGACAAGGCGCGGTTTCGCGAGCGACAAAAGCAGATCGCGCTTGCGAAGGCCCGGGGCGAGCGCCATCTGCACGCGGACGTCGAGGACTACCCGACCGAACTTTGACGCCCGTCCTCAGGCCGCGACAAGCCCGCCACGTGCCCGGTTTCCACGCATCAGGATCACCACCATGATCGCGACATTGAGCGCATTCCAGGCGATGCCGTTGATGAAGGCCCACTGATAATTTCCGGTCCAATCGTAGATTGCACCAGACAGCCAGCCGCCCAGCGCCATCCCGAGGATCGTCATCATCATCACAAAGCCGACCCGCGCGCCGGCCTCCCGCGCAGGCAAGTACTCGCGCACGATCACCGCATAGCTTGGCACGATACCGCCCTGGCTCAGACCAAAGATCAGGCTGACCGTATACAGGCTGACCAGCCCCCCGGCAGGCAAATAGAGGAACAAGGCGATGGTTTGCAGCATCGAGCCGATCAGGAGTGTCCGAACGCCGCCGAGCCTGTCGGACAGCGCCCCCGAAATCAGCCGCGAGACCACGCCGCCGAGCAGCATCAGCGAGAGCATCTCCGCCCCCACCGCCGCGCCAAATCCCATATCGACGCAAAGCGCCACGATGTGGACCTGCGGCATGGCCATGGCTACGCAGCAACCGATCCCGGCCAGGCCGAGCATCCATTGCAGCTGGCGCGGTGTGAAGCCGGTGCTGGCGGCACGCCCCTGCGATGCAGCATCCGTCTGCAAGAGCAGATCCGCGGGCACGCGCCTGCGCAGCAATTGCGCCAGCGGCAGCAGCGCAACCACCGTAATCACCGCGAGCGCCGAGTACGCCCAGCGCCAGCCCGCATCCGCCGCCAGATAGCTCAGCAACGGCGGCCAAACCGCGCCCGAGACATAATTGCCCGACGCGGCGATGGCGACGGCGATACCCCGGCGCTTTTGAAACCATTGCGAAATATCCGCGATCAACGGGCCGAAACAGGAGGCCGTGCCAAAGCCTATCGCCAATTGCACCAACGCAAGAACCCAAATGGACGGCGCGAGTGCGGCAAGCGCATAGCCCGCCGCGATCAAGATCCCCGCCGCGGTCAGCGCCGTGGTCACGCCAAACCGGTCGACAATCCGCCCGATTGCAAAGTTACCGATCGCAAATCCGATCATTGTGGTGACATAGGGCATGGACGCCAGTGCGCGGCTCGCGCCGAATTCTGTTTGAACCTCGGGCATCACCACGGTGATGACCCACATCCCAACGTTGCCGACTACGGCGATCAACAACGTGATGCCGAGACGAAGCCAAGAATAGCGGGAGTCGAGCAGAGATTCGGAATTCATGGCTGGACACTATGCCGCGTCGTGCCGCACTGATAGGTCCAAACTCACGACTTCGGGAGACCCAGATGAGCGATACGATCCAGACACACACCCTGCGCGATGGCGAAACCGAGGTCACGGTGCTGTCCATGGGCTGCGTCATTCAGGATTGGACGGTCGGCGGACGGCGGGTGATCCTCGGATACCAGGACATCGAGGATTATCGGGGAAACCCGGCGTCGATGGCGATCACCGTAGGCCGCGTCGCGAACCGCACGGCGCAATGTCAATTCGAGATGGACGGAGAGACCTACACGCTGGCCAGCCGTGGCGGTCCGCACCACCTGCACGGCGGGCCGGGCGGAATCGGATGGCGCAACTGGACCATGGAACCCCAGGGCGAGACCGCTGTGCGGCTGACATTGCACTCACCCGATGGCGACCAAGGCTATCCCGGGGCGGTGGATTTCGAAGTGATGTTGACGCTCGACGGACCCGCCCTGACCTGGGAGATGACTGCGACACCGGACCGAAAAACGCCGATCAACATGGCACAGCACGTCTACTTCAACCTCGCCGGAGAGGGAACGATCCGCGAGCATAGCGTTCGGTTGAATGCGTCCCACGTCACGCCGACTGACGAGACGCTGATCCCGACCGGAGAGATCATGCCCGTCGACGGCACGCGCTATGATTTTCGCGAACCCCGTGTTCTGAGCGAGATTGACCCTGAGGGTCAGGGCTATGATTGGAATTTCGCCCTTGATGGCGGCGACGTTCCACAGGTCGAGATCGCATCTCCCGATGGCATGCGGCTGACGCTCTGGACCAACCGCAAGGGGCTGCAGTTCTACACCGGGGGCTTTCTGACCAGCCATGGCACACGCCATGCCGGCGTGCGACATGGTCCCTTTGCCGGCTTCTGCATCGAGGCGCAGGATTTCCCGAATACACTGAATACACCGGCTTTTGGCTCCATTTTCTGCACTCCCGACTCGCCCTACCACCAACGCACGACCATCCGCATCGCACGGGACTGAACCGCGGCTCCCCTTTCAAGTCCGGCCTTGCCACCCTATGGTGCGACCTAACTGAAGTTCCCGAAAGGAGGGCCGCACATGCTCAGAAACGATCAGCTGGACCAATGGGACCGCGAAAACTTTTTCCATCCTTCGACGCATCTCGCGGAATTCGCGCGCGGGAATGTGCCGCAGCGGGTGATCACCACCGGACAGGGTTGCCATATCGAAGATCGCGATGGCACACGCCTGCTTGATGCCTTTGCCGGTCTGTATTGTGTCAACGCCGGATACGGCCGACAGGAGATCGCCGAGGCCATCGCCGCACAGGCCAAGGAACTGGCGTATTACCATGCCTATGTCGGGCATGGCACAGAGGCCTCGATCACACTGGCCAAAATGGTTCTCGACCGCGCACCGGATCATATGTCCAAGGTCTACTTCGGATTGTCCGGTTCAGATGCGAACGAAACCAACGTCAAATTGATCTGGTATTACAACAACATCCTTGGGCGGCCAGAGAAGAAGAAGATCATCTCGCGCTGGCGCGGCTATCATGGCTCGGGGCTGATGACCGGCTCACTGACGGGTCTTGAACTTTTCCACAAGAAATTCGACCTGCCGCTGGCCCAGGTGGTGCATACCGAGGCGCCTTACTACTTCCGCCGCGCCGATCTGGACATGTCCGAAGAGGCATTTGTGGCGCATTGCGTGGCCGAACTCGAAGCGTTGATCGAGCGCGAAGGCGCAGACACCATCGCCGCCTTTATCGGCGAGCCCGTGCTCGGAACAGGGGGCATCGTGCCACCGCCTGCCGGGTATTGGGCCGCAATCCAGGCCGTGCTGGAAAAGCATGACATTCTTTTGGTCGCAGATGAGGTTGTGACCGGGTTTGGCCGCCTCGGCAGCATGTTCGGCTCCGAACACTATGGGTTGAAGCCCGACCTGATCACCATCGCCAAAGGACTTACGTCAGCCTATGCGCCGCTCTCTGGCTCCATCGTGTCGGACAAGATGTGGAAGGTTCTGGAACAGGGTACGGACGAAAACGGGCCGATCGGCCATGGCTGGACCTACTCGGCCCACCCCATCGGGGCAGCGGCTGGCGTGGCCAACCTCAAGCTGATCGACGATCTGAATCTGGTGCAAAATGCAGGCGAGACCGGCAACTATTTCAACGCGGCCATGCGCGATGCTGTGGGCGGCCACGTACACGTCGGCGACGTGCGCGGAGAGGGCATGCTCTGTGCAGTGGAGTTCGTCAAAGGCCGGGAAGACCGCGCCTTCTTCGATGCCTCCGAAAAGGTCGGCCCACGGGTCGCTGCGGCGCTCCTGTCGCGCGGTATCATTGCCCGGGCCATGCCACAGGGCGACATTCTGGGCTTTGCACCACCGTTCTGCCTGACCCGCGAAGAGGCAGACGAGATCGTTGGCAAGACGGCGCAGGCGGTGGCGGAAGTGCTTGGCTGATCGGGGGTGCGGGGCATAGCCCCGCCCTACGAACCGACGCTCGCACGTGGTGTTTCAATCAGAAATACCCGCGCACCAAGCTCCCGGCGAGCAAGGACCAACCGTCCGCGATCACGAAGAACGCCAGCTTGAATGGCAAGGACACGATTGCGGGCGGCACCATCATCATACCCATCGACATGAGCACCGCCGCGACGACCAGATCGATGATCAGGAACGGCAGAAATATCAGGAAGCCAACCTGAAAGGCACGCGCCACTTCTGACAACATGAAGCTCGGAATGAGCACCGAGAGCGGAGCCTCCGGATCCAAAGTGCTGCCCGCCGCATCCGGACGCAAATCAGCCATGGCACGATAGGTATCCGGGTCTGTCCGCCCAGCCATGAAGGTCTGGAATGGCTCCAACGTCAATGGAACAGCTTCCTCCACTGTCAGTTCCTCGTTCAGCAACGGTTGAACGCCCAGCTCCCAGGCCTGCTTGAATACGGGCTCCATCACAAAATAGGTGAGAAACAGCGCGAGACTGACGATCAGCATGTTTGGCGGTGACTGCTGCAACCCGACCGCCTGTCGCAAGATGCCGAGAACGGTTACCATGAATGGAAAGCAGGTCACCATGATCGCGATGCCCGGCGCAAGGCTGAGCAACGTGATCAGGACGATCAACTGGATACTCGTGGCCGTGACGGAGCCGCCATTGCCGAGATCGATCGCAACCGATTGCGCCTGTGCTGCTGCCGGAAGCAGCAGCAGGACGATGAAGTACAGGGCCCCCCGCATGATTTATGCTGGCGTCTGCAAGTCGACCACTTCAGTCAGCCGGACGGCAAGCTGGCTGTGACCATCCCCCTCCACGACCTCAAGAACGCCGATGCCAATCAAGCGTTCGCCGACATAAAGCTCGACCGGATCTTCTAGGCGTTTGTCGAGCGGCAAAACGGATCCTTCCGCCAATTGCAGCAACTCACGAACCAGCGGACGGGCCCGGCCAACGGATACAGTGATTTCAATCGGGACGGACGTAAAGGGCGTGCTCTGCCCGGAAGCGGAAGTGGTCTGAGCATTATCCATTGGCTAGTTTTCTCCGGTTGTCGTGGGCGAACCCTTCCACCGCCTCGGAAACCGAGGACACGAGGTCGCCAAGATCGATTTGTTTTTCTGTTTGCCCGAAGCGAATGTCCGCTTGTTCATCCGCGAGGGTCGAATCCTCAACCACCACGAGCGGCAGGCCAAAGTCACCATCAAGCAACTGTTTTACACTCTCGACGTTCGTCGGTGATACGGCGATGTTGACCTCGACCGAGCCGATTTCCTTGGCCATCTCTTGCAGTTTTTCGACGACATGGGTCCCGATCGTCGCGCGTGCCATCTGCGGCAACAACACGTTGACCATCTCGTTCAGAAGCGGCGTCATTGCATCGAGCACCTGATTTGTCGCCTCGTGATAGGTGAAGGACAGGTCCTGCAAGTTTTGAGCGAGCGAACTGGAGATGCGCGCCTTGTCGTCGGCTTGGGCTTTGATCGCATCGTCCCAGCCAGCCTTGAACCCGTTCTCGAAAGCTTCAAGCCGTTGGCCTTCAAGGTCGGCTTCGTCAAAAGCCGCCTCCGACCGCACCTCCGCTTTGGGCGCAACATCACCGAAGTCTTCGAACATTTGCCTCAATGAGCTCATCTGACTTCTTCCTTGTCGTCTTCAAGCCAACTGCGCAGGATCTCGACCGTCTCGGTCTTGCGCTCTTCGATCAGGTTCCGAAGACGGTCCACCGGGTCCTCTTCTGCCGGACTGTCAAAGTCGACCATGCCCATGCCACTGAAATCCCCGCCGCCACTCATCACCGGCAGATCACCAAAGCTGTTGTCCATTTCGATCTCCCCATCGAGAACGTCATCCGCCATGCCACCCGGCGAGGGCAGAGCTCCCATCACATCGCCAGAAGACTCGGCCCGGGACAGAACCGGCCGCACTACGAACAAACCAAGAATGAGAGCCACAACAGCAAGAACACCGATCTGGATCAGGCGCATGGTGTCGATGGTGCCAGAAAAAAGGCCCGGCTCGATCGGCCCGGTCCCGAGACCTTCCGGACGTTCGAACGGCAAGGATCGGATCGTGATTTCATCGCCGCGATCCG
The DNA here is from genome assembly GCF_048553275.1 of Pacificoceanicola niger. NCBI lineage: Bacteria > Pseudomonadati > Pseudomonadota > Alphaproteobacteria > Rhodobacterales > Roseobacteraceae > Pacificoceanicola > Pacificoceanicola niger. The sequence goes on from NZ_JBLZMW010000007.1 coordinate 136,080, forward strand.
CGTCAAAGCCGACGGCCGAGGACACAAGAGCCTGAAGCGCCTGTAGTTCTTCATCGGCGAGCGGAACGAACTGCTGCACACCATTGCTATCCGGCGCATAGGTGCCGTTTACCAGGACCGCCACGGTCAATCGCTTGATCGCGCCAGGAACGCGGGTGACTTCCCGCATGGTTTCAGAAACTTCATAGTTAATTCTCTCTCGGGTCTCAGCTGTCGTGGCAGACGAATTCTCGCCACCACCCGCCTGGCCATCAGGGAGGTTGGACGCCACACTGACATCACCCGCCCCGGAGTTCTGCGAGCTGTCATTGCGCTCTTCTGTGTCCGTGGACACTACGACGCGGCCCTCCGGATCAAACCGGCGTTCCCGGATCGATTCGGCTTCGGTTTCCGTATCTACGCTGACCTCGACCACGGCGTTGCCGGTCCCGACGCGAGCCTCCATCAGGCGCTGCACGCGTTCGCGAAGCATGGACGCCTTGTCGTCCGCAGATTGACCTGTCGGCGTGTCGGCATCCGCACCGATCAACCCTCCCTTGCCATCAATGACAGCAACACCTTCCGGTTCCAGTCCCGGCACAGCGGATGCAATGAGAAATTTCAGAGCACGAGCCTGTTGTGGCGACAGGATGCCCGCGTTCATGCTCACTGAGATAGATGCCGACGGTTTGACGTCCCGCTGAAAGGGATTCGCACTGCTGTTGGCAATGTGCACCCGCGCGGTTGCAATCTGCGGATTCGAGACGATGGTCCGTGCCAGTTCGCCTTCTTTCGCCCTCCAGTAGGCCGCGTCGAACATTTGCGACGTGGTGCCAAATCCTGACAGCCCGTCCAGAAGCTCGTAGCCCTGAGAGCTGTTCGCGGGCAGACCCTCACTCGCCAAGGTCAATCGCAATGCGTCGCGTTCGGTGCTCGGCACGAAGATAGCGCCGCCTCTAACGTCATAGGCAACCCCGCGGCTTTCAAGCGCCTGCACGACTTCCCCGGCTGCTCCATTCTCAAGCCCCGCATAAAGGAGCTCCATATTCGGCGCCGACGCCATTCGGGCGATACCAAGGACTGCAAGAATCATGGCAACAGATGCACCAAGAACCACGATCCTTTGACGGCCGCTCAACGCATTCCAGACTGATAGACTTTGCTGCAAGGGAAACCTCCGCTCCAAACATTCTGTTCGGTTGACCTCAAACTGACCGATTGGGCTTAACAATCAGTTAGCCCATTCACCCTATAACGCTGTGAAACGGAAAAGAGGTTGGGTATGGCTGACACCACCGCAGACGAAGCAGACACAGGCGATAAGAAACCGTCGAAACTGCCCCTGATAATCGGCATCGTTCTGGCGCTTGCGGGCGGCGGTGGCGGATTCTTTGCGGTTTCTTCTGGCATGCTTGGCGGCGGCGGCGGTGAAGAACAACACACCGATTCGAAGACCGCAGAAGAGGATCTTGGGGTGACGGTCGATAACGCGCCGTTGGCGGATATTACCTTTGTCGAAGTGCCGAAGCTGCTGATCTCACTCGGGCCATCGGCTAAAGCTGATCACTTGCAGTTTCGTGCCAGCCTCGAAGTACCGAAGCAATACGCCGCAGAGGTCGAAGGCCTTCTGCCGCGTGTTCAGGATGTCATGAACAGTTATCTCAGAGCGCTCGATCCCGCCTCGCTAGAGAAGCCTGGTGCGTTGGTCAAACTGCGCTCTCAAATGCTCCGGAGAGTCAGCATGGTGGCCGGAAAAGACCGCATCAAGGATCTGCTCGTTCTGGAATTCGTATTGAACTGAAGGGGAAGGGAATGGACTTTATCGCCGATATCTTGCTTGTGGCAGGTGCGCTTGGAGCAGGCTTCTATTGTTTTATCCTAGCGCGAAGGCTGACGCGTTTTACAGACTTGGAAAACGGCGTAGGCGGCGCTGTCGCCGTTCTTTCCGCGCAAGTCGATGATCTGACCAAGACGTTGAACGCGGCGCAGTCGACCGCAGGCGAATCGTCGAAATCGCTGCAGGAATTGACCGAGCGGGCAGAAGACGTCGCAAAACGGTTGGAACTGATGGTTGCCTCCATGCATGACCTGCCACAGCAGCCAAACGAGGCACCGCCCGTCGCCCAGCCTGCGCAATCCGACACGGTCTTCTTCCGTCATCCCAGAAACTGAGGATACCCCATGGCCAAGGACAAAATACTCAAGCCCGCATCCAAAGTTGTGGCGAAGAAAAAGAAATCCCGCAAACCAATGCGCGGTGCTCTAACAGCTGTCGGCGGCCTTCTGATTGCATCTGCAGTGCTGCGCACTGCCATTGGCGCAAGTGAGGCATTCGCCCGGGAAGGTGCGGCGAATGAGCCGATGACGCAAACGGCAGCAACGTCACACGATGCAGGCGATCAAATGGCTGCACTTGCACCGTCCAAACCCGCTAACGCCGTCATGGACAGCCATACCGCCCCGATGATTCAACGTGTGGCGGACGAAGACGTCATGCCGTTGATCGAGGCGTTGAACAAACGCGAGGCACGCGTAGAGCAGCGGGAAGAAGACATTGAAGTCAGAATGCAGGCGCTTTCATTGGCCGAACAAGAGATCGACCGAAAATTGGCGGAGCTTCAGGACGCCGAAACGAAACTGCGGTCAACTCTTGCCCTTGCTCAAACCGCAGCAGAAGATGATCTGACTCGTCTGACCGAGGTTTATGCAAATATGAAACCAAAGCAGGCCGCTGCCTTGTTCGAGGAAATGGACCCGGAGTTTGCAGCTGGTTTCCTCGGACGAATGCGCGCGAATTCTGCCGCCGCCATCATGGCTGGGCTCACACCGGGAGCCGCCTACACGATTAGCGTTGTTCTGGCGGGTCGCAATGCAAATGTCCCCAAGGAATGATCTAGGCTTTGCCCATCACCCTACTGGCGAATTCCACGATCTCTGCAGCAGGGATGGCGCCAGAGTGACGTGCTTTTTCTTTGCCGGTCGCGAAGAGGATCATAGTCGGAATTCCCCGGATAGCATACCGTTGGCCAGCATCGGGATGATCCTGCGTGTTCACTTTGACCAACCGGATACGATTTTGCAGAATGTCTGCTGCTTTGAAGAATTCCGGCGCCATCGTTCTGCAAGGGGCGCACCAAGGTGCCCAGAAATCCACGAGCAGAGGCAACCCATCGGTTTGCACGGCCTTCGCAAGAGTGGACGTATCCACGTCTTTCGGCTTGGACCCGATCAACCCAGCTCCGCACGTTCCGCATTTGGCCGACAGCCCCAGTTTCTGTGCGGGGATCCGATTGGTTTGGCCGCAATCGAGACAAACAAGTTTCAGGTCAGTCATCCTGATCTCCGATCACATTACAAAAACAATATATGTGACCCGCACGCCATCGTGACAAGGCTTTCCCGGCGCCGGGATTGATTTTCTGCCACACCTGCGCGATTTCTTATACAAACCCGACAGATTGGAACGAGTTGCTGCCATGATCACACGCCGTACCTTTGTTGCCGCCGCAGCCGCGACAGCCGCAATGCCCGCCTATGCATTCGAGGTCGATCCGATTTATCGCCCGCAAAAAGTCAGCATGAAGGCTGATCTTGAACCGGGTCAAATTCTGATCCTGCCGAGGGCCCACTTCCTGTATTTCGTCGACGCTCCTGGACAGGCCATGCGCTATGGAGTCGGGGTCGGGAAAGCCGGACTCGAGTTCACCGGCAGTGCAAAGATCGGTGCAAAAAAGGAATGGCCGACTTGGCGCCCGACTCAGGAAATGATCGAACGCGATCCTGGGGCATACGGTAAATTCAAGGACAATGATTATGTCCAACCGGGCGGCCCGTCGAATCCACTTGGGGCACGGGCACTGTATTTGTTCCAAAACGGTCGCGACACGTTTTTCCGGATCCACGGCACCACGTCTCCCAGATCCATCGGTCGATCAGTGTCCAACGGCTGTATCCGGATGATCAACGAGCACGTGATGGACCTGTATCAACGTGTTCCGCTTGGCACGCCCGTGACCGTTCTGTGACAACACAGCCCGGTTCGGGTGCACACCGATTTGATTTGATTGTCATCGGCGCTGGTCCTGCTGGAGCGGCGGCTGCGCGTACTGCGGCGGATGCAGGCCTGCGCGTTGCGCTCGTAGACAAACAACGCTTCCCGCGGGACAAGCTCTGTGGCGGCGGGATCACCGGCAGGGCGATCGGGCATTACAGGCACGTTTTCGGTGCGGACTTGCCAGACGTTCCGCTCGTACAATGCCAAGATGTTTCGTTTTTTGCGTTCGGGGAGGACCTCGGCCTGGTTCGGGATGTTCCCCCCCTTTACCTCGGTATGCGGCGCGAGCTGGATAGACACCTTGTCGCCCGTGCCGTGGAAAGCGGTGCGGAAGACTTCACGGGGCACAGCGGACATCTCGACGTGGACGGCCCGCAACCCGCGCTGCAGCTGAATGATCGGCGATTGACCGCCCAAATCGTGGTCGCTGCGGACGGTGTCAACAGCGCGACGGCCCGGAAACTGTTCGGGCAGCCTTTTGATCGGTCGCGCATCGGCTTTGCGCTGGAAGTGGAAAGCCCGGAAGCGCGCGAAGCTCCGTTGCGGATTGATTTTGGCGCTGCCGAATGGGGCTACGGCTGGCGGTTTCCGAAGACCACGGGGACAACAATTGGTGTTGGCGGCGTCCTTTCCCGGAATTCCGATATGAAAGCGGCGCTCGCACATTATTTGCAGAACCTCGGTGTCGAAGCCGGTTTGACAGTAAAGGGTCAATTCTTGCCGTTCGGCGCTTTCCGAAAGAGGCCCGGCGCAGGGCGCATTCTGCTTGCCGGGGACGCCGCAGGGCTTGTCGATCCGATCACCGGAGAAGGCATCGGGCACGCGCTTCACAGCGGTCACCTGGCCGCACAGGCCGCCAAAAAAGCCCTGTCCGAAGGCATCCCGGACCAGGCTCTCGGTTATTATTGTCAGAGCCTTGCGCCGATTCATAAGGCGCTTCGTCAAGCTGGCCTGCTGCGCCAAATCATGTTCCAGAACCGCCTGAGGCCGGCCTTCATCCGTAGCTTTCGCGGCTCAAGAAGCCTCCGCTCAGAGTATTTCAGGATGATGGCCGGAGATGGAGAATACACGGACCTGATGCGCCATCTGGTCACACGGCTTCCTGGGTTCGCGCTGCGCGCAATACGAAGAAATTGAGAGTATTCGCCACCTCGACGCCAAAACGATGCCACTTTCCCGCCCCGATTCGCCGGTCTTAATTCTTTTTAAGGAATTCACGGTCATAGTGGATCAAGGAGGTACGCAATGGCAGTCTTCGGTTTCCTCATCGGCAGTATATTCGGCCTCGTTGCCGGCGTCACCAGCTGGGTCGCTTTTGACGTCAGCCTGCTGGGTGCGATGGGTATCTATCTTGGCCTTGGGGTAACTCTTGGGTTCACTTTTGCCATTCAGGGGTGCGTTCGTACGACGCTTGGCGCACGACTGGGTCACCGCGCCTTCAGCTAGGCGCTCCTTTGACCCGCTCAATCAGGTCTTCCACCTTCGGACCCACTGCATCAACAATCCGACTGACACCCTCGCCATTGGGATGAATGCCATCGGATTGCATGTAAGGCGTTACATCCTGGGGCAAGGCACCGTTCTCCATCAGCCCCGCGAAAAAACTATCAAGATAGACCGTGCCGTAGGCGTCCGATAATTCGGGATAGATCGCATCAAAAGCTGCCTTGTATTCCGCACCGTAGTTTCCCGGCGCCTGCATTCCAATCAACAAAACTTCGATCTCGCGGGCCTCAGCGGTTTTAAGGATGCCCTCGATATTCGCACGCGCGACGTCCGGAGCGATACCGCGCAGCAGGTCATTGCCGCCCAACGTCACGATCATCGCATCAATCTCGGGCGTCAGCGACCATTCGACCCTCGCAAAACCACCCGCTGTAGTATCCCCGGACACACCGCCATTGACCACGCGCACATCATAACCACGGTTCTCCAGCCAGCTGCGAAGCTGCGGGACGAACCCCTCCTGTTCGATCAACCCATAACCCTGCGTCAGGCTGTCGCCCAACGCCAGAATATCGACATCCGCTGCAGAGGCCGATCCGGCTGCCAGGACAAGCGCGGCAGCCAGCCCCTTGTTGACGCGCCGCAGTGACCCATATGTAAAACGTTCAAACAAAAGGACGTCTCCTCGACATGCCTGATCCTATTCTCTCTCTAAAAGATGTGACCCTCAGCCTGAAGGGCAATGCCGGAATGGTCGAAATTCTGCACGGTATCTCGCTCGACATCCAGAAAGGAGAGACAATCGGTATGATCGGGCCGTCCGGATCCGGCAAATCCTCGCTGCTGATGGTTATGGGCGGCCTTGAACGCGCCACCGCCGGCAGCGTTCTGGCCATGGGGCAGGATCTGACTGCGATGAACGAAGACGCCCTGGCGCGATTTCGGCGCGATAACATGGGCGTGGTGTTCCAGTCCTTTCACCTGATTCCCACGATGACAGCGCTCGAAAATGTTGCGACGCCGCTCGAATTGGCTGGACACAAGGACGCGTTTGACCGGGCCAAGTCCGAGTTGAACACCGTCGGCCTCGCCCATCGTGCAGACCATTATCCGGCGCAAATGTCCGGCGGTGAGCAGCAACGCGTGGCACTGGCCCGTGCGCTTGCGCCGCGTCCCGGCATCCTGCTCGCGGACGAGCCAACCGGCAACCTGGACGGGGCCAACGGCGGCGCTATCATGGATCTGCTGCTTGGCCTGTCGGAGAAGCATGGCGCGACGCTGGTCATGGTGACACATGCACCCGACCTCGCAGCGCAATGCGATCGCGTTGTGCGCCTGCGCGACGGCAGCCTCGACACCTCCGAAGCCCAAGCGCACAGGGCGCGCGCATGAGCCTGTCCACAGCCGCACGATTTGCCCGGCGCGAACTGCGCGGTGGCTTGCAGGGATTCCGCATTTTTCTCGCCTGCCTTGCGCTCGGCGTGGCCGCGATTGCCGGGGTCGGCTCTGTCCGGTCCGCTATTCAGGCAGGTCTGGAAGAGCAGGGCGCCATTCTGCTTGGCGGCGATGCGCAGGTTGAATTCACCTACCGGTTTGCCGACGAGGACGAGCGGACCTGGATGCGGACCATCGCCACGGACATCTCCGAAGTCACCGATTTCCGCTCCATGGCGACGGTCACCAGGAATGGAGAAACCGAGCGCGGGCTGACACAGGTGAAATCCGTGGACAGCGCCTATCCGCTGCTCGGCGAGATCGTCCTGTATCCGCCCATGCCGATTTCCGAAGCGTTGGCCGATCACGGAGCGGTCATGGCACCGGTGTTGGCCGACCGGCTCAGTCTTGCCCCCGGGGACACCTTCCGGCTGGGAGAACAAGAGTTCTCCCTGCGCGCCCGGATCGTCGTCGAACCCGACGACGCGGGGGATGGCTTTGGCCTTGGTCCCCGGACCATCGTGCGCACGCAGGACCTCGAGGGGTCTGGCCTTTTATCGCCGGGCTCGCTCTATGACACGGAATATCGCCTGCTTCTGCCACCGGGTACCGACCTTGACGAAGCCGCAAAGGAGGCCCGCGACCGGTTCGAAAGCAAGGGATTGAAGTGGCGCGACGCGCGCAACGGCGCCCCCGGCATTGCGCGTTTCGTAGAACGCCTTGGCGATTTTCTCGTCCTCGTCGGCCTGTCTGGATTGGCGGTTGGCGGCATCGGCGTCTCTGCCGCCGTCCGCGCCTACCTCGCGCGCAAGACCAGCGTAATTGCCACATTGCGCACTCTTGGCGCCAGCCGTCAGGTGATCTTCCTGACCTATTTCCTTCAGATCGGAGCCCTTGCGCTTGTCGGTATCGCCATTGGCCTGACCCTCGGCGCGCTGGTGCCGATCTTGCTTGGGCCGTTGATCAATGCCGCCCTGCCGGTCCCCGCCGTGTTTACGCTGCACCCTGGCCCCTTGGGCGAGGCGGCGCTTTACGGCGTCCTGACCGCCTTGGTCTTTACACTCTGGCCACTATCCCGCGCCGAAGAAGTCCGCGCGGCCACACTCTTCCGGGACGCGCTCGAAGGGGCGAGCGCACTGCCTGCGCCGCGCTATCTGATCGCCGTGGCGGCTCTGCTCGCCCTGCTTGTCGGCACAGCCATGGCGTTTTCCGGCAGGCCGGTTCTGACACTCTGGGCGGCGGGAGGCATTCTGGCCGCGCTTCTTACACTCGCCTTCGCCGCCCAGGGCATGCGCTGGCTGGCCCGCGTTGCGACACCAGCCGCACGCGGTCGGCCAATCCTGCGCTGGGCGCTCTCGGCTATCGGCGGACCGGGCGAAAGTGCCGGAGCAGTTGTGCTCTCGCTCGGCCTTGGACTCACCGTTCTGGCGGCTATTGGACAAATCGACGGCAACCTGCGCAGCGCCATCGCCCGCGACTTGCCGGACGTCGCGCCGTCCTATTTCTTCGTTGACATTCAAAAGGACCAGATGCCGGGTTTCCTTGAACGGCTGGACAACGATCCCGCAGTCTCCCGGGTCGACAGTGCCCCGATGCTGCGCGGTATCGTCACGAAGATTAATGGCCAGAACGCGCAAGAGGTGGCCGGCGGCCATTGGGTCGTCCGCGGCGATCGCGGCATCACCTATGCCTCCCAGCCAGACAGCCGCACCACCGTCACCGCCGGAGAATGGTGGCCCGAGGACTATAGCGGCCCCCCGCAAGTCAGCTTTGCCGCCGAGGAGGCCGAGGAAATCGGCCTCAAGCTCGGGGATACGATAACCGTCAACATCCTTGGCCGCGACATCACCGCAACGATCACATCCTTTCGTGACGTGGATTTTTCCACCGCCGGGATCGGCTTTGTCATGACATTCAGCCCTTCCGCACTGCAGGGCGCGCCGCACACGTTCATCTCCACGGTCTATGCGGAAGAGCAAGCCGAGGCCGCGATTCTGCGGGATCTTGCTGGCGACTATCCCAACATCACCGCAATCCGCGTGCGCGACGCCATTGACCGGGTCAGCGAGCTTCTAGAGGGAATCGGCGCGGCCATTCGCTGGGGCGCCGCGGCAACCCTGCTGACCGGCTTTCTTGTGCTGATCGGTGCGGCCGCGGCAGGCGAAAATGCGCGGACCTACGAATCCGCTGTGCTCAAGACCCTCGGAGCCAGCCGCGCCCGTATCCTGCGCAGCTTTGCTTTGCGCTCTGCGCTTTTGGGCGGAGGGGCGGGCATTGTGGCTCTTGGCGCGGGCATCGCAGGGGGTTGGGGCGTGAGCCATTTCGTCATGGAGACCGACTTCACCGTGATCTGGTCAAACGCCTTCGGAGTGATCCTTGGCGGGATTCTGGCAACGCTGCTTGCCGGTCTGGCCTTTGCGCTCAGGCCTTTGGCGGCCCGACCCGCGCGTGTGCTCAGAGCCCGGGAATAAGGTATCTGATCCCGGTGTCACCTTGATTACTGCGGCCATCACTGGCACTTCATCGTGCGACCGCAGCAATCACCGGACGAGCCTGATGACCGATTCCCTGCCCATGCCGATCACCGCCCCCCTGACAAACGCGCAGCGCACCCAGCTGATCAATCTGGTTCGCCGCGCGGCCAAGGCCGAAATCCTCCCGCGGTTCCGGCAACTCGGAAGCCATCAGATCGACATGAAGACCGGGCCACAGGATCTCGTCACCGAGGCGGACAAGGCCGCCGAGGCGATGATCACGCGCGGCATTCAGATCATGTTTCCCCACGCACTCATCGTTGGAGAGGAACATGCCTCGGTAAACCCGGAAATAATTGATCAGATTGCCGAAGCTGAACTCTGTTTCACCATCGATCCGGTGGATGGAACATGGAATTACGCCCACGGACTCGCGGTCTTTGGCGTGATGGTGTCAATCCTGCGCTTTGGTCAGCCGGTCTTTGGCCTGCTTTATGACCCGATCCTCAACGATTTCATCATCGCCGACACCGAAACCGACGCCGAACTTGTCCTGCCGCGCCGCATCCGCCGCACGCTAAGCACCTCCGCCGGCGGACCGGTCGAAGAGTTGATGGGCTTTTTTCCGCTCGACCTGATCCCGGCAGACAAGCAACAGCAGTTTGCCGCCACCATGCCGCGCTTCGCCCGTACCGGAATGCTGCGCTGCGCCTGCCATGAAATGCGTATGGTTGCGCAGGGTCAAATGGACTTTGTACTTTTCGCGAAACTGACCCCTTGGGATCAACCCGCCGGTGTCGTGGCCATTCGCCGGGCAGGCGGCCACGTGGCCATGTTGGATGGCTCGGACTATCGCGGCGACGTCAAGAGCGGCTATCTTCTGGCGGCCTGCAATGCCGAAACCTGGGGCCGCGTGCGCGATGTCTTTGACTTCCTGATCGACCCGCCCGCCCCCGAAACCACGCAACCTCCCGAAAAGAACGCCTTCCCCGGCGAGATCGCCGTCGACAGCGACGCCTGACCCGCGACTAAAGTGAACGGAACCGAAAAAATGACAAACAACACACGCATCGTCCTTTCGAGCGATCACGCAGCAATCGCCCTCCGGCAGGCCATCGCAGCCCATATCGCAGAGCGCGGCTGGACGCCGGTGGACATTGGCCCGACCTCGCCGGAAAGCACACATTATCCCCAGCATGGCGAAGCCGCCGCGCGTCACGTTGCCTCTGGCGACTGCCGGTTTGGCATCATCCTTTGCGGCACCGGGCAAGGCATCATGATGGCCGCGAACAAGGTCAAAGGCATCCGCTGCGGCGTCTGCGCCGACACGTTCTCCGCTGAAATGATCCGCGCTCACAACGACGCCAATATGCTCTCGCTCGGGGCGCGGGTTCTCGACGAGGCAAAAGCCATCGCAATCGTGGACGCCTTTCTGGACGCCGAATTCGAAGGTGGGCGCCATGGGACCCGGGTGGACATGATCAGAGCGCTGGAAGCCTGACACATTGAAAAGCCCCCGGAAAACCGGGGGCTTTTTATTTATTCCGCCGCTTCGGCGTAGTCTTCCATCGGCGGGCAGGTGCAAATCAGGTGCCGGTCGCCGTATACGTTGTCCACCCGATTGACCGGCGGCCAGTATTTGTCCACCCGGAATGCGCCCGGCGGGAAGCAGCCCTGCTCCCGCGAGTACGGACGATCCCAATCTCGCACGAGATCTTCCATCGTATGCGGCGCGTTCTTCAAGGGGTTGTTTTCCTTGTCGATCTCGCCCGCTTCGATCTGACGGATCTCCTCACGGATCGACAGCATCGCATCACAGAAACGATCCAGCTCGGCCTTGGTCTCGCTCTCTGTCGGCTCCACCATCAGTGTCCCGGCAACCGGCCAGCTCATGGTCGGTGCGTGGAAGCCCGCATCCATCAGGCGCTTTGCGATGTCTTCCACGGTCACGCCGGCGCTCTTTTCGAACGGCCGGGTATCGAGGATGCACTCGTGCGCCACACGCCCATTGCCGCCGCGATAGAGTACGTCATAGGCACCCTCCAGCCGTTTCGCGATGTAGTTGGCGTTCAGGATCGCCACGCGTGTCGCCTGCGTCAGACCCTCGCCGCCCATCATCAGGATATAGGCCCATGAGATCGGCAGCAGCGATGGCGAGCCAAAGGCGGCCGCCGACACCGGCCCAACAGAGCCCGGCTTCACCGGATCACCCGGCAGATGCGGTTCCAGGTGCGCCTTCACACCGATCGGCCCCATGCCAGGACCACCGCCGCCATGCGGAATGCAAAACGTCTTGTGCAGGTTCAGGTGGCTGACATCACCGCCAAGATCCCCGGGCCGCGACAGGCCGACCATCGCGTTCATGTTGGCCCCGTCGATATAGACCTGCCCGCCATGCTCGTGCGTGATGTCGCAGACCTCTTTCACCGTCTCCTCGAACACGCCGTGTGTCGACGGGTAGGTGATCATGCAGGCCGCCAATTCATCCGAGAATTTCTCTGCCTTTGCGCGGAAATCCTCGATATCGATCGACCCGTGGTTATCGCATTTCACGGCAACCACCTTCCAGCCAACCATCTGGGCGCTGGCCGGGTTGGTCCCGTGGGCGTTGACCGGGATCAGACAGACATTGCGATGCCCCTGTCCACGGGCGACCTGCCAGTCGCGGATGGTCAGCAGACCGGCGTATTCGCCCTGCGCCCCGGAGTTGGGCTGCATTGAGAAAGCGTCATACCCAGTGATGGTGCAGAGCTTCCGCGACAGATCGCCGATCATTTCCTCGTAGCCCCTCGCCTGATCCTTCGGCGCATAGGGGTGCATGGTCGAGAACGCGCTCCAACTCACCGGCATCATCTCGGCGGCGGCGTTCAGCTTCATGGTACAGGAGCCAAGCGGAATCATCGCCCGGTCCAGCGCCAGATCGCGGTCCGCGAGGCGGCGCATATAGCGCATCATCTCGGTCTCGGCCCTGTTCATGTGGAACACGTCATGTTGCAGATAGGTGCTTTGTCGGACCAGCCCGTCGGGAATGCGATAATCCGGCGTGAAATCCTCATCCTTACGCACAAGGCCGAAGGCGCGCCAGACCGCCTCGATGGTTTCGGGCCGGGTCCGCTCGTCCAGCGTGATGCCGACCTTGCTCTTGCCGACGCGGCGCAGGTTGATCCCCTCGCGCACGGCCGCCTGCAGGACACCGCGCTGCAGCAGGCCCACATCCACGGTGACCGTATCGAAATAGGCTTCCGGCTCTACCTTGAAACCCGCCGCCTCCAGCCCCTTGACCAGACGCACGGTCTTGCGATGGATGCGCTGTGCGATAGCACGCAGCCCCTTCGGCCCGTGGAACACCGCATAGAATCCCGCCATCACGGCAAGCAGCGCCTGCGCGGTACAGACGTTCGACGTCGCCTTCTCGCGCCGGATGTGTTGCTCGCGCGTCTGCAGGGACAAGCGATAAGCACGATTGCCATGGCTGTCGATGGAGACACCCACGATCCGCCCCGGCATGTTGCGCTTGTAGGCATCGCGGCAGGCCATATAGGCGGCGTGCGGACCGCCATAGCCTATCGGAACGCCAAACCGCTGGGTGCTGCCCACCGCAATATCCGCACCCATCGCGCCCGGCTCCTTCAGCAGGCAAAGCGCCATGGGGTCGGCCGTCATGATCGCAATCGCCTTGGCCTCGTGCAGGCGTGAAATATCATCGCCGAAATCGCGCAGGTGGCCGTATGTGCCGGGATACTGGAAGATCGCGCCAAACACCGTCTGCGGATCGAGCGCCTCGGGCGCGCCGACAATCACCTCGATTCCCAGAGGCTCGGCGCGGGTTTTCATCACGGCGATATTCTGTGGATGGCAGTTCTCGTCGATGAAAAACGCCCTGGCCTTCGACTTGGCCACCCGCTGCGCCATGGTCATCGCCTCGGCACAGGCTGTCGCTTCATCGAGCAGGGAGGCGTTCGCCACTTCAAGCCCCGTCAGATCGCAAACCATCGTTTGATAGTTGAGCAGAGCCTCCAGCCGCCCCTGCGAAATCTCCGGCTGATACGGCGTATAAGCCGTGTACCAGGCCGGGTTCTCGAAAATATTGCGCTGAATGGCCGGCGGCGTGACCGTCCCGTGATAGCCCTGCCCGATCAGGCTGGTCATCACCTTGTTGCGGCCAGCGACTTCGCGCATCCGGAACAGCAACTCGCTCTCTGACAACGGCTTGCCGAAATCCAGCGGCGCCGCCTGCCGGATCGCTCCCGGTACCGTCTCCTCGATCAGCGTGCCAAGATCGGTCACACCGAGCGCCTCCAACATCTCGGCCATTTCTTCCGGCGAAGGCCCGATATGCCGCCGGTTGGCGAAATCATAGGGCAAATAATCAATCGGTTCGTAGCTCATCCCAAAGCCTCCGTCAGACACGGGCAACCGCCCGGTGCTTCTTCTTGGCAGAAATACTCAATTTCATCGGGGGAACCCGGCGCCAATGAACGGCCGGATCCCGCGAAACGGTCCGTAGGGCGGGGCTTTGCCCCGCACCCCGTCCCATCACTCGCCGATGAAATCCTTGTAGGCCGCCTCGTCCATGTAGTCGTCCATGGCGCTCAAATCCTCGACCTTCATCTTGAAGAACCACGCGTCGCCTTCGGGGTCCTCATTCACTTTGCCCGGATCCTCGACGATGGCTTCATTCACCTCGACGATCTCGCCATCGAGCGGTGCCAGAATATCAGACGCCGCCTTCACCGACTCGATCACAACGACCTCGTCGTCCTTGGCAACTTCCGTATCCACATCCGGCAGTTCCACAAACACCACATCGCCCAGCTGCTCCGCCGCGTGCTTGGTGATGCCCACGACAACCAGATCACCCTCGATTTCCAGCCACTCGTGTTCTTCGGTGTATTTCATATCCGTTTCTCCTGTTGGATTATCTCTTGAAGCCTGCCGGAACGAAGGGCAGCTTGGCAACCTGAACCGGCATGCGCTTGCCGCGCACCTCACCGAAAAGCGTTGTACCCACCTCGGACAGGGCACTTGGGACATAGCCCATGGCCACCGGTCCACCGACTGTCGGGCCAAAGCCGCCGGACGTCACACGGCCAACCGCCTTACCGCCCTCCGCTTCGGCGAAGATCTCGACGCCTTCGCGCATCGGGGCGCGCCCCTCCGGCTGCAGGCCGACGCGCCGGACCGGCGTCCCCTCAGCCAAATCCTTCAGAATTCGGTCAGCGCCCGGAAAGCCGCCTTCCCGCGCCCCGCCACTGCGGCGAACCTTCTGGATGGCCCAGGTCAGCGCGGCATCCACCGGTGTTGTTTCACTTGAAATATCATGGCCATAGAGACAAAGCCCCGCCTCCAGCCGCAACGAATCCCGCGCGCCAAGACCAATCGGCGCGACAGTCTCATCGGCAAGAAGCGCCCGCGCGAGTTCGACCGCATCGCCATTGGGCACGGAAATTTCAAAGCCGTCTTCGCCGGTATAGCCCGACCGCGACACCCAGCATTCCGCACCGGCAATCGTGACGGTCGCCACATCCATGAACCGCATCCCGGCCACATCGGGGCAGAGCGCAGACAGTGCCGCCGCCGCGCCCGGCCCCTGCAGCGCCAGAAGCGCCCGGGTCTCGATCAATTCGACCGTAACGCCTTTTGGCTCCAGCGCGGCCGTCATGCGCGCCACATCCGCATCCTTGCAGGCCGCGTTGACGACCACGAACAGGTGATCGCCGCGATTGGCGATCATCAGGTCGTCTTCTATGCCACCGCTGTCGTTCGTGAAGAAGCCATAGCGCTGGCGCCCCTCGCCAAGGCCGATCACATCGACCGGCACGAGGCTCTCCAACGCCGCTGCCGCTCCGTCGCCACGCAGCACAACCTGCCCCATGTGCGAGACATCGAACAGACCGGCCTGCGCGCGGCAGTGCTGGTGCTCCTTGAGCACGCCCATGGGATATTGCACCGGCATCTCATAGCCGGCAAACGGCACCATCTTGGCGCCTAGCTCCAGATGCAGATCAAACAAAACTGTCTTTTTCAGGTCGTCTTCGGCCATACGCCCTCCGGTCCGTCACTCCCGGACCACGGCTTGCGCAGGGGTGCGGGCATTTCGGCGCGGACTTATCCCGCGCCATCCATGCCCCCTCTGTCCTTTGGCCTGAGATCGTTATCCCTTCGGCGGGCGCATCCGGGCGCCACTCTCCAGAGTGTCAGATATCGCAACGGTCCTGTGGCCTGAGAGTTTCCGGGGCGGTTGCTCCTTCGGCACCGGCATCTCCACCGGTTCTCCCATCACGATGAGCGCATGGATAAGCGAGTTATTCTGCGGTGGCAAGATCAGCCTGTGACGTCGCAACGTGGCAGGGCTGCACTGGCTGTAAAATGTGCATCAAAGGTGCATTGTCGCAGATCAATGCATCAAGACTGATCGGATCAAGCGTCGCGTAGAAAGCCCCGGCCGCGTCGTTCAAAGCAGTTCGCAGACGGCAGGCCTCGGTCAATGGACAGGTGTTGTCCACATCCGCAAAGCACTCGGCCAGCGGCACCGGCGCCTCAAGAGCGCGAAAGATCTCGCCGATGTGAATCTGATCCGCAGGCCGCGACAATTCCAACCCGCCATTGCGGCCCCGCTGCGTGTGCAGATAACCCAGCTGAGCCAGCTGATTGATGATCTGCGCAAGATGGTTTTCCGACGCATTGCAGGCCCTGGCGATCTCTGCTTTTGTCACAAGGCGACCGGGGTTGACCGCGCAGAACATCAGCACACGCATGGCAATGTTGGTTCGTTTGGTTACCCGCATCGGATTGCCTTTTGCTCGGAAAGTCCCAAGTGTTCCTATACCGATCGCGGCAAAGCCGGATTGACATACATCAATACGAGGCCGCTTATTCTTCATGTGTGATGCATATTTTTTTGGATATGGCTCTCTGGTCAACACCTTAACGCACGGATACGACCCGGTTTTCCGGGCAACGGCGCGGAACTGGCGGCGCGCATGGCGCTACACTCCGGATCGCTCGGTTGCCTATCTGACCGCGATTCGCGCGCCGGGTCACAGCATCGACGGCCTGATCGCTCCTGTACCCGCAGAGGGCTGGGCCACCCTGGACCTGCGCGAGGCGGCCTACGACCGGCTCCCAGCAGGCCATGAGGTTCATCACGAGGCGCAGGCCTCTGACATCGCGATCTATGCCATAGATCCGGCGCGCCTGCATCGGCCCGACGACGATCACCCGGTACTCATGTCCTACCTCGATGTCGTTCTTCAGGGCTATCTGCGCGTGTTTGGCGAAGCTGGCGCGCAGGACTTCATCGACACGACCGACGGTTGGGACGCACCGATCCTCGACGACCGGAGCGATCCCGTCTATCCCCGCGCACAATCGCTCACCCGCGACGAGCGGATCTTCGTTCGGGACGCCCTGCGTGCGCTCGATTGCAAGGTCCTGGTCCGGTGAGCCTGTCCAAGTACCTCATGCTCGCGCTGCGCCTGTCGCGCAATCTCGGGGTGCGGGCGCTTCTGATGACCCTGCTCGCGCTCGTTTCTGTCTTCGTCGCGCCGCTGTTCGACTGGCTGATCTCCGACGCACTGAAGGAACGCTTCGGACAGGAGGCGGTGCTGCCGGTTCTGACCATCCTCGCCTCGTCGATGCTCACCGTGACCACCTTCTCTCTCGGGGTCATGGTTCAGGCGTTTCAGAGCGCCTCGTCCCAGGCCACGCCCCGCGCCTACCGGATTTTGATGCAGGACGGCACAACCCAGACGGTGCTGGCAACCTTCGTCGGGGCCTTTCTGTTTTCGCTTACTGCCATCGTCATGTTCCGCGCCGATATCTACGATGATGCCGCTTCGGTTGTGATCTTCTTCTTCACCCTTTTCGTGATCGCCGCGATCATTCTCGCTATCCTGCGCTGGATTGGCCATCTGTCCCGGCTTGGCAGCATGGACCATACGCTGAACCTCGTCGAAAAGGCGGCCCAACCGCCGCTCAGGGCGCTATCGACGCATCCCGCGCTTGGCGGCGTGCCATCGGCACAGGCCGAACGCCCGCCGCCGCGGACATTTCCCGTCACCGCGCCGCACTCCGGCTATCTGCAGTTCGTTGACATGCCAAGCCTCAACGATCTGCTGTCGGAGGCCGAGGCCCGGCTCTGGCTCATGGCTCCGCCAGGGCACTATGTCATTAAAGGTGACACCATCGCGGAGCTGAACATCGCGGGCGACGATCTGGCCCGAAAGGCGCAGCCGATGTTCACCATCGGCAAGACCCGCTCGCTCGAACAGGATGCCCGCTTTGGCCTCATGGTGCTGGCAGAGATCGCCACGCGGGCGCTTTCACCGGGCATCAACGATCCCGGCACCGCCATCGACGTCATCCACCGGCTGATGAACCTGCTGCAATCCTGCCCCGGGCCCTCGGAGGAGCCGCCGCAATTCAGCCGGATCATCGCGCCGCAGGTGGCGGCGGATGATCTTGTGCAGGATGCCTTCGATACCATCGCCCGCGATGGCGCGGGACGCATCGAAGTGGTCACACAATTGCGTCATGCGCTGGACCGGCTGGAAGAGTGCGATTGGCCCGCTATGGCCGAAGCCGCGCGGGCCCACCGGCACTATGCTCTCGATCAGGCAGACGTGCACATCCCCGCCGAGGCGGACCGCGATGCGCTCAACCTCTCCAGCCGCGATTAACCGGCCAGGCTCTTTGCCGGAACCTTCTGAAGCAACGGCATCACATCGGCCATCTCCGGGCCCCGCTCTTGACCGGTCAGCGCCTTGCGAAGCGGCATGAACAGACCTTTGCCCTTGCGGCCCGTCGCGTCCTTTACCGCGGCGGTAAAGCTGCCCCAGGTTTCGGTCGTGTACGGCGGGTCCGGCAGCAGGCCCATCGCTTCGGCGATAAAGTCCTTGTCCTCGTCGGCCACCATCGGCTCCGCACCATCGCGGAACAACGCCCACCATGGCGCCATATCCTTGCGTGTAGTGATGTTCTCGCGCACGACCTTCCAGAACAGCGCCGCTTTGTCTTCCGGAACGCCCAGCGCCTCGACATCATCCCTGATCGTCTCGAACGGCAACTGATGCAGCTTCTTCGCGGTCAGCGGATAGAGGTCCTCGACGTCGAATTTCGTCGGGGCCGAACCGAACTGCTCCAGTTCAAAGCCGTCTGCAATTTCGTCCATCGACATCCGCAGTTCCACCGGCTGGCTCGACCCGAGCCGTGCCATCAGGCTCAGCAGCGCCTCCGGCTCCACCCCGGCCTCGCGCAGATCGCGCAGCGCCAGCGTGCCCAGTCGCTTGGACAACGACTCGCCCTGCGGCCCGGTCAGCAGCGAATGGTGGGCGAATGACGGCGGCGTGCCGCCCAGCGCCATGATCATCTGAATCTGCGTCGCGGTGTTGGTCACATGGTCGTTGCCGCGCACCACGTGGGTGATGCCCATCTCGATATCGTCGACCACGGAAGCCAGCGTATAAAGGAATTGCCCGTCGGCCCGGATCAGCACCGGGTCCGAAACCGATGCTGCATCGATCGACACTTCGCCAAGAATACCGTCCGGCCAGACAATCCGCTCTTGATCGAGCTTGAACCGCCAGACGCCATCGCCGCGTTCCGCGCGAAGCTCTGCCTTCTCCTCGTTCGACAGCGCCAGCGCCGCGCGGTCATAGACCGGCGGTTTGCCCATGTTCAGCTGCTTCTTGCGCTTGAGGTCAAGCTCCGTGGGCGTCTCCCACGCCTCATAGAACCGCCCCATATCGCGCAGGCGCTGTGCGGCGTCCTCGTACCGGTCCAGCCGCGCCGATTGCCGCTCCACACGGTCCCACGTCAGGCCGAGCCATTCGAGGTCCTGCTTGATCGCGTCGACGTATTCTTCCTTCGAGCGCTCCGGATCGGTGTCGTCGATGCGCAGCACGAATTGACCGCCGGTCTTGCGGGCGATGAGATGGTTGAACAGAGCGGTGCGCAGGTTGCCGACATGGATGTATCCGGTGGGCGAGGGCGCGAAACGAGTGACGGTCATGGCAGTGCCTCCTGATCCGGCGGGTGTTTTCATACTGCCGGTGATTTGTCCAGATTAGGCTTTCGCCCCGCACGCTCCCTTGCCATGATACCGGTAACCAAGAGGTTTGCATGACGAAGATACTCACCGTCACCTTCAATCCCGCGCTCGATCTGGCCACCAGCGCTGCGCGCGTCGCCCCAAATCTCAAACTCCGCTGCGCCCCCGAAACCGCCGAGGCGGGCGGCGGTGGGGTCAATGTGGCCCGGGCCATCACGCAATTGGGCGGCTCCGCACAGGCCTGGGTGGCGCTTGGCGGTCCAAACGGTGAGGCGCTCGGCGCCTTGCTCGACGGAATGGGTCTTGATTGGGTGCGCATCGACGCGCCCGGCGGCACCCGACACAGCTTTTCGGTCACCGATGACGCCAGCGGCGATCAATACCGCTTTGTTCTCACCGGTCCGGTCTGGACCGAGGCGCAACTGAATGCGGTCTTGGAACGCATTGCAACGGACACCGACGACGATTCGTTCATCGTCTTCTCCGGTTCCATGCCGCCGGGGTCGAAACCGGGCTTCCTGCCCCGTGCCATCGACCGGCTCGGTGCGCGGCGCGTGGTCATCGACACCTCCGGTCCGCACCTGACCCATCAGGCCAAAGGCATCGCCCCCGCGCCTTACATCTTGCGGATGGACAGCCACGAAGCGCGCGATCTGTCGGGCTTGCCGCTGGACACCCGTCTCGACAGCGCGCGCTTTGCCGAAATTCTGCGCCAGCGCGGCGCCGGTTCGATCGTGGTGATCGCTCGGGGCGCAGACGGCTCCGTGATGGCCGAACCCGGCGGCCTCTGGCACGTCACCGCCGCCAACGAAGGCGTGGTCAGCGCCATCGGCGCCGGAGACAGCTTTGTCGGCGGCATGGTCATGGGTCTGGCCGGGGGGCAACCCCCGCAGGAAGCCCTGCGCATGGGCGCCGCCGCCGCCAGCGCCGCCGTCCTGAGCGAAGGCACACAGCTGTGCTTGCCGCAGGACTACGCCCGGCTTCTGCCGATCACCGCGCTCACCCGGCTGTAAACCGCCGGAAACACAGCGTTCACTGGTCCTCCGCGATTCGCTGTGACAGGAATTGGTTATGCGTCTGTTTGTCTCTCTCAACCTGCCCGAAGACCCGCTCACCGTGCTGAGTGCCGTTCAAGACCGCCTGCCCGGCGATCTGCGCCGCGTGCCGGAGGAGAACTTGCATCTGACCATGGCCTTTCTTGGCGATGTGTCCGAAGATCTTGCCCAGGCCGCCCATGAGGGGCTGGAAACCATTCGCGCGCCGAAGGTCGATCTGGCGCTGACCGGCGCCACAGTCTACGGCGGTCGCCACGGGCAAGCCCTGGCGCTCGAAGCGGAAGGAGAGGCTCCGCTGCACGAGCTGCACGACCGCATCCGCGCCCGCCTGCGAGGCGCGGGTGTTACGCTCGAACGCCGTCGCTTTCGCCCGCACGTCACCCTCGCCCGCCTGCCCGGCCGCGTGGACCCCGGCCCGGCCCTTGCCGCGCTTTGCACCGCGCATGTCCCATCGTTTTCGGCCCATAGCTTCAGCCTGATCCAATCCACGCTGCATGATGCGGGTGCCATTTACGAACCACTGGCCACCTATCCGCTTGGCTAACCCTTTCCGGCGGCGCGACGATCCCCCATATCCAGCCCATGGATCAAAATGACTTCCTCAAAGTGGCACAGGACGCGGTCGACACCTTCCCCGCGCCCTTTCGCAAGAGCGCGTTGGAAGTGCTCATACGGATCGAGGAATACCCCGATCCGCAAACCCTTCAGGAATTGGAGATCGACGATCCGTTTGATCTGACCGGCCTTTACAGCGGGATTCCGATGACGGAGAAAAGCTTCGCCGACCCGACCCCTTGGCCCGACACGGTCACCCTCTACCGCCAGCCAATCCTTGCCGAATGGCGCGACCGCGGCGACGTGGACCTGCCGGATCTCATCACCCATGTCGTCGTGCATGAATTCGCGCACCACTTCGGCTGGTCAGACGATGATATCGCTTTGATCGATCACTGGTGGGAGTAATGCCCTACCGGGCTGCCGCGCGCCGCATCATCATCTCGTGAACGGCCTGCATGCCCCGCTCGGCCATGTCGCTGACCTCGGCGGCATGGGTATGCAGCGCCGCGATCAATTCCGGATCGTCAGAGGTCTGCACCACCACCAATCCCTCCTCGGTCACCTCGACCGCTGACTTGATCCCCTCCGCGCGGGCAAAGACGATGTCGAGCGTTGGGCTCTGGATGAACACCTGAGGATCGCTCTTTTGCCCGACCCTGTCGATCATCCCCACGGCATGGCTGACGATCGCATCCATGACCTCCGGAACATCGGAACGCGTCACGGTACGAATGCCGTTCGGCAGATTTTCGACGCTGCGTTCGATCGACCGGAAATTACGGAACATCACCGCCATCTCCGCACTTTCCTCCGGCGTAGCATCCAACCCACGCAGTCCCGGCATGGTCATTTCGTCATGTCCGGTGCCGTCCGCGCCGTGCGTATGGCCCATCCCGCCGCCATGCATCATCTGGGCCGATGCACCTGATGCGGCAATCACCGCAATCAGACTGATCGCACCCAAACGCAGAAACAAACCAAAATGCATCACACTCTCCCGACCCCGCGCCAAGAGACTGGCACATTTGCGACAGACTTAAGATAACATTCCATTCACAGAATGTCATCCAGAACAGACTGCCTCCCGCGCGGGTTGTGGCTGATTTGACTGAATCGCGCGAATCAACCTAAACTTGACGTAAGGTAAAGTTATTTTAAGGAGAATATTCATGCTCAGGACAATCGCACTGACGGCAACCCTCGCCCTCGCGGCGACCGGGGCAAGCGCCGCAACCGTCAATATTTTCGCTGCGGCCACCGCCAACACAAACCTGACGCCGCAGGACAACACTACGGACAACGCCTCGGGCAGCACGATCACGACGCCGGTGTATTCCGTATCGGCCAGTGCCGCTTCCGGAAGCACGTCTGGTTCGTCCAGCTTCACGGCCAACGGCGACGCGGGGACCCTCCGGTCGTTCAGCACCATGTCCGGCAACAACGGCGACGGGACCGGTGACGGCAACACGAACGCAGGCGGCACTCTCACCGAGACTTTCACCCTCACGGGATCCGGTACGTTTACGGCAAGCATCCTTATTGACGGCATGTGGGACCTTACACGAACATTGCCCGGCGGCGGGCCCGGCATCCCGGCATGGCAAGTGCAATCGAGGGTAATGATCGGGACGGGCGGCAGCTATGACTCGCTCTGCCTTGGCACCTCCTGTAGTCCTTCACTGAACACTGCGAACAGCGGGTCTATCGAGGGTTACGCGCTGTCGGTTTCATCGGCCTACACCCTTGGTGCATCCTCCACCACGATCGCCGTCGAGTTCTACCTTATAACACAATTGCTCGCGGGCAACGGAACCATCGACTTCGGCAACACGGCGCAGCTCTGGGTTGAAACCACGGGAACATTGCAGGCTACCGCCGCAGACCCGGACTTTCTGTCGGCATCCAGCCTTGCCGCGCCCGTCCCACTTCCCGCAAGTGCATGGTTGCTGCTGTCGGGTCTCCTCGGGATCGGTCTGCTCCGGCGCAAAGGCGCGGCTGGCTGATCCTCAGCCCTCATCCCGCCAGCGGTTCACGATCGGATAGCGGCGGTCGAGCCAGAAGGCGCGGCGCGTGAGCCGGGCCCCCGGCGCGGACTGGAAGCGCTTGTATTCGCTGATGTAAAGCAGGTGCTCGACCTTCTTTACATCCTCCCGCGCATAGCCCGCCGCGATGCAGTCGGACACGCTCGCCTCGTCGTCCACCAGCATTGTCAGGATGCCATCCAGCACCGGGTAATCCGGCAGGCTGTCACTGTCCTTCTGATCTTCGCGCAGCTCCGCCGAGGGCGGTTTGGTGATGATCCGCTCCGGGATCACCTCGCCCGCCGGTCCACCCATCCAGTCGCGATGATTGGCATTGCGCCAGCGGCACGTCTCGAAGACACGCGTCTTGTACAGATCCTTGATCGGGTTGTAGCCGCCCGCCATATCGCCGTAGATCGTCGCATAGCCCACCGCCACCTCGGACTTGTTGCCCGTGGTCAGCAACATCTCCCCGAACTTGTTCGACAAAGCCATGAGCAGCAGACCGCGCAGCCGCGACTGGATGTTCTCTTCCGTCAGATCCGGCTGGGTTCCCTCGAACAGCGGCGCAAGCGTGTTGGTGATCGCGTCCCGCCCCTCGGTGATTGGCACGAAGTCATAATGCACGCCCAGCGCTTCCGCGCAGGCCTTTGCATCTTCAAGACTATGCTCGGATGTATACTCCGACGGCAGCATCACACAGCGCACATTCGAAGGCCCCAAAGCATCCGCCGCAATGGTCGCCACCAGCGCCGAGTCGATGCCGCCCGACATGCCAAGCAGCACCTTGCCGAACCCCGTCTTGCGGCAGTAGTCGCGCAGGCTCTCGACCATGACGCGGTAATCCTGCTCCCAAGCGCCTGGATGCTGGACGAACGCGCCATCCCGCGCCCGCCAGCCCTCCGGCGTGCGGTCGAAATCGACATGGGTGATGTCTTCGTCGAAAACCGGCGACTGCACCGCCGGACGCCCGTGCGGGTTCAGCACGAAAGAGCCGCCATCGAACACCTGATCGTCCTGCCCGCCGCACATGTTCAGGTAAACCAACGGCAAACCCGTCTCCACGACCCGCGCCACCATGTGGTTCTGCCGCGTCTCGTATTTATTGCGGAAGTAGGGTGAACCGTTCGGAACGACAAGGATCTCCGCCCCGCTCTCGGCCATCGCTTCCGCCACATCGGGATACCACGCATCCTCGCAGATCGGGATCCCAAGACGCACGCCACCGACCGACACCGGCCCCTGCATCCGCTCCCGCGAGAACAGGCGGACCTCGTCGAAGACGTTGAAATTCGGCAGGAAAAACTTGTGTGTCACGGTTTGAACGGCACCGCCCGACAAAATGTAGTAGCTGTTGTGCAGCTTGCCATCCTCACCCGGACATGGCCCCCCGATGCCCAGAACAGGCCCATCACCACAGGCAACGGCCAGCGCTTCGATCTGATCCACCGCGTCGCGCACGAACGCGGGCTTGAGGATGAGATCCTGCGTCTGATAGCCCACAGCGAACATCTCTGGCAGGGCCACGAACTGCGATCCGGCCTCGCGGCCCGCCTCCCAGGCGGCGCGCGCCTTGGCGATATTGCCCGTGATGTCCCCCACCGTGGGGTTCAGTTGAGCCAGCGTCAGGCGGAAGTGATCGCTCATGGCCAGTCCTCTTCGATCCAGTCCCGGTCCAAATAGCAGATGCACGCCCAAGGGGAAGCCCGCTCCGGCAAAAGAGATTGCCCCGGCCCATGGCGTCCTTTACGTTTCAGGTACAGAAGCAAAACCTTACGCAGGATCTGGGCAGGACGCGCATGAAGCTGGCAGGCATCACTTTCACCCTCGCGGCGGCCGTCGCCGGCCTCGCTCTGGCGCAAACGAATGACGAGGTCGTCACCAAGCAATATGACGATGGCGGCGTCTACGAAGGCACCTTCCGGGACGGGCTTCAGGATGGCACCGGCACCTATCGCCTTCCCAATGGGTACGAATACACCGGTGACTGGGTGCAGGGCGAAATCAAGGGTCAGGGCGTTGCCCGTTTTCCCAATGGCTCGGTCTATGAAGGCCAGTTCGCCAAGGGCAAACCCGAAGGGATGGGCAAGATCGTCTTTGCCGACGGCGGCACATACGAAGGCTCGTGGCTCGATGGCAAGATCACCGGACAGGGCGTCGCGGTCTACGCCAACGGTGTGCGCTACGAGGGCGCGTTCCGCAACGCATTGCACCACGGCAAAGGCGTAATGACCTCCCCCGGCGGCTATGTCTACGAGGGCGATTGGGTCAACGGGGTCAAGGAAGGCGCGGCCAAGATCACCTACCCGGATGGCTCGGTCTACGAAGGCCGCGTGGCGGATGGCGAGCGGGAGGGCTCCGGCAAACTGACCATGACCGACGGGCTGATCTACGAAGGCACCTGGCGCGACGGGCAGATCGACGGTCAGGGCAAGCTGATCCAGCCGAATGGTGACGTCTACGAAGGCGCGCTTGTCGATGGCCGCCGCGAAGGCCGCGGCAAGGTCACCTACGCCAATGGTGACACATACGACGGCGAATTCAACAACGACCAGCGCCACGGCACCGGCACCTTCAACGGCAAAGATGGCTATAGCTATACCGGCAATTGGGTTTCCGGCCAGATCGAAGGCAAGGGGCAGGTCACCTATCCCGACGGCTCCGTTTATGCCGGCGACTTCAAGGGCGATCTGGCCAATGGCAAGGGCAAGATCACCTACCCCGACGGCTCTACCTACGAAGGAGATTGGGTCGATGGCGTGATCGAGGGCGACGGTATTGCAACCTATGCCAACGGACTGACCTATCAGGGCGGCTTTCGCAATGCGCGCAACGAGGGATTCGGGGTGATGACCTACCCGGACGGCTACCGTTATGAAGGCAACTGGCAAGGTGGCCAGCGCCACGGCGCGGGCAAGGCAACCTACCCCGACGGAACAGTCTACGAAGGCCAGTTCCGCGACGGTCAACGTCACGGCCTCGGCACGATCGTGATGTCCAGCGGCTTCCGCTACGAAGGCGAATGGGACAAGGGCGAGATTTCCGGCCAGGGTCTCGCCACCTACGCCAACGGCGACGTTTACGAAGGAAGCTTCCGCAATGGCAAGCGACAGGGGCAGGGCATCATGCGATACGCCACCGGGCAGCAAGCCAGCGGGGAGTGGATCAACGGCGCGCTGTCCTCCGACGGCGCCACAACCAGCAATGGCGTGACCCCGGAAAACCCCACCACCCCGGAACCGGCCGCCGACAACAACTGATGGCGCGCATTCTCTTCGCGTTACCGCGCTTTCACACAAACCTGTGGTTCGCCGTCCGGGCCATGTTGGCCGCCGGACATGAACTGCAAATCCTGGCAAACGGCAGCGGCAGCGGCGAGGATCACAGCCTGTTGACCCCACGGGTCATGGGCCGACATCCGGCGCAATCCGACGTCGACGCCGCCGTAGACGCTTTTCAACCCGACCTCGTGGTCGTCCGCAACGCCTGGGCCCTGTCCCGGCGCGCAGCGCGGGCGGCACGGACGCGCAACATTCCGGCGCTGCTCTACAATCTGCTTCCGATGAATGCGCCAACCTCGATACTGCGCCGCGCAGAGCTGGCCTGGAAAGGCTTGCCCCGACAGCGTATTACCCCGGTGCCTGGTCTGCCCGGCGCCTCGGGCCGGTCCGATCCCTTTGGCCATTATCTGCCCTGGCCGGTTGCCGCACTGCCAACGCCTGCGCCCCTGGCAAAGCCCGGCCCAGGGGCCAAGCTGCACATCGTCTGCATCGGAAAGCTTGGCCTGCCGCGCAAAAACCAGCCGGAGCTGATCGACGCGATGGAGGCCGCCGGTCTCGACGCGCACTACCATGTCACCCTCGTCGGCTCCCCCGCCAAGAGCGACGACCCGAAGCAGGCCGAACATGCCGCCCGCATCGAGGCGCTGTCAAAACACGACTGGATCACCCTGCGCTCCGGTATCACCTTTGCCGATATGGCCAACGTCTACGCCTCCGCCGATGTCTGTGTCCTGCCCAGCTTCGCAGAGCCGCTCGGCGTCTCCCCCGTCGAAGCCATGGCCTATGGCGCGATCCCGGTGATTTCCTCCGACAGCGGTTCCGCAGGCTACCTGAGACAGGGCGAAAACGGTTTCATCATCGACATGCATCAGCCGAAAACCGTCGCCGATGCGCTGCGCCGCATCGCAGAGGCACCCGCCCTGCGGCAGTCCCTCTCCGCCGCAGCCCGGCACAAGACCCAGACCGACCTGTCGGAATCCCGCTTTCTCGAACGTCTCGACACCATCCTCGCCGCGCACATCCGGCGCTGAACGAAAGCGGACACCCGGCGCAAACTCAGACGCGGCCTCCGGCACTCATCTGCTCAAGGAAATCGTCCGCCTGCGCCAGCACCGCCTTGCGCTTGTCTGCGTCCATCCGGTCCCACGTCCGGTACATGTTCCCCATTCGGCCATTGCCCTCGAACCGTTCCCGATGCCGGTCGAGAAAATGCCAGTAGAGCAAATTGAACGGACAAGCGCCGTCCCCCACCTTCGTCTTCACATCGTAAGCGCATGTGCTGCAATAATCCGACATCTTGTCGATGTAATTGCCCGAGGAGACATAGGGCTTGGACGCAATCACGCCGCCATCGGCGAATTGGCTCATCCCTACGGTGTTCGGTGCTTCGACCCACTCGAACGCATCAATGTAAACGCTCAGGTACCATTCATGCACCTCCGCCGGGTTCACCCCGGCCAGAAGCGCGAAATTCCCCGTCACCATCAACCGCTGGATGTGGTGGGCATAGGCCTCTTCCTTGGTCTGGGCAACGGCCTGCCTCATGCAGCGCATCTTCGTCTCCGCGCCCCAGTACAGCGGCGGCAAGCCCCGCTGATGGTTCAGCCGGTTGCGACGCGGATACTCCGGCCCCTCATGAAAGTAGATGCCCCGCACGTATTCGCGCCAGCCGATGATCTGCCGGATGAACCCCTCCACGGCGTTCAGCGGCGCATCCCCCGCGCGATAGGCCGCCTCAGCCGCCTGACATACCTCAAGCGGGTCCAGCAACCCGATGTTCATATAGGCCGACAGCAGCGCATGGTACAAAAACCGCTCGCTATCCAGCATCGCATCCTGATAATCGCCGAACTTCGGCAATCCATGCGTGATGAAATGGGCCAGCGCCCGTTTGGCCTGTCCCGGCTCCGTCGCATAATGGAACGGCCGCAGATCACCGAATGTCTTGCCAAACCGCGCCTCCACCAGATCCAGCACCGCCGCCACCGTATCGTCCGGCGTGAACTGCATCGGCGCCGTGTTGATCGTGTCGGGCGCGGGCTTGCGGTTTTCGTGATCGTAATTCCACTTGCCACCCTCAGGCCCGTCACCATCCATCAACAGACCGGTCTTGCGTCGCATATCGCGGTAGAAATACTCCATCCGCAGCGCCTTGCGACCCCTGGCCCAGTCCTCGAATTCCTTGTGCGAGGCGATAAACCGGTCATCCTCCAAAATCCGCACCGCCACCGGCGCATTCTGCAGGGCTTCGATCAACCGCCATTCACCCGGTTCCGTCGCAATCACCTCCTGCGCGCCGGTCTCTTCGGTACGGCGCAGCAGTTCACCGACAATCGAGCCGCTGTTATTCGTGTCATCCAGCTCCGAATAGCGCACGTTCCAGCCATCGCTCCGCAAACGCTCTGCGAACTTGCGCATCGCGGCAAAGATCAGCGCGATCTTCTTGGGATGATGCGCGACGTAATCCGTCTCCGCCGCGACTTCCGCCATCACCACCACATCTGAGCCCTTGTCCGCCGACCGCAGCGCGGCGATGCCCTCACTCAACTGGTCACCCAGCACCAGAACCAGACGCGTCACCAAGCGATCTCCTTACCCGCATAATCGTAAAATCCACCGGTCAGCGCGGGCGTCAGCCCTTCGATCACCGCCAGAAGCCGCGCTGCCGCCTCATCCGCCGGAACCGACGGATGCCGGCCGAGGTACTTTTCCGTAAATGCCGTGCGGACCGTTCCGGGATGAAGGCAGACACAGGCCAAGTGCTTGTGAGTGCGCGCCAATTCAATCGCTGCCCCGTGCATCAACTGGTTCAGCCCGGCCTTCGCGGCACGATAGCTGTACCAGCCGCCCAGCCGGTTGTCGCCAATGCTGCCCACCCGTGCCGACAGTGACGCAAAGACCGCCGGGCGATCCTTCGGCAACAGCCGTACCGCGTGCTTCAGCACCAGCATGGGGCCAACCGCGTTGACCAGGTACTGGTCCGACAGCGCCTTGGCATTCAGGGCGCCGAGGCTTTTTTCCGGTTCCGCACCGCCGATTTCTAGCGCTCCGGTCGCGTTGAAGATCAGATCGAACGGCCCTTCCAGCGCGCCCAGATGCGCCGCAACCGAGGCCTCGTCGGTAACGTCCAGCCCGTCGTCCCGCCGTGACACTCCAGTGACTGTCACGCCTTTTGCCTCTAACGCGGAAAAGATCGCCGATCCGATCCCCCCCGAGTGCCCAATGATCAATGCCTGTCTCATGCCCGGCAGATAGCGGGCACCGCACCGGCTTCAAGCGCCGCCGACATCCTCCGGTGCAATCGCCACCGTCTTGAGAACCGCATGGCACTCGGCCCCCTCGACGACGCCCAGCGCGGCCGCCGACCGCCGCGTGATCCGCGCCAGCACCGTTCCCGCAGGTGTGGCAAGCGAAACAATCGCCCCCGGCCCGCCGCCCTCTCGGATCGCCTCGACCCGGCCCGGAATGATGTTGAGCGCCGACAGCCCCTCTGGCCGTCCCCGCGCGAGGATCACCTCCTGTGCCGGAATCCGCACACGCAGGCTTGCCCCGACCGCATGGCGCACCCGTGGCAGATGCAGCCGGACACCCCCCGCGTCCAACTCGCTCAGCCCATCGGCGTGATGCGCGACCACCACGGCCCGCAGCACCGCGCCCGCGCCGCGTACACCGGTCGGCAGCACGCTCGCATCGCCAAGCACCTCTGCCGCCGGCCCCTGCCGCGCTACACGCCCGTTCTGCAAGGCCACAACCGACGTGGCCAGCCGCGCCACCTCGGCCGGCGCATGGCTGACGTAGAGGATCGGCACCATTGCCTCGTCCCGAAGCCGTTCGAAGTACGGCAAGATCTCCGCCTTTCGTGCTTCATCGAGCGCTGCCAAGGGCTCATCCGCCAGGATCAACTCCGGACCCGCCAGAAGCGCCCGCCCGATGGCCACCCGCTGCTTCTCCCCGCCGGACAGGGCGCCGGGCCGCCGCTCCAGCAGCCCTTCGAGCCCAAGCATGGCGATCACCTGATCCGGTTCCGCCCCGCCACGTCCCCGCGCGAACCAGCGGCCATAATTAAGATTCTGCCGCACCGTCAGATGCGGAAACAGCCGCCCTTCCTGAAAGACATAGCCAAGCCGCCGCGCCTCCGGCCGAAGGCACAGGCCCCGCTCCGTATCGAGCAACACCCGCCCATCCACGGCCACACGCCCGACATCCGGCCGCAGCAACCCAGCGACGGCATTCACGATCGTCGTCTTGCCCGACCCGGACCGCCCGAACAGCACCGTGAGCCCCGCGGGCGCCTCGAAATCCACGTCCAGCGTCAGCCCATCGAACCGATGTTTGAGGCGCACCGACAACGTCATGCCCCGCCCACCCGTCTCGCAGCCCGCCGCGACAGCCACTCAGAGGCCAACAAGGCGCCCATCGCGATGGCCACCGAAATGGCCACCAACCGCAGTGCCGAAGCCTCCCCACCCGGCACCTGCAGGAAGGCATAGACCGCCGAAGGCAGCGTCTGAGTCTGCCCTGGGATGTTGCTGACGAAGGTGATCGTTGCGCCGAATTCGCCCATCGCCTTGGCAAAGGCAAGAATCGCGCCGGCGATGATCCCCGGCAAGGTCAGCGGCAGCGTCACCGTCGCAAAAACCCACAGCCGGGAGGCCCCGAGCGTCGCCGCCGCCTGCTCCAATCCTGGATCGACCGCTTCCAGCGAGAGCCGCATCGCCCGCACCATCAACGGAAAGGCCATGACCGCCGCAGCCAGCGCCGCCCCGGTCCACCGAAAGGCAAAGACAATGCCGATCTCCTGCAAGGCCGCGCCAATCGGCCCCCGCGTGCCAAACGTCAGAAGCAGCAGATACCCCGTCACGACAGGCGGCAGGATCAACGGCAGATGTACCAACCCGTTGACCAACTGCTTGCCGCGAAAATCCCAGCGGGCCAAAGCATAGGCTACGAAGAGACCGAACGGCAGCGAGGCCAGCACCGCCCAGAAGGCCACGCGCAGCGACAGCGCCACCGCCTGCCATTCCTCGGGCGTGAGCCAGTCCACCTCAGTCCTCCAGCACCGTGAAGCCCTGCGCCTCGAACACGGCGCGGGCTTCGGCGCTTTGCAGATAGGTCAGGAAATCATCGGCGGCCGCTCCACTGCCTGCGATCCGCGCGGCCGGATACAGGATCGGCTGATGGCTGCCCGCTGGGAAATCCGCCAAAACGGCCACGGCGGGTTCAGCCGCCGCATCCGTGGCATAGACGACGCCCATCGGCGCCTCGCCCAGCGCCACCAGCGCAAGCGCCGCGCGCACATTGTCCACCTGTGCCACCCGCGTCTCCACGTCGGACCACAGGCCGAGGCTCATCAGCGCGTCCTTGCCATAGATCCCCGCCGGCACCGCCTCGACCAAAGCCATGGCCAGCCGCCCGGCGCCGAGCCGCCCGGGCAGATCGGCCCAATCGTCCAGTGCTGCGCCCTGCCCGACAAGCACAAGCGTATTGCCCAGAACGTCACGCCGCGTGCCCGGCTCCAAAAGGCCCAGCGCCGCGATATGATCCATCCAACCGACATTTGCCGAGATGAACACATCCGCCGGGGCGCCGTGTTCGATCTGCCGCGCCAGCGCCGAAGATCCCGCCAGTGATACGACAAGGTCATGTCCTGTGTCCGCCTCGAACAGCGGCCCGATCTCGTCCAGGGCCGTCTTCAGGCTCGCGGCGGCAAAGACCGTAATCCGTTCCGCCGAGGCCACGCCCGCCGCGCCAACCAGCGCCACACACAGACAGATGAATCGCAGATAACCCAAGTCTCGCCCTTTCCGCATCCTGCCCCTGACAAGCCACAGCACCACGACCGGCGCAAGCCCGTCGCAGTATTGCAGGATTTTTCGCAAAACACCGACGGAGAATTCAACCTGCCGCGTTAGACCATCGTCCACATCAAAACAGGCACCGTTTCATGACCCGACTAAATCCCTACTGGCTTTGGGCTTTGCTGGCCCTGCCGCCGCTGTACTGGAGCTATCAGGCTCTCTCATCCGACAATGCCCGCATCATCCACATTCTCGTGCATCCCACCGGCGAATGGTCCGCGCGGCTGTTGATCATCACCATGATGGCCACGCCACTCGTCATGCTGTTCAAGGGCTGGCGCGGGCCGCAATGGCTCAAGAAGAACCGCCGCTATCTCGGTGTTGCGGCCTTTGGCTATGCCGCGCTGCACACGCTGTTCTACTTGACCGACAAAGGATCGTTGGACACCATTGTCGCCGAAGTGCCGCGCTTCTACATCTGGACCGGCTGGATCGCCTTCACCATCTTCATTCCGCTGGCCATAACCTCTATGGACTACTTTGTACGCGTCATGGGACCCCGGTGGAAAACGGTGCAACGCTTTACCTATGCGGCTGCCGTGCTGACGCTGCTGCATTGGGCCTCGCTGCACAACTGGGGTCATCCGATGGGCGCGGTTGTCCACTTCGCGCCGCTTGCCGCGCTGGAAGTCTACCGCATCTGGTACTGGGTCAACAAACGCCGCATGCGCCGCGCCGCCATGGTCTAGGCGTCATCCCCATACGCTGCCTTCAGGGCGAGCCCGAGAAACCGCTCGCGCTCGCCTTCATCCAGACCGCCGAGGATATCCTCCTGCAAGCGGGTCACCGTCGGCCGGAAGCCATCGAGCAGCGCCGTGCCCGCCTCGGTCAACGTCAGGACCCGGGCGCGCCGATCCGTCTCTGAGACCTCCCGCGCCAGAAGTCCCTTGTGCTCCAATCGGTCGATCACGCCGCCAATCGTGGCCCGGTCATAGGCGATAAGCGCCGCCACGGTCGCCTGATCGACACCGGGGTTGGCGCCCACCGCCTCCATCGCAGCATATTGCACCGGCGTCAGATCAAGCCCCGCCGCCTTCGCTTCCGCCTGAAATCTCTGATGGGACAGCTGGTGCAGACGGCGAATCAAATGCCCCGCCATGCGTTGAAACGCCATTGTTGGCTTGATCTCGGGCACCGTGACCTCTTCGCTCTGGATTGCTTCGGCGGATCATACAAAACACCCCGCTCCTCCGGTAGTATGCATTCCAACAATATGCACACATGGCATCCTGCGGGGCTGGAAACTCCCACCGCATTGGCTCTACGGTTTGCAAAACGCGCTTACGCGAACCAAGCAAAGGACATACCCATGGGCTATGTGATCGACCCCGCCCCCACGCCTTCTGTCGCCGTTGACGGCACCGAAGACCGCTTCCCGGTACGGCGCATCTTCTGTGTCGGGCGCAATTATGCCGCCCACGCCCGCGAAATGGGCAAGGATCCGGATCGCGAACCGCCCTTCTTCTTCACCAAACCGGCAGATGCCGTGGTCGACACCGGCCAGACCGTGCCGTATCCGCCGCAAACCGAAGACCTGCACTATGAAGCGGAAATGGTCGTCGCAATCGGCACCGGCGGACGCGACATTTCAGAGGCGGACGCGCTCGATCACGTGTGGGGCTATGGCACCGGCAATGACCTCACCCGCCGCGATCTTCAGAAAGTGGCCAAGGACATGGGCCGCCCCTGGGATTGGGGCAAGGCCTTCGACAACTC
Source organism: Pacificoceanicola niger (assembly GCF_048553275.1). Taxonomy (NCBI): domain Bacteria; kingdom Pseudomonadati; phylum Pseudomonadota; class Alphaproteobacteria; order Rhodobacterales; family Roseobacteraceae; genus Pacificoceanicola; species Pacificoceanicola niger. The sequence continues at coordinate 170,007 of NZ_JBLZMW010000007.1, forward strand.
CGCCATCATCGGGCCGCTCCGCCCGGTGTCCAAGGTTGGGCACCCGGCGTCCGGCTCGATCTCCCTGACCGTGAATGGCGAAACGAGGCAGGACGGCGACCTGACAGAGTTGATCTGGTCGATTCCGGAGGTGATCTCGATCCTCTCCCGTTCCATCGCGTTGCAGCCCGGCGATCTGATCATGTCCGGCACCCCCGCTGGTGTCGGCGCGTTGAAGCCGGGCGACATTTGCACCGCCTCGGTCGTCGGTCTTGCCGAGTGCACCGTCACCATCGGCGCGCGGGACTGAGAGCCATCAGGCGCGGGCGTAGCCAAGGATCGTCCGCACCACTTCTTCGCGCAGGCGCTCCTGCTCCGGATCGCGGAACAGAGCGTCACCGTAGAGCGCCGAAAATGTGGGCCGGTTCGAGACGTTGAAGAAACACTGCGCCGAGATCTGCCAGTGCAGCATCATCGCATCCAGATCGGCCCGAAACGCCCCTGCGGCAATGCCGCGTTTCACAAGGTTTTCCAGATCCGAAATCGCACCGGCATTCACGCTCCGGATCACCTCGGAATCGCTCAAATGCGCGGCACGATGCACGTTTTCGATCATGACCAGCCGGACAAGGTCAGTGTTTTCCCGGTGATGGTCAAACGTGAAGCGAACCAACCGCGCCAGCGCCATCACCGGCTCCACACCGGCCAGATCGAGCTGCGATTCTGCCTCTCGAATACGCCCATAGGCGGCTTCCAGAGCGGCACGATAGAGCCCCTCCTTGTCGCCAAAATAGTAGTAAATCATGCGCTTGGAGGTCTTTGTTAGGGCGACGATCTCTTCGATCCGCCCACCTTTTAGCCCACTTTCGGAAAATACCGAAATCGCGACACGCAGGATATCGCCGCGCACCGCATCCGGGTTTTGCTTCCATGTCTTGCGGGCTGACGGCTGCATCCGGGTCTCCAACACTGGCAATCGCATAGCACATTTAACCGTATGGTACAAAATCTTTTGACGGCGAATGAACCATGCGGTACAAATTGACCAAACTGCGGAGTCCATCATGACTGACTTTTCCCGATCCATGGCCCAAACGCGCCCTTTCAAGGTAGGCTTGATCGGACGCGGTATTCAGGCGTCGCGCACCCCCGCGATGCACATCGCCGCAGGTCAGGTCCTCGGATTCGACTACCGCTACACCCTGCTTGATCTCGACCAAATGACCACCGAACCGGCGCTCTGTGACCTGCTGGACAAGGCAGAGGCCGAAGGCTTCGCCGGGCTCAACATCACATTTCCCTACAAGAAGCAGGTCATGCAGCACCTGCACCACCTGTCCGACTCCGCCCGAACCGTTGGTGCAGTGAATACAGTGGTTTTCCGCGATGGGGAGCGTCACGGTCATAACACCGATTTCTGGGGTTTTGCCGAGGGCATGCGCCAGCATCTGCCCGGCGCCGATATGGCAACCACGCTCCTGCTTGGCGCGGGTGGCGCGGGCGGCGCCGTGGCCCATGCGCTGAAGGCGCTCGGCACGCAGACCTTGCTGATCCATGACATCGACCCGAAGACCGCCGACGCCCTCGCAGAGCAGACCGGTGGCACTCCCGTCACCTCCCTCGAAGCGGCCTCAAGGGCCGCGACCGGCGTTGTCAACGCCACCCCGATGGGCATGGCCAAGCTGCCCGGCACCGCCATCCCGCCCGACCTGCTGCGCGCGGATCACTGGGTCACGGACATTGTCTATTTCCCTCTTGAAACAGCCCTCCTGCGCGCCGCGCGCGCCAAGGGGTGCCGCACTCTCAACGGCGGCGGCATGGCGCTTTTTCAGGCGGTCCGCGCCTTCGAACTCTTCACCGGGACAAAGCCAGACCCCGCCGTGATGCGCGCCCGCTTCGAGGCCTTTGATACTGGATTATCCCAATGAAAACAGGCATCGCGACTGTCTCAATCTCCGGCGATTTCCGCACGAAACTCTCTGCCATCGCCGCAGCCGGCTACTCCGGCATCGAGATCTTCGAACAGGATTTCATCGCGTATGACGGATCTCCCAACGACGTCGGCCAAATGGTGCGCGATCACGGGCTGGACGTCCTTCTTTTTCAACCCTTCCGCGATTTCGAGGGGCTGCCAGAACCGCTTCGCGCCAAAGCCTTCGACCGCGCCGAACGCAAGTTCGACCTGATGCAGGCGCTCGGAACTGACCTGGTGCTGGTCTGTTCCTCGTGCCACAAGGCCGCGCTTGGTGGGATCGACCGGGCCGCCGCCGACTTCCACGAACTCGGGGAACGCGCGGCGCAACGCGGCCTGCGCGTCGGTTACGAAGCCCTCGCCTGGGGCCGCCATGTCAACGATCACCGAGACGCGTGGGAGATCGTCCGCCGCGCCGATCATCCGAACATCGGGCTGGTGCTCGACAGCTTCCACACGCTCGCTCGCAAGATCGACCCGGAGACCATCCGCCGCATTCCCGGCGACAAAATCTTCTTTGTCCAGCTCGCCGACGCACCGCAGATCGAGATGGACCTGCTCTACTGGTCGCGTCACTTCCGTAACATGCCCGGAGAGGGCGACCTCGCCGTGACCGACTTCATGCGCGCCGTTATGGCCACGGGCTACAGCGGACCGATCTCGCTGGAGATCTTCAATGATCACTTCCGCGGCAGCTCCACACGCGGAGTCGCCTGCGACGGCTACCGCTCGCTGATCTCGCTAATGGATGACGTGCGCCGCGCCGAGCCGACACTGGCCGTGGACCTGCCCGTCATTCCTGCCCGCGTCAGGCCGAAAGGCGTCAGCTTTGTCGAATTCGCCACGCGCGGACAGGAGGCGCGCGACCTCGAAGCCACGCTTCACGCTCTCGGGTTCGAACAAGCCAGCAAACATCGGAACAAGGCGCTGACGCTCTGGCAACAGGGCGAGATCCGGATCGTGTTAAACGCCGAAACAACCGGCCACGCTGACCACAGCTGGAACGCCCGTGGCACTGCTGTCTGCGACATCGGCCTGCAGGTCAGCGCCGCCACTGATGCCCTCGACCGTGCAAAAGCCCTCGGAATCGAACCCTTTTCCCAACCAACTGGCCCAGGTGAGCTGGACATTCCCGCCATGCGCGGTCTCTCCGGCAGCGTTTTGCATCTGCTCGACGACAGTTCCGACCTTGCCTCCGTCTGGGAGGCAGAGTTCGGCGTCGCGACCACGCCGAAGGGAGCTGGTCTCACCCGAATCGACCACCTTGCGCAAACCATGAGCTATGAGGACATGCTCAGCTGGACGCTCTTTTACGGCGCGGTTTTCGACATGCAGAAAAGCCCGATGCACGACGTCATCGACCCCGACGGGCTTGTGCGCTCGCAGGTCCTCGAAACCAGCGACGGAGCCCTGCGCATCACGCTCAATGGCGCTGACACGCATCGCACGCTTGCCGGGCGCTTTCTGTCGGAGAGTTTCGGTGCCCCGGTTCAGCATATCGCCATGACCACGGACGATATTTTTTCCACCATGGATCGCCTGGCGGACCGCGGCTTCGAACCTCTACCCATGCCGCGGAACTACTACGACGATCTTGCCGCGCGCTTTGACTTTCCAGCCGGGCTGATGGAACGCATGCAGGCCCGCAATGTGCTCTATGACCGGGACGAGAAAGGCGAATTCTTTCAAGTCTATTCAAAGGCTTTCGCCGGCGGCCTGTTCTTCGAGATCGTTCAGCGCAGTCACGGCTATACCGGCTTTGGCGCCCCCAATGCGCCCTTTCGCATCGCCGCGCAAAAACGGCTCCGTCACACGCCCGGTGTTCCTGACTTCTAATTAATTCAATAAACTACGAAATAATCGCTAGTCACACGCAAGAATCGCTTGACCGCGTATCAAATTTCTATATTTCACGAATTATGGATGAAACTGCCCTCTCACAACTTGCGTGCCTGAGCCACCCTCAACGCCTTGCTATTTTCCGCCTGCTCGTGCGCCGCTATCCGGACGAAGTTCCGGCCGGCGAGATCGTCACCGCACTCGGATTGAAGCCATCGACCGGCTCGGTCTACCTCGGCGCTCTGACAAAAACCGGGCTGATCCGGAAGCATCGTATCGGCACGTCACTCCTCTACCGTGCGACGCTGCCCGCGCTTCGGGATCTTGTCGGTTTTCTCGTCGAAGACTGCTGTCAGGGCCGCGCCGATCTTTGCCCGGCACCGCAGCCGCTTAACGCCGATCACCTCAACGTTGTCTTCCTCTGCACCGGCAATTCAGCCCGCTCCTTGATGGCAGAAGCAATTCTGCGCGATGCCACTATTCCGGGCATGAAGGTTTATTCCGCCGGCACGGATCCGTATCGAAATCCAAACCAAACTGCTTTAAAGATTCTTCAAAAGCAAGGGCATAGCATCGACACTCTTCGATGCAAACCCTTGGAGGAAATCGGCGAGACCCTGCCTCGTGTCGATCTGCTGCTTACCGTGTGTGATCGCGCCGCCAACCGCGTTGGCCCGAAATGGCCGGGCAATCCGGTGATGGCCCATTGGGGACTGCCGGACCCGGTGCAGATCGACGGCGACAAGAAAGCGCGCAAGGCCGCGTTCCAGAGAACCTACGACACCCTGCGACACCGGATCGATACATTCGCCGGGCTACCTTTGACGCAAATGCACCGAAACGACCTGCAAAAAGCGATGGATCGCATCGCCACGATGGAACCGACATGATCACATATGCACTCAACGGCCTTGGCCGTATCGGCAAACTCGCCCTCAAACCCTTGCTCGAAAGCGGCGCGAGGATTGCCTGGATCAACGACACGGTTGGCACGCCAGAGATGCACGCCCATCTTCTGGAATTTGATACAGTGCATGGCCGTTGGGATGCGAATTTCACGTTTGATCGAAATAGCATCTCGGTAGACGGCACGCGCTTGCCTGTCTTTAATTCGAAGAATCTAGAAGATTTACCGCTCGGGGGCGTCGATGTGGTCATTGACTGCACCGGCGCCTTCAAGACAGAGGCAAAGCTCGCCCCCTATTTCGCCGCCGGCGTCAGGAAGGTCGTCGTTTCCGCGCCCGTCAAGGATGGCCCAACCGCCAACATCGTTTTCGGCGTCAACGATGATGTCTACGACCCGAAAAAGCACAGCATCGTGACCGCGGCCTCCTGCACCACCAACTGCCTCGCGCCCGTGGTGAAGGTCATTCACGAAGCCTTGCGGATCAGGCATGGCTCGATCACCACGATCCACGACGTGACTAACACTCAGACCATCGTTGATCGCCCTGCCAAAGACCTGCGCCGCGCCCGCTCCGCGCTCAATTCCCTGATCCCGACCACCACGGGAAGCGCTACCGCGATCACACTTATCTACCCGGAACTGAAGGGAAAACTGAACGGACACGCGGTCCGCGTTCCGCTGCTCAATGCCTCGCTGACCGACTGCGTCTTCGAAGTAGAACAGCCCACAACGGCAGAGGAAGTCAACGCCCTGTTCGAAGCCGCCGCCAACGGCCCGCTCAAAGGCATCCTCGGCTACGAGACCCGCCCGCTGGTGTCCACAGATTACACCAATGATCCGCGGTCCAGCATCGTGGACGCGCCGTCAACCATGGTCATCAATGGCACGCAGGTGAAGATCTATGCCTGGTACGACAACGAATGGGGCTATGCGAACCGGCTCGTCGATGTTGCTCTGATGGTTGGAAAGTCCCTGTGAGACAGGGACTTTCAGCCTACATCGCGGTCACGGCCGCCTATTGGGCCTTCATGCTCACCGATGGCGCGCTGCGGATGCTGGTGCTTTTGCATTTTCACAGCCTCGGATTTTCTCCCGTCCAACTCGCCTATCTCTTTGTGCTGTATGAGGTGGCCGGCGTGATCACAAATCTCTGCGCGGGATGGATCGCCGCACGTTTTGGTCTGACCTCTACGCTCTATGCCGGGCTTGGCCTTCAGGTCATCGCCTTGCTGGCACTGACACAGCTTGATCCGGGCTGGACGATTGCGGCTTCTGTCACTTTTGTCATGCTGGTGCAGGGTGCCTCAGGCGTGGCCAAGGATCTGGCCAAAATGTCCTCCAAGTCAGCCGTCAAACTGCTCGCCCCGGATACGAAGGACGGGCTGTTTCGCTGGGTCGCACTGCTCACTGGCTCCAAGAACGCCATCAAAGGCTTCGGGTTCCTGCTTGGCGCCGCCCTGCTGGCCACGCTCGGCTTTGTCGCCGCAATTCTGTCGATGGCGGCAATCCTCGCTTTGATCCTCGCGGCCGTGGCGCTCAAGATGCCAGGCGGGTTGCCGCGCGGTCGCAAAGACGCGAAAATCTCCGAGGTTTTCTCCACAAACAGCAACATAAACTGGCTAAGCCTGGCTCGCATCTTTCTCTTTGGCGCGCGCGATGTCTGGTTCGTCGTCGGCATTCCGATCTACTTCTATGCGGTTCTCTCGGACGGCACGGAAGCGGGCAACCGGGCAGCATTTTTCGCAATCGGCACCTTCATGGCGGGCTGGATTATCCTTTATGGGATCGTGCAGGCCAATGCCCCGCGTCTGCTCAGAGCCAAGACCCGCAGCATGGCAGAGATCACCGGCCTTGCCCGCCATTGGGCCGCAGCGCTCAGTGTGATCCCCGCCGGGCTGGCGCTGCTGAGCTGGCTCGCGGGTGCTCCGGCGCCTTGGCTGACGGTCACGCTTGTCCTCGGCCTGCTGGCGTTCGGCGCTCTCTTCGCTGTCAACTCCGCGCTGCACAGCTATCTGATCCTCGGCTTCACCACCGGCGACCGGGTTACCATGGACGTGGGCTTTTACTATATGGCCAACGCGGCCGGGCGGTTGCTCGGGACGCTTTTTTCGGGAGTCAGCTATCAGATTGGCGGGCTTCCGCTCTGCCTTGGCACCGCGGCCGCGATGGTCGCGATCAGCGCACTTGCGGCGCGCAAATTGAAGCCGGTCGAGACGGATTCACCCCAGAAGTGAATCGGTTCCCACAGGACAAAATCGCCTGAAATCAACGGCGTCCCCCTTGGTCGCCACATACGGTCCCAAATTATTATCCAAATATTCACAATGCATTAACCAAGAACTGCCTGTAATTGCTGCAGTGCGGAAACGATTTTCATTGACCGAAGGGCATTCAGTAATGAATATTTGCCCATGAGCCAAGCAATCGCTCAATTCGGGAGGAATTCATGAACACCACGATCCGCGCTCTTCTGGGCGCAACGGCACTCACCGCAACCGCATTTTCCGCGACTGCAGAAACATTGACCATCGCAACCGTGAACAACGGCGACATGATCCGCATGCAGGGGCTGACCGACGACTTCACCGCAAAGACCGGACACGAAGTCGAATGGGTCACACTGGAGGAGAACGTCCTGCGTCAGCGCGTGACCACCGACATTTCCACCAAAGGCGGCGCATTCGACATCATGACCATCGGCATGTACGAAACCCCGATCTGGGGTGCGAACGGCTGGCTGGTGCCGCTGGACGATCTCAGCGAAGACTATGACGTGGATGACATCCTGCCCGCGATGGCAGGCGGGCTGAGCCACGAGGGCACTCTCTATGCCGCGCCTTTCTATGGCGAAAGCTCGATGATCATGTATCGCACCGACCTGATGGAAAAGGCCGGTTTGGAAATGCCGCAGTCTCCGACATGGGACTTCATCCGCGAAGCGGCAGCCGCCATGACCGACCGCGAAAACGACATCAACGGCATCTGCCTGCGCGGCAAGGCCGGCTGGGGTGAGGGCGGCGCCTTGATCACAGCAATGTCCAACTCCTTTGGCGCGCGCTGGTTCGACATGGACTGGAACGCCCAGTTCGACACAGAGGCCTGGGCCAACACCCTGAACTTCTACAAGGGCATGATGGACGAGTCCGGCCCCGCCGGTTACGCCACCAACGGCTTCAACGAGAACCTCTCTCTGTTCCAGCAGGGCAAGTGTGGCATGTGGATCGACGCGACGGTCGCGGCCTCCTTCGTGACCAACCCGGACGACTCGACCGTCGCGGACAGCGTCGGCTTTGCCCTCGCGCCGAACACCGGCCTTGGCAAGAACGCCAACTGGCTTTGGGCATGGGCGCTCGCCATTCCGGCAGGCACCCAGAAAGAAGCCGCCGCCAAGCAGTTCATCGAGTGGGCCACCTCCAAGAGCTACATTGATCTTGTTGCCGAGAACGAAGGCTGGGCGAACGTACCTCCGGGCGCGCGCACCTCGCTCTATGAGAACCCGAACTACATGGAAGTTCCCTTCGCCCAGATGACGCTGGACTCGATCCTTTCGGCGGACCCGAACAACCCGACCGTAGACCCGGTTCCCTATGTCGGCGTCCAGTTCGCGGCCATCCCCGAGTTCGCCGGCATCGCAACCGAAGTGAGCCAGGAGTTCTCCGCAGCTTACGCCGGTCAGCAGACCGTCGAAGAGGCGCTGGAGAAGGCGCAAGCGATCACCAATGATGCAATGGAAGCAGCGGGCTACCGCTAACGCCTTCCCGTCCGGGGGCGGCCTGCGCGCTGCCCCCGGATGTTCCTGCCCTTCGGGAAACGGCAACCGCAGTTGTCTCGCCACGATCCCGAGACTGCGCCGCGCGGCCCGGTCTTGCAGATCCAGCCGGTCCAGGACTTGCCTTGATCCCTTTCTCACTGGCCCGAAACGCCCGCCAACCGCGGCGGCACATGACCCGCTACACTTGGGAGGATGAAGACATGGCGACGCAACAGTCGCGGTCCGCAGCCCGATTGATGATGGCTCCCGCCGTTGTCCTGCTGCTGGGGTGGATGCTCGTTCCACTCATCATGACGCTCTACTTTTCGTTCAAGAAATACCTGCCACTGCGCGGCGGTGATCTGGGCTGGGTGGGCTTCGAGAACTACGTCCGCTTCGTGACATCCAGCGCGTTCTGGCCCTCGGTGCAAACCACGCTGATCATCGTTGGCGGCGTGCTGGCGATCACCATCTGCCTCGGTGTGCTTCTGGCGATCCTCCTCGATCAGCCGATGTGGGGGCAAGGTGTTGTCCGCATCCTCGTCATCGCCCCCTTCTTCGTCATGCCCACGGTTTCAGCGCTGGTCTGGAAGAACATGTTCATGGATCCGACCAATGGCCTGCTTGCGCATTTGTGGCGCTTCTTCGGGGCCGAACCGGTCCAGTGGCTGTCCCAGGCTTCCCTGCCCTCGCTGGTGATGATCGTCAGCTGGCAGTGGCTGCCCTTCGCGACACTCATCCTGCTGACCGCGATCCAGTCGCTCGACAGCGAACAGCTCGAAGCGGCGGAAATGGACGGCGCGCCCGCAATCAAGCGCTTCTACTACATCATCCTGCCGCACCTCAGCCGGGCGATCACAATCGTGATCCTGATTCAGACGATCTTCCTTCTGGGCATCTTTGCCGAGATTTTCGTCACCACCGGCGGCGCCTTTGGCACCAAGACCCTGTCCTACCTGATCTTCCAGCGCGTGTTGGAAAGCCAGAACATCGGTCTCGGCTCGGCCGGCGGTGTCTATGCAATCATTCTCGCCAATATCCTTGCCATCTTCCTGATGCGCATCGTTGGCAAGAACCTGGACGCCTGAGGAGGGCCTGACCATGGCACGCGCTGTCACGACAAAACGCAAGTCGATCAACACGGCAATCGCATGGGCGATTGGGCTGCTGATCTTCTTCCCGATCCTCTGGACCATCCTCACCAGCTTCAAGACAGAAGCCCAGGCGATCAGCGATCCGCCGATCTGGTTTTTCTTCGACTGGACGCTGGAGAACTATTCGGTGGTGCAGGAACGCTCCGACTACATGCGTTTCCTTTGGAATTCGGTCATCATCGCGGGGGGGTCCACCATCCTCGGCGTGATCATCGGCATCCCCGCCGCCTGGTCCATGGCCTTCGTGCCATCGAAAAGGACCAAGGACATCCTGCTCTGGATGCTCAGCACGAAAATGCTCCCGGCGGTCGGCGTACTCTACCCGATCTACCTTTTGTTCATCAAACTCGGCCTACTGGACAGCCGCTTTGGTCTGGTGATCGTCCTGATGCTGATCAACCTGCCGATCATCATCTGGATGCTCTACACCTACTTCCGCGAAATTCCGGGCGAAATCCTCGAAGCGGCGCGGATGGACGGGGCATCGCTGCGTGAAGAAATCCTCTATGTGCTCACGCCCATGGCCATTCCCGGCATCGCCTCGACGCTCTTGCTGAACGTGATCCTGGCCTGGAACGAAGCCTTCTGGACGCTGAACCTCACAGCTGCCAACGCGGCGCCGCTGACGGCCTTCATCGCCAGCTATTCGTCCCCCGAGGGCCTGTTCTACGCCAAACTTTCGGCGGCCTCCGTCATGGCCATTGCCCCGATCCTCATCATGGGCTGGTTCAGCCAGAAACAACTCGTCCGCGGCCTCACCTTCGGCGCAGTGAAATAACGCGCTCAAGTAGCAAAGCGGTAGCGCAATACACAAGGAACCACTGACATGGGACGCATTACCCTCGACAAGGTGACCAAAAGCTTCGGTGAAGTGAACGTCATCCCGCCGCTGGACCTGACCATCGAAGACGGAGAATTCGTCGTCTTCGTCGGCCCCTCCGGTTGCGGCAAATCCACCCTGTTGCGGCTGATTGCCGGGCTTGAGGATGTCACCTCCGGCCAGATCCGCATCGACGGCAACGACGCCACCGCCCTGCCGCCAGCCAAGCGCAGCCTTGCCATGGTGTTCCAGAGCTACGCCCTCTACCCGCATATGACCGTGCGCAAGAACATCGCCTTTCCGCTGAAGATGGCGGGTGTGCCGGAAGAGGAGCAAAAGCGCCGCATCGACGCCGCGGCCAAGGCGCTCAACCTCGCGGATTACCTCGACCGCCGCCCCGGGCAGCTTTCCGGTGGTCAGCGCCAGCGCGTCGCCATCGGCCGCGCCATTGTGCGCGAGCCAGCCGCGTTTCTCTTCGACGAGCCGCTGTCGAACCTCGATGCGGCGCTGCGGGTGGGGATGCGGATGGAAATCTCCGAACTGCACAAGAAACTCGACACGACGATGATCTACGTCACCCACGACCAGGTCGAAGCCATGACCATGGCCGACAAGATCGTGGTGCTTCAGGCCGGTGTGATCGAACAGGTCGGCAGCCCGCTCGATCTCTACCGCGCTCCGCGCAATCGCTTTGTCGCAGGCTTCATCGGCTCGCCGAAGATGAATATCTTCGAGGGTCCCGAGGCGGCCAAACACGATGCGCATGCCATCGGCATCCGCCCCGAACACCTGCAGGCCTCCAAGACCGAAGGTTTATGGCAGGGCACAGTCGGCGTCTCCGAACACCTCGGCTCGGACACCTTCCTTCATGTGCATGACACCGGCCTCGACGAGACCATCACCGTGCGCGTCGGCGGCGAATTCGACGCTCACCATGGCGACGCCGTCTACCTGACGCCCGAGGCGGACAAGATCCACCGCTTCGGCGCCGATGGCCTGCGTATCGATTGAGACGCGCCGGGGCTGGCCAATCCCTGCCCCGGACCGCTGCAACCCCTCCGACCTGTGGGAAAGACTATGACCCTCAAACTCTCCAACGCCACGCTGCCCGATCTGCCGGACACTGTCGGACGCCCCGGTTATGACCGCCGCTCCCTGAGTGCAGGCATCGTACATTTCGGCGTGGGCAATTTTCACCGCGCCCATCAGGCAACCTACCTCGATTCGCTCATGAACAAGGGCGAGGCACTGGATTGGGCGCTGGTCGGGGCGGGCGTCTTCGACGGCGAAAAGAAGGGGCGCGCAATCCTGCAGGCACAGGACTGGCTCACCACTCTAGTCGAGCAGGAGGCAGGCCATTCCGACGCCCGCGTCCTTGGCTCCATGATCGACTTTATCGAACCCGGCAACGCCGCGGCCATCGTGGACCGCCTGGCGCAGGCCGATATCCGCATCGTCTCCATGACGATCACCGAAGGCGGCTATTTCCTTGATTCAAAGGATAATTTCGACCCAAAGCATCCCGCAATCCAGCACGACGCACAGAACCCGGACAACCCAAAGACCGTCTTTGGCATGATCCTCTGCGCGCTCAAGTCCCGCCGGGACAAGGGCCTTGCGCCCTTTACCATCATGTGCTGCGACAACATTCCCCACAACGGCGATGTCACCCGGCGCACGTTGACCGGGCTGGCGCGGCTGACCGATCCGGCACTGGCTGACTGGATCGAGGTCAACGTCGCCTTCCCGAACGCCATGGTGGATCGCATCACCCCCGCCACCACCGACCGCGAGCGTGGCATCCTGCGTGACGCATTCGGCATCGACGACGGCTGGCCCGTGTTCTGCGAGGACTTCACGCAATGGGTGCTGGAGGATAATTTTCCCCTCGGCCGTCCGCCGCTGGAAAAGGTCGGGGTGCAATTCACATCCGACGTCATCCCCTTCGAACTGATGAAACTGCGCATCCTCAACGCCGGGCACGCCATCATCGCCTACCCGGCGGGCCTCATGGACATTCACTTTGTCCATGAAGCCATGGAGCATCCGCTGATCCGCGCTTTTCTGCGCAAGATCGAAGAGGAGGAGATCATCCCGCTCATTCCGCCGGTGCCGGATACAGACACCTCTGCCTACTTCGACAAAATCGAAGAGCGTTTCTCCAACCCCAAGATCGGCGACACCATCCGCCGCCTTTGCCTCGACGGAACCAACCGCCAGCCGAAGTTCGTCATTCCCGCCGTGCGCGACGCGCTCGCGGCGCATGCCAGGTTTGACGGTCTCGCGCTCGAATGCGCGCTCTGGTGCCGGTATTGCGCCGGAACGACCGAATCCGGCGCCAACATTGAAGCCAACGACCCAAACTGGGACGTTTTGGTCCCACTCGCCCTCGAAGCGAAGGACAGACCGCAAGCATGGCTTGAACAGGACGCCGTTTATGGTGACCTTGCGCAAGACGAAGCCTTCGCCCAACGGTTCGCCCATTGGCTCGACGCGCTCTGGAAAGATGGAACCAAGGCGGTGCTGACCCGCTATCTCGAAAGCAGTTGAGTAATGATGGATGGCAGGATGCAGGGGAGGTTGGTGATCTTCGATTGTGACGGTGTGCTTGTCGACAGCGAACCCATCTCTCTTGCCATCACCCTTGATCAACTCGCCGCTCTGAAGTGCCCGATGACCGAGCAGGAAGGCTATGACCAGCTGCTCGGCAAGTCTGCTGCATCCAACGCCGCTTGGCTGCGCGAGGCTTGCGGCGTCGAACTGACCGAAGCCCAGATCGATGAAATGCGCGAGGCGCTCTACACCCGGTTTCGCGCTGACCTGGAACCAATTCCGGGTGTGCTCGACGCGATCCGCGCGCTGCCATGGCCGGCCTGTGTCGCCTCTTCCTCGCAACCCGATCGCATTCACCTTTCGCTCGCACTCACCGGCCTGTCGGAGCTGCTGGAGCCCTTTGTCTACAGCGCCACCATGGTTGAAAACGGCAAACCCGCGCCCGATCTCTTTCTCTATGCCGCCCAGCAACGCGGCGTCCCGCCCGAGCGCTGCATCGTCGTCGAGGACAGCCCCGCCGGGGTCACGGCGGCCAAGGCGGCAGGCATGCGGGTCATCGGATTCACCGGCGGCAGCCACGCCGGTCCGGCCAACCTGCATGATAAACTTGCAAAACTCGCGCCGGATGCCATCATCGCGACCATGCGGGATCTACCACAGCAAATCGAAAAACTGACCAACGTCCGGTGACTTCATGACATCCCATGTCTGCGCCGTGGACGTCGGAACCCTAAGCGCCCGCGCGGCCATCTTTTCGTCGGAGGGCACCATGCTCTCGCGCGAAGTCGTCGGCTTTGCCGTGCACGAACCGGACAGGGCCCACGCCGAATACGCCTCGGATCAGATCTGGCAGGCGGTCTGTGCGGCCACCCGCGCCGCAATCGCCACTTCGGGCGTCGATCCGGGCACCATCGCGGCGCTCGGCTTTGATGCCACCTGCTCGCTGGTCCTGCTTGATACGGCCCACACCCCGCTCTCCCTCGGAGAGGGAGGGCGCGATACCATCGCCTGGTTCGATCACCGCGCCGTCCACGAGGCCGACCTGTGCACCGCCACCGGCGCCGACCTGATCCGCCACCTCGGCGCGACCATGTCGCCAGAAATGCAATCGCCCAAGCTGCTTTGGCTCAAACGCCAGCGTCCCGACCTTTGGGCACGGCTCGGCTGGGCCGGCGATCTCGCCGACTACCTCGTGCTGAAGGCCACCGGCATCAGCGCCCGCTCTATCTGTACCAGCGCCGCCAAATGGCCTTTCCTGCCTGACGCAGGCGGCTGGCAAACCGACTTCCTTGCCCAAATAGACCTCGCTGATCTGCCTCAAAAAGCCGGCCTGTCGGACAGCCTTCTCCCGGTCGGCACCGCCGCAGGCAAGCTGACCCCGCAGGCCGCCCAAGCGCTCGGCCTGACACCCCGGACCACTGTCGGCGGTGGCATCATCGACGCCTTCGCAGGGGCCTTGGGCACGCAGGGTCTTTTTCGGCAAACCCCCGACACCCCGCAACAAACCCTGATCACCGGCACCTCGAACTGCATCATGTCAATCGGGACCGAGCCACTCTATCGCTCCGGCATCTGGGGCCCCTATCTCGGCGCCGTGCTGCCCGGAAAATGGGTCAGCGAAGGGGGACAATCCGCCGCCGGGGCTCTGCTCGACTATATGCTTGATACATGGCCGCGCGCCGCCAGCGAACCCCGCCCAACCCACGCGCAAATTCTGCGCCGGTTGGAGGCGCTGATCGCTCAAAACGGCCCAACCTTCGCCAACCACATCCATGTTCTGCCCGATTTCAACGGCAACCGCGCGCCTCTGTCTGATCCGCTGGCCAAGGGTGTCGTCAGCGGCCTCACTCTTGATCGCAGCTTTGACGGCCTTTGCGGCCTCTACTGGCGCTCCGCCCTGTCTCTCGCGCTCGGCGTGCGGCAGATCATCGAACACATCGGCGGCCAATCCGGCACGCCCGCCGATCTCGCCGTGGTCGGCGGCCTGACGCAAAGCGATCTGCTGACCCAGCTCTTCGCCGATGTCACTGGCCGCCGCATCCTGAGCCAGCGCCGTCAGGATACAGTCCTGCTCGGCACGGCCACCATGGCCTTCGCCAGTGTGCAAGACGCACCCGATCTGACTTCCATCGCCCGCGCCATGGCACAGGAACCCTCGATCTTCACCCCCGATCCCGCCGCGCAGGCCGCCTATGCCCTCGATTACCGGGCCTTCCTCAGGATGCAGGACCACCGCGCCGAACTCACCGCCCTCAACCGGCCGCAATAGCAGGACTTTCCCATGGCTGACTTGCCCAAGAACACCTTCAAGGCCGCACTCAAGACCTTCACTCTGCAACGCGGGCTTTGGTGCACGATGCGCGATCAGCTCGCCGCCGAGATGATGGCCGACTGCGGCTTTGACTGGATGATGTTCGACACCGAACACTCGCCTCTGGACTCCATCACTTTACTGCCATTGCTACAGGCCGTCGCCCCCTATCCGGTCACGCCCATCGTCCGCCCCACCTGTCTGGACGCCGCCGAGATCAAAAAGCTGCTCGACATCGGTGCGCAGACCATCCTCGTGCCCTACATCCAATCCCCCGAAGAGGCACAGCAGGCCGTTGACGCCGTTACCTATCCGCCAGCTGGCATCCGCGGCGTCGCGGGCCTGACGCGGGCCACCCGCTTTGCAACCATTCCGGGCTACCACAAGAAAGCCCGCGAAGAGATCTGCCTGCTGCTGCAAGTCGAAACCCGCGCCGCCATGGACCGGATCGAGGAAATCGCCGCTGTGCCCGGCGTTGATGGCATCTTCATCGGCCCCGCCGACCTCGCCGCCTCGCTCGGCTATCCCGGAGAGCCAACCCATCCGGACGTGATCAAGGCCGTTCTCGACTCGATCCGCCGCATCCGCGCCGCCGGGTTGCCACCAGGCATCCTCACCCTCTCCCCCGATGTGCGGGAGCAGGCCATCGAAGCCGGCGCTGTCTTTGTCGCAGGGCACCTCGACCTTGCCGCTCTGCGAAAGGGCCTGACAGCCTGAGAGATGACCACGCTCGGACCGGTCGGATTAACCGGGACCAATTTCACACAGATGTCCGATCCCTGCCCCAATTGAAGCACAGTAGAGCATTAATCATTTTCCAAGCAGCAGTGGAGAATGCCGTAATGCTCGTGTCGATTGTGGTCCCGTGTTTCAACGAAGAGGAGATGGTTCCCTTCCTGGTGGATCGCCTCGCCGAGGCCGTCGAACCTTACAAGGACCAGACGGAAATCCTGCTGGTTGATGACGGGTCGACTGATGGAACGTGGGCTGCCATAGAAGATGCAAGGCGCACTTGCCCACAACTGGTTGGGCTTCGCCTTTCTGCCAATCGCGGACACCAGATCGCTTTGACTGCCGGTCTGGAGGCGGCAAAGGGCGATCGGATTTTCATGCTGGATGCGGACCTGCAAGATCCGCCGGAGCTGCTGCAGGACATGATGCGCCTGATGGATAGCGGCTATGATGTTGTCTATGGTCGACGGATCGAACGTCAGGGGGAAACTCTGTTCAAACGGGCCACCGCTCATGCGTTTTATCGGCTACTGAATGTGATGTCCGACGTCGACATTCCAAAAGATACCGGTGATTTCCGCCTTGTTAGCCGCCGCGCTCTCGATGCTGTCCTGGCCATGCCGGAGCGCGCGCGGTTTATTCGCGGTATGTTCGCCTGGGTCGGGTTCAACCAGGTTGGTATCGAATATAGCCGCGCTTCACGCGAATACGGTGAAACCAAATACCCTTTCCGCAAAATGCTGCGTCTTGCAACGGATGCCATGACCGCTTTCTCGACCAAGCCGCTGAAGCTGGCTACGGAGCTGTCCTTCTTCAGTCTGGGTGTTGCAGGGTTGATGATGATCTATGTGATCCATTCATTGATCGTCTATCAAACCGCTCCGGGCTGGGCCTCTATCGTTTTGGCCATCAGTGCCTTTTCCGGGATTCAACTTCTGACCTTGGGAATCATGGGAGAATATATCGGCCGGCTTTATGTCGAGGCCAAGGGCCGCCCCCTGTATTACGTTTCAGAACAGGTCGGAGACGCCGAGGCCAAAAGTGGCTCGCAAGACGCGCAAGTCAATCTCCGTTCCTTGGCCTGACTATGGTCATGCAATCCACACTCTTCCGATTTGCTCTCGTAGGGGCAACGGTGGCGGGTCTTTATATCGCCCTGTACATTACTCTTCTTTGGGTCGGATTGCCAATAATCGTCGCCAATGCCGCGGCCTTTGTAGTAGCGGTGTCGTTTCAGTATCTCGCCCAAGCGCGTTTCACTTTTGCAAAACCCGTCGGCGATACACGTCAGGTTCTAAAATTTACCGTGATGGTTGGAATTGGCTTCATGACGTCAGCAGGTATTACCGGCTTTCTGGGCCCTAAGCTTGGCCTGAGTCACGGGGTATCTGCCCTGTTGGTCACAATTATCTTGCCAATTCAGAACTATCTTCTCATGTCTCTTTGGGTTTTTGCCAAAGGGTCTGTGCAACTGGAAAAAGCGTCATGACTCACATCTACAACAACACGTTTTTCGACTATATTGATCAAGGTGCGCAGCGCTCGGCGCGCAGTCTGATCGCCAAAATGGGTCCGATCCTTCAACCGCAAAGCGTTCTGGATCTCGGGTGTGGCAGAGGTGTCTGGCTGAATGAATGGGCGCGATCTGGCGCCCGGACGGTTGCTGGCGTTGATGGCGATTATGTGGACCGTAAGCAGCTCACTATTCCACAGAAAAGTTTCATCGCGGCCGATCTAACCCGCCCGATCGAAACAGGACGCCGTTTTGATCTTGCCCAAAGTTTGGAAGTGGGCGAACACTTGCCTGGATCCGCGTCTGATACTCTGATCGACAGCCTAACCAATGCCTCCGATCGGGTATTGTTTTCGGCAGCCGTCATCGGACAAGGCGGTGAATTCCATATCAATGAACGGCCGCTTTCCTTTTGGCAGGGATTATTCGAAGAACGTGGATATCACGCAATAGATTGCGTGCGCCCAAAGCTCAAGAATGCCACCGGCGTTGAGCCTTGGTACCGTTTCAACACCGTTTTGTACGTTAATGAGGCAGGCAGAAAAGGTTTGCCGGATGATGTGCTTCGCCACTCAGTGCCTTATGGTCAAAAGCTGGCCAATGGCGGCAATGCGTTGTGGAAATTGCGCCGCGCTGTTGTCACGCATCTACCGCAAAACGCTGTGACACGCATAGCTCAGGCCCGTGCATGGCTGATTGCGACACGGGCATCCCGTTCCGCCAAAGAGGCAAATGCTGTATCATGACCCTGATCGACAGCTTGCCAAATACAGTTCCGGTTTCTGATCACGCGCAACGGACGCGCATTTTCCCGGTTTTGACCGCAGCGCTGTTGAGCATACTGATTATTTCACTGCCAAATCTTTTGGATCCAATCATCCGTCACGATGATTATCCGGCGTACTTTGGTGACGCTGCAACTTTTTGGGAAAAGACGCTGCATGAAGGACGATGGCTCAACTATGTCTGGCATCTTCGTGGAATAGAGACACCTGCGTGGCTGAACTTCTCAGTGTATCAAGCTCTTTGGGCTCTTTTTGCTGCAGCAACTGCCATGGCGGCGCTTGGGAAAAAGGGACCGGGATGGTTTTCGGTTGTTCTGGCTTTACTGATCCTCGTGGCCCCGCCTGCATCGCTGATCTCCTTGTGGTTTAATACTTTGATCCCAGGTCTTGCGATTGTTTCTTTGTATGCTGTCTTAGGTTGCTATTTGCCTCCCACCAAACTTCGCATGCTGTTGCCGGTTTTTGTCGTGGTCAGCTTTATGGCCTATTCGACATATCCGTTGCTATTGCTCGCTATTGTTTTGGTCCGCAGCGATGAAAGGTCACTGAAAGACTTGGCGAGTATCCTTGTCTTGTTCATTTTCAGCTTCGCACTCGCGGTATTAACGGCATATAGCCTGAATTGGCAGATACACGGGATCTTTGGTGTGCCTTTGGCAGAATGGCGCGATGGTAATCCGGCCACAGATTTCGATGGCCTACTCGCAAACCTGCCGCGTGTAACGCAATCCGTCTCAGACTTTTTGGTCAAAACAGCGTTTGAGTTCAAACCGGCGGTCGTTTTTCACATTGGGATGTTGATGGCAGCCTCAATCGTGTTGTGGCGGAATGCCCGGCTGGAAGCGCTTTACTTGCATGCCGGCCTTTGGATGGGTCTTGGCCTGATGACGGTACAGATCAGCAAACTTGGTGTGATTGCGCCACCGCGCGCCTTTATATTCGTCTGGGTTTTTTATGCTTTGCTGATTGTGCGGGCTTCAGAAATTCTTACGCAAAAAGGCGGCCTGTCGGGACGGATGGCTCGCAATTTCGTTTTGTTGATCCTTGGGAGCTACTTGCTACAAACATTTACGCAGTACTCGACTTATCGCCCATGGCAGCAAGAAACCCGTAGATTGGCGACAATAGTCGCATCCGCGCAGGAACCGATTTATTTACAAGGACAGGTACTTCAACTCCCATCGGCCAAGGCAGCCTTCATCCAAACGGAAACGGCTCTCATCTCTCGTATGCGTCAACTGACGGGCCGCGACACGATTTTGTGCCATACCGATTTAGCCGCATGTGAACAGGCGAAGCTAGGCGGCGGAACTGTGATAGATTTGGAATAAGCCCCGCCCGGACCTTGGATATCTTCGATCCAGGGGAGCCTTTTCCGTTGGCTGCGGGCTGTCTTTGTTGCCCAAATCGATTTGAGGGTGTGCTTCTTGACCTGATACCCGTTTCCTCCTCCGGTTTGAGGTAGAGTCCGACCCAACAAAGGATACGGACGTCATGAAGAGATCACGATGAAGTCCCGGCAAGCGGTGTATCTCGCCGCGGGCCTCGCGCTCAGAGGCCGGCCGGTTTGGTCATTCTGTCTGCGCGGCAGGCAGGCTGACAGTTAGATCATCGCAGATGGGCGAAAGCGTTTCCAGTGTCATGTGTTTGGCGCGCGGGACGGTCCATTCCTCGGCCTGCTCCATCAGGATCGCGCCGACGAGGCGCCGGATCGAATCCTCGTTCGGAAGTCAGGGCATGACTGCCACTGGCTCGAAGCAATGCCCGAACGTCCACAACATCCGTGCGCGCTTGATCTCACCGTTCAGGCGTTCTATCGGATTTGACGAATGCGACTTTGTTCGGTGCTGGGCGGGGAAGGTCATGTCTGCCAGCACGCCCTCTTCGGCCGTGTCCATCAGCGTCGCGAGCTTCGGCAGCTTGGGTCGCATCGGATCCGAAACTAGCCGCCACTATGCCTTGGCCGTAGCATGGTCCGGCTGGCCCAAGGCGGTCGCGATGAAGGCTGAGACCACCCGGCGACTGCTCTTGCCGGCATGGGCAAGGGCTTTGCGCTGGAAGTGGACCCAGTATCGCTGCCAGCTCGTGGCAAGGACCCGGACCGTCGCGGCCTTGATCCCTTCATGCGCGTCATCATTCACCAGCTTCACGCCGCTGAGGCCGCGGCGGACGAGATCGCGCAGGAACTCGGTCCAGAAGGGCTCGGCGTCTGACGCGCCGATCGCCATGCCCAGCACCTCGCGTCTGCCGTCCGTGTTCACGCCCACCGCGAGCGTGACCGCGACGCTGACGATCCTGCCGCCTTGGCGGACCTTCAGGCAAGTGGCGTCGATCCAGAGGTCAGGCCAATCGCCTTCGATAGGCCGGGTCAGAAAAGCATCGACACACTCATCGATCTCTTCGCACTGGCAGCTGACCTGGCTCTTCGAGATACCGCGTTCGTCTGGGTGACCGTCCACTGGACGTTCACCTGATCCTCCTCACCCCATCGCCAGCACTAGGTCGTCCATCGAACGCATCGAGACGCCATGAACATTGGCTTACCGGATCACGGCTGTCAGTGCCTTTTCAACCGAGCGCCGTGGCTCGAGAAACGAGGGAAAGTAGGATCCCGTGCGCAAACGCGGAATGCGTAGCTCGACGCTGCCGACCCGCGTCTGCCAATCCCGGTCGCGGTAGCCATTGCGTTGCGCCATGCGCTCACTGCTCTGCTCGCCGTAGTCGGCGCCGGTCTTGGAGCCGACCTCCAGCTCCATCACGCCCCCTTTTTTGCCCGCAGGCTGAAGGCTGTGCGGTGCGCCTTGAGATGGCTTGCGTCCAGTGCCCGGCAGGGCATCACGGAGAGGGGATCATGACGGTGCTCGTTTCGGCGCCCCTGATCGGCCAGTTCGACCAGGATCCTGGCGAAGACGCCCATCTTGCTCCACCGACGCCAGCGGTTGTAGAGCGTCTTGTGCGGGCCGTATTCCCCGTTCGGGTCGGCCTCGAACCGGTGGCGGCTCGACCCTCACCATCAAGCCAGCGCAAACCATTGCGATTAATGAAGATAATCCCGCCAAGCTCGCGCCTGTCATCCTCCCTCGGGCGACCACGGCTCTTCGGGAAAGAAGGGACGCAGACGCACCATCTGCGCCTCCGTCAGCCAGAACAAATCGCTCATGATGCAGGTCTCCACGACGCCCCGGCATCACCTTGTCTGTCAAATCTTAATGAGGCCGGAGCCTAGATGCCATGGCATGCCAAAGTCTTCCGACACCCGTTACTGGACGTTAAGTTGGTCCGACTATAACGCTTCTCTGAAACGGCGAAGATCATTGTCCGTCTGGTTCGATCCGGACATGTCCTGGCGGGCAGCCCGAAGTGGCCAGCGCGGTCATCTCGAGACCTTCTCCGACAGTGCGATCCAGACCTGTCTCACGCTGAGTATCTTGTTCGGCCTGCCGCTTCGCCGGATCGTCGGTCTGGTCGCAAGCCTTATCGAGATAGCCGGGCTCGACTGGCCTGTGCCGGACTATTCGAATTTGAACCGACGTCAGGCTCAGATGCACGTGCAGATCCCGTATCGGCGTTCAGACAAGCCGCTGAACCTCCTGACCGACAGCACCGGCATTCGCTTTCGCGGCAACGGGGAATGGCTTGCGCAAGCATGGTGCGACGCGCAGACACGAATGGCGGAAGGTGCATCTGGCAATGGACACGACCACTGGCGACATCCACGCATTCGAATTCACCTCGAGCAGGTAGGGCGACAGCCCGATCCTGCCGGAGTTACTTTCGCGGATCCCGGCCGAAGAGGGTATCGAGACAGTCACAGCCGATGGCGCCTATGACACACGCCGTTGCCATGCGGCGATCCTCGAGCATGGGGCGGAGCCCATTGTCCCGATCCGTCGCAATGGGCGAGCGTGGAAGCCGGACTGCCCCGCAGCGAGATCGCGAAACGAGATCCTGAGGGCGACGCGCTGCATGGAGCGATTGATCTGGAAGAAATGGGCAGGCTATCACGCCCGAAGTTGCGTCGAATCTTAGATGAACCGCCTGAAGCTCTTTGGCGAACGGATCATGTCACGTGACCCCGACCGTCAGACCGCCGAAACTCAGATCCGCATCGCTATCATGAACCGCTGCTCGACCCTTGGAAGGGCCGAGATCGAAGCCATTGCCTGAGCCCACCGGGGAAATGGGCAGAGCATCGTCTCCTCCGATTAGCGCATCATGGCCAACCTTACTTGAACATGACCCACCGCGAAGCAGTAAATGCCAGCCGCCTTCAGGCGAGCAAGCCATCACGGAACGACGTTCCTCACTTCATCAAATGTGCGACCGGCGGCGCGGCGATGAACCGCCATTTCCGCAACGGCCCGGCCATCACGTTGAGGTAATACAACTCGAACCCGTAGGGCGCGCCGCAGGGGTGGTGGCCGCGGGGCACCAGGGTCACGTCGCCATCATGCACCGCCATCGTCTCGTCCAAAAGCAGATCGTCCGTGTAGACACGCTGCACGGCGAACCCGTCAGCGGGGTTCAGACGGTGGTAATAGGTCTCTTCGAGATAGGTGATGTTGGGGAAATCGTCCTCGTCATGGCGGTGGCTGGGGAAGGACGACCAGTTGCCGGCGGGGGTAAAGACCTCTGTCACCAACAGGCTGTCGCAGTAGTCCTCGTTCTCCATCGCGATGTTGTTGATATAGCGGGTGTTCGTGCCCTCGCCGCGCTGGGTCAGCTCGATCCCTTCTGGGCCGACCTTGCGCGCCGCGTGACCGCCCGTGCCGGGGGCTGCGCAGACGGCAATCACGCAATTGGTCGTGGCCTCGGCGGTCCAGTCGGTGCCATTGGGCAGGTACAGGGAATGCGGCGGGGTCTTTTCAAAGACATCCATCCGCTCGCCGAGTTCGCCCCAGTCCTGCCCCGCGCCGGTGAACCTGGCCTTGCCCTCGACCACCACGAGGATCACCTCGGTATCGCCGGTCTGCTCGGAGACCACATCGCCCGGGCGCAGCCGGTAGAGGCCAAACCCGACGTAGCGCCAGCCTGCGGCCTGGGGCGTGATCTCGTGGACCTTGCCATGGGTGCCAAACGGTTTGCGAAGAAGATCAGTCATCAGAGGTCCTTTCGTCATCGACCGGTGTCCATGTCAGCAGCAGGACATAGCCCGCCCACAGGCCAACCGCGCCGAACATCATCGCCCAACCCGGGCTGCCGGTCAGCAACTCGACCAGCGCCCATCCCAGCGCCAACACCACGGTCAGGACGCGGCGCCATGCTGGATTGAAGAAGGGATAGCGCAGGTCGAACATCTTATTGCTCCACGGTCAGGCCGGACTTGTTGCAAATCTCGACGATATGGTCGAAGCCCAGTTTGGAGTAGTCAAATGGCGGCGCCTTGGCGGGGTCCTGTTCGGCCTCGACGACGATCCAGCCGTTGTAGTCCATCGCCGCTAGACGGTCAGTGATCGCCTGGAAGTCAATGCAGCCCTCGGGGTCGCCCGGCACGGAGTAGACGCCAGCGGCGACGCCATCGAGAAAGCTGCGATCCTCGGCCCGGACCCAGTCCAGCACCGGCTGGCGGACATCCTTGAAGTGGACGTGGCGCACGCGGTGCCCCCATTTGTCCAGCACGGCCAACGGATCGGCCCCGGCAAAATGCAGGTGGCCGGTATCATAGAGCAGGTGCAAGTCGGGGGTCGAGCCCTCCATCAGCCAGTCGATATCCTCGGCGTCCTGGATCATCGCGCCCATGTGGTGGTGATAGGCCAGTGGCGTGCCGCGATCCGCCGACCACTTGGCCAGCTCGGACAGTTTGGCGGCATAGGCCAGCACCTCGTCTCGGCTCAGCTTGGGGCGGCGAGACACGGGCGTGCCCTGATCCCCCTGAATGGTGTTGGAACACTCGGCATAGACGATGCAGGGTGCGTTCAGCGCGGCGAACTGATCGACCTGCTGCCGAATGGCGTCCTGCTCGGTCGCCAGATCATTCACCATCAGGTTGCCCGAGCACCAACCGCCACAAAGCGCCACCCCGTAGCGATCCAGATAGGCGCGCAGCCCGTCGGTATCGGCGGGCATCCGGCGGCCCCGCTCGACGCCCATGTAGCCAATGCGCCCAGCATCCTCCATCGCGCCTTCGGTGGTGAAGGCGGCGGTCAGCTCGGGCAGGTCATCGTTCTGCCAGGCGATCAGCGAGATGCCGATTTTTACTTTCATATCAGTGTCTTTCCTGAGAGGTCAGTCGACCAGCCGTTGTTGCATCCGGTTTTCAAGGTAGGCCGCATAGGCCGCGCGCACGCCCTCGCGGTCGCTGACCGCAGGCACCGCCACGTCCCACCAATGACCCGCCTCGCCAAAGCCCGGACCCTCGGCCGGGTTGGTCTCAATCACGATCACCGTGGGCCGGTCGCGGCCCCGCGCATGGGCGATTTCGGCTTCGAGGGCTGGAATATCGGCGGCCTTGACCGCAAGGGCCCCCATGCTGGCCGCGTGGGCCACGTAGTCGATCTCGGGCTGGGCCACGATATTCGACGTTGCGTACAGGTTGTTGAACGACGCACCACCGCAACCCAGCGTCTGCAGCCGGTTGATGCAGCCATAGCCCCGGTTGTCGGTCAAGACGATGGTAAAGGGCACCCGCCGCATCACCGCCGTCGCCAGTTCGGAATTCGCCATCATGTAGCTGCCGTCACCGACAAAGCAGATCACCTCGCGCTCGGGCGTGGCCAGCTTGAGGCCCATGGCGCCTGCGATCTCGTAGCCCATGCAGCTGAAGCCGTATTCCATGTGATAGCCGCCTTGGCTTGCCTGCCACAGCAGCTTGAGCGCCCCGGGCATCGTGCCCGCCGCGCACATCGCCACGGCGTCCTCACCGGTGGCGCGTTGCACCGCGCCGATCACCTCGGCATCGAGCGGGCGGTCGCCTTCGCCGCCCGCACGCGGGGCGCAGTGGGCAGTCACGGCCTCCAGCCAGTCGCTGCGCAGCTTGGCATCGGGCGCGCCGGCCGTGTGGTCGCCAAGCGCCGCGCCGATCTTTTCCAACGCGACCTTGGCATCGGCCACCAGCGGCACCGCGCCATGTTTCACCGCGTCATAGGCCGCGACGTTGATCGACACCAACCGCCGCGCGGGGTTCTTGAACAAGGCCCAGGACCCGGTGGTAAAGTCCTGGAACCGCGTCCCCACCCCGATCACCAGATCGGCGTTTTCGGACACCGCATTCGCCGCCGCCGAGCCATCGACACCGGACGCGCCAAAGTTCATGGGATGCGCCTGCGCGAGCGCCGACTTGCCCGCCTGCGTTTCCACGACGGGGATCTGGTGCCGGGTCGCAAACGCCCCCAAAACCTCCTCGGCGCCGGAATAGATCACCCCGCCGCCGCAGAGGATCACGGGATTTTTCGCAGCACGGATCAGCTCGACCACTTCGGCCAGCTCGCCCGCGTCAGGCTCGGGCCTGCGGATGCGCCAGACGCGCGGCTCAAAGAACGCCTCGGGGTAATCATACGCCTCGGCCTGCACATCCTGACAGAAGGATAGCGTGACCGGACCGCAATTGGCCGGATCGGTCATCACGGACATGGCGCGCGGCAGGCAGGTCAGCAGATGCTCGGGCCGGGTGACCCGGTCAAAATACCGGCTGACCGGTCGGAAGCAATCATTCGCCGAAACCGTCCCGTCGTCAAAATCCTCGACCTGCTGCAAGACCGGATCGGGGCGACGGTTGGCAAACACATCGCCCGGGATCAACAGCACCGGCAGACGGTTCACATGCGCCAACGCCGCGGCGGTCACCATGTTCGTGGCCCCCGGCCCGATGGAGGACGTCACCGCCATCGCGCGGCGCCGCTTCGACGCCTTGGCAAAGGCGATCGCTGTATGCGCCATGGTCTGCTCGTTCTGGCCCCGCCAGGTCGGCAGAGCCTCGCCGACATCGTGCAACGCCTCGCCCAGCCCGGCCACGTTGCCATGGCCAAAGATCGCCCAGACTCCGTCGATGAACCTCTCCCCGTCATCCGTCATCTGCACCGAAAGCCACTTCACCATCGCCTGCGCAGCGGTCAGCCTGATCGTTCCCATCTCGTCCTCCTCAAAAAGACACGCCCGTCTATTCTTTGGTCCCCAAATACCTCGAGGGGGCTCCGAAGGAGCGGGGGCAGAGCCCCCACCCCGTCACCCGCGCGCACTGTCCCAGATATCACACAGGCGAGCATAGCGCCCGGCCATCATTGCAACCGCATCCGCATCCGACATCTCGCCTGCCATCCACGCCCGCGCCGCGTCGCCAAAGATCGTCCGGCCTACTGCAAAGCCCTTGACCAGCGGCTGTTTCGCCGCCAGCGCGAAGGACGCCGCCAGTTCATCTTCCGGCGCGTCCAGCCCCAGCACCACGATGCCGTAGGTGCGCGGGTCGTTGCGTTCGATGGCGTCCACCGCGTTCTGCCAGGCCGCCTCGGTCCGGAACGGTTCCAGCTTCCACCAGTCGGGATAGACGCCCGCATCGTAGAACTGCTGGATCAGCGTGGCCGTCGTCATGTCGTCCACCGGGCTGACCTTGGACGGAATCACCTCCAGCAGGAATTCCAGCCCCGCTCGCCGCGCGGCGGTGAACAGGCGCAACACGCGTTCCTCCTGCAGCGCCCGCAAGGTTGCGTCGTCGTCCGGGTGGCAGAAGACCAGCAGCTTGACCACGTCCTCGACCGCCCATTCCTTCAAGCGACCAAAGTCGATGCCAAGGTCCTTTTCAAACTGGATCGGGCGCGAGCCGGGGTCCTCGGTCGGGCGGCCGATCCACAGGCCGGAACCGCTGGCCCGGTGCAAGGCCGACCGCCCGATGCGGTTGTCGCACAGGATGCCAAAGCCGGGACCACCGCCCTGCACCTTCAGGGCCGCGTCAAGGCACAACTCCTTGAACGCGCTCCCCTTCTCGGGGGTATACCCGTCCATCTCCTCCAGCTGCATCCGGTGGTCAAAGGCAAAGGTCCGCAGCACATCGCCCGGCGCGCCGGGGCGGGTGTGGCGGGTCGTGGCCCAATGCACCTGCTCCAGTTCGACATCGTTGCGCAGGTCGGGCTGCACCACCCCGCGCTCAAAGAAGAATTGCAGTTCCTCCCAGCTGGGATAGGCCGGGGTGCAACCATGGCGCGACACGGCAAAGGCCCCGCAGGCATTGGCGTATTTCAACGCCACAGGCCATGCCTCGCCATCCAACCAACCCTTGAGCAGACCGGACATGAAGCCATCGCCTGCCCCAAGCACGTTGAACACCTCGATCGGGAAGCCGGGGCCGGTTTGGCCATCGTCGAGGCTGTCGGGAATGTCGCCTTCAAAGGCCACTGCCCCCATCGGCCCGCGCTTGCAAACCAGCGTGGCGCCGGACACGGCCCGCACCGCGCGCAGCGCTTCGATGGTGTCGGTGGACCCGCCAGCGATGTGGAACTCCTCCTCAGTGCCGACGATCAGATCGAAGAGGTGCAGCGTGGATTGCAACTGGGCCGTCACCTCGGCGCTTTCAGCAAAGCGGCTTTCGCCGTCACCATGCCCCAGAACGCCCCAGAGGTTCGGACGGTAGTCGATGTCCAAAGCGGTCCTCACCCCATTCTCACGCGCAATCGTCAGCGCCTTCAGCACCGCCGCCCGTGTCCGTTCGTTCGACAGATGCGTCCCCGTCGGCACCACGGACCGCGCCGATTTGATGAACTCCGGGTCGATGTCATCCTCGCACAGCGCCATGTCGGCGCAGTTCTCGCGGTAGAAGATCAGCGGAAACTGTTCCTGGTCGCGGATGCCAAGGATCACCAGCGCGGTCAGCCGGTCGGGATCGGTCACGACGCCCTTGGTCTCGACCCCCTCCCGCCGCAGCTGTTCGAGGATGAACCGCCCCATGTGCTCGTCGCCCACGCGACTGATCAGCGCCGACCTGAGCCCAAGCCGTGCCGTCCCGCAGGCAATGTTCGTCGGCGAGCCACCAATGTATTTGTCGAAGGACGACATGTCCTCCAACCGCCCGCCAATCTGCGCGCCATACAAATCAACGCCAGCACGGCCTATCGTGATTACGTCCAATGGTTTTGTCATTGGGGGGCTCCCGTCAGTAAATGCACCGGATCACTTGGGAACCGGCGCGGGGTATCGTTTCAGCATGCGGACAAGCTGACGGCTTGGCCTGTCTTTGCGGACTGCAAAGCGGCATCTGCCAGTTCCAGCGCACGCAGACCGTCAAGGCCGGTCGTCGGTGTCGCAGCGCCGCTTTGAACCGCTTCGACAAAAGCGGCGATCTCGGCCGCATAGGCGGCGGTGTAGCGCGACATGAAGAAGTTCAGCAGCGGCGGCTTGGTGTAGCCATCGCCATTGGCAATCTCGATGTTCGCTTCGCGCTGGTTCATCGCCGAGACCGAACCGCCCGAGCCATGCACCTCGATCCGCTGGTCGTAGCCATAGGTCGCGCGTCGGGTATTCGTGATGGTGCACTGCTTGCCGGACGCCGTGCGCAGGATGACGTTGACGCTGTCATAATCGCCCAGCTTGCCGATCTCGGGATCGGTCAGGACCGAGGCCTGCGCCATCACCGTTTCCACCTCTTCGCCCAAGAGCCAGCGCGCCACGTCGAAATCGTGGATCGTCATGTCGCGGAAGATGCCGCCGGAGCTTTGGATATAGGCGGGCGGCGGCGCGCCGGGATCGCGCGAGGTCAGCGTGACCATCTCGACCTTACCGATGCGACCCTCGTCGATGGCGGCCTTTAACGCGCGGAAATCAGGATCGAAGCGGCGTTGGAAGCCGACCATCAAGGTGCCGTTTTCCGCCGCAACGGTTTCGATCACCTGACGGGCACGGGCCACGTCCAGATCGACGGGCTTTTCGCAGAACACTGCCTTGCCGGCCTTGACGAAGTCTTCGATCAGGTCGGCGTGGGTGTCGGTGGGCGTGCAGATGATGACTGCATCAATGTCATCGGCCTGCCGGATCTCATCGATGGTGCGGATCTCGCAGCCATACTGATCGTGAAGGGCCTGTGCCGCCGCCGCGACTGCGTCAGCAACGGCGACAAGCGCCGCGCCAGGAACTGAGGCAATGGCGCGCGCATGGACCTGTCCGATGCGGCCGGCGCCGAGAACTCCGAATTTGACTGTCATAGTTTTCCTCATGACGGGCACAGCCCGGTTGCGCACTGAAGGCGCGCGGCCTGCAGTGAATGTCTGTAGAAGGGCGAAAAAGCCAATTACGCTGCGTCAGCGTATTCGGGCTGAGTCTTCGCACCTGTGATATAGGCCACCACGTCCTCGCCGGTGATATCGCCAGCGCGAATGTCGAGATTGGCGCAGATTCTCCCACGGCGGAACACCACGATCCGGTCGCAGAGGTCCATCACTTGCCGCATGTTGTGGCTGATGAGGATCAAGGGTTCACCCTGCTCTTTCAACGTGCGGATGATGTTTTCGACCTGTGCGGTTTCCTGCACCCCAAGCGCCGCCGTGGGTTCGTCCATGATGGTCAGCTTGGAATGGAAGGTCGCGGTGCGGGCGATGGCCACACATTGCCGCTGGCCGCCGGACATGCGCTCGATCGTGCCCCGAATGTTGGGGATTTTTACACCGGTTTTCTCCAAAGCGCCGATCGTACGCTCTCGCATCGACTTGTAGTCGAGGATCGAAAAGGGCCCGAACTTGAACTTCACCAGCTCACGGCCAAGGAACAGGTTGTCGGGCACGTCCAGTTGATCGGCCAGCGCAAGTGTCTGGAACACGGTCTCGATGCCGGCATTGCGGGCATCCATCGGATTCTCGAAATACACCGGCCTCCCGTCAAAGATAACATCGCCGCGCGTGCGCTGTTCGACCCCGGTGATCTGCCGGACGAAGGTGGACTTGCCCGCGCCGTTATCGCCCATGATCGCCACGTGTTCGCCTTTGCGCAGGGTGAAATTCGCATCTTGAAGCGCATGCACGCCGCCGTAATGCTTGGTCAGGCCACGGGTTTCGAGGATCACCTCGCCCGAGGGCGCTGCGCCATGGGAGAAGTCGGTGCTATGGATGTCTGTCTGTACGTCGCTCATCGTCTCTCTTCCTTATCCGCTCGTTGCGGCCCGTTGACGGCGCCACTGGTCGAGCACAACGGCCGCCACGATGATCGCGCCCTTGACCATTTCCTGATAGTACGCGTCGAGCCGAAGGTAGGTGAAACCCGAGATGATCACGCCAAAGATCAGCGCCCCCAGCACGGTGCCCACGATTGAGCCACGTCCGCCAGCAAGGCTGACGCCGCCGATCACGGTCATGGCAATCGCGTCGAGTTCATACATCACGCCCATACCGGCCTGCGCCGTCAGGTTCTTGGACGCCAGCACCAGCGCCGACAGGCCCGCCAGCATCCCGGCAATCGTGTAGACCAGCACCTTGTGGCGGTCGACCTTGATGCCCGACATGCGCGCGGCATCCTCGTTAGAGCCAATGGCATAGGTGTGCTTGCCGTAGATCGTGTATTTCAGGATCAGGTGGAACAGGATTGCGAGGCCAATGAAGATCAGCACCGGCGACCAGCCCGCCAAACCGTTGCCGATGGCGGCGAACGGATCGGTCGGGAAGGAAATGGGTTGCCCCTTTGACCACCATTTCGCCGCGCCGCGCGCTGCGACCATCATGCCCAGCGTGGCGATGAAGGGCGGGATCTTTGTATAGGCGATGAGCAAGCCGTTGACGGCCCCGGCGAGGATACCGATGGCCAAAGCCACAAGGATCGGAACGATGACTGGCAGGTCCATGAAGGCATCGCCAAAAACCGCCTTGGGGTTCGGGTTGCCGTTCACCAGTGCCGTCTGCGCAAAGCTCATCGCCACCATTGCCGTCAGGCCTACGACCGAGCCGGGCGACAGATCGATCCCGCCCGAAATGATCACTTGGGTCGAGCCGATGGCGATGATGCCGATGATCGAGACCTGAAGGATGATGATCTTCAATCGGACCATGTTCAGGATGGTGCCGTCCCGCGCCGTGTTGAAATCGAAAAGCAGGCTTTGGCCGTTCATGTAGGGCAGAATCTGCCCCAGAATTTCGAAAATCGCGATGATGGCGATCAATGCGATGAACACGTTCATCTCGTTCGGCCAAGCGCGTTTCTTTGCGTCGAACGTCAGCCCGCCGATACCGTGGGACATCTCGGACATCCTGTTTCCTCCCTGTTGCGCGACCTTGTCATAGCGACCGGGCGCAGTATTGGCGCGACCATCCTTGATCTGATCAGATCAACTTCTGAGCCACCATCCCGGTCCCGCGCGACAACCGATGCCGCGCGCGTCGTCTCACCCGTGCTTTCCCGCGAGAAAATCGGGAGAGCGGAGCCGAGATGGCTCCGCCCTTGCATTGCGTTTGCAACGATCAGTTCTTCGACGTGTAGCTGTCGAGATTGGCCGGCGTCACAAGCTCGAAGGGGATATAGACCTTCTGCGCCACGTCCTCGCCCCTTGCCAGTTTCAGCGCCGCATCC